>DASXYO010000042.1:0-3321 GCA_036502465.1 Chthoniobacterales bacterium
AGATCGTAGCGCGAGGCAGCGGTCGCGATCATCTCGATCGCGCAACAGGCGAGGCCGAACTGGAGCGGCCAGATCGAATTCTTGCGGCCCCAGTTATAAAGCTCCTGCATCGAGGTCACCCAGATGCCCTGCTTCTGCAGCTCGCTGCGGAGCCCGTCGTCGATTTGCTGCGCCATCATCTTGCCCAAGTTAAACATCCTTTGCCCCAGGCCCAAACCAGCCCTTCGAGAAGGAGAAGGAGGAAAACCAGAATCGCAATAAAGGCGCCGAAGGGCAACCCGGTGAAGGCGACCGCGAACGGCACGAGAAAGATCGATTCAACGTCGAAGATCAGAAAAATGATGGCGTAGAGATAGTACTGGGAATGAAACTGGACCTGCGCTTCGCCTAACGACTCGATGCCGCACTCGTAGGTCGCGTTCTTGGCGAGACCCGGCTTGGGCGGCTGGAAAAATCGTCGCCACATCCATGCCAGGATGAGTGGCATGATCGGAAAAACCAGCGCGACCCCGCAGAAGATGATGAGGAAGAAGTAAGGAGACGGCTGCATCACTCGGATCACACCACGCCCTGGTCGAGCATGGCGTTCGCGACCTTGAGGAAGCCGCCAATGTTCGCGCCGTTGACGTAATTGCCCGGTGTGCCGAAACGTTCCGCCGTCGTGCGGCAGGTTTTGTGGATGGCTTTCATGATCCCCTGCAATCGAGCATCCACTTCCTCGCGCGTCCACGACAGACGCATGCTGTTTTGTGCCATCTCGAGACCGGAGGTGGCGACGCCGCCGGCATTGGCCGCTTTGCCCGGACCGAAGAGGATTCCGGCGTCGAGGAAGCGATCCACGCCGCCGCTCGTGGTCGGCATGTTTGCTCCCTCCGAGACGACGTAGACGCCATTGCGCAGCATGTTCTCGGCGTCCTTTTCGCCTATCTCGTTCTGCGTCGCACTCGGGAAAGCGCATTGCGCGGGATGATTCCAGAGGGGGTTATGATCGAGCGTGCCGTCGTCCGCGGTAAAGACCGCGCCCTTGAATTTGTCGGCATACTCCTTCAAGCGGCCGCGCCGGACGTTTTTCAAATCCATGACGAAGGCGAGCTTTTCCCGGTTGATGCCCGCTTCGTCATAGATGTAGCCGTTGGAATCGGACAATGTTATCGGCTTGGCGCCAAGCTCGATCAATTTCTCGACCGTATATTGCGCGACATTGCCGCTCCCTGAGACGAGACAAACTTTGCCGCTCAAATTTTCATTGCGCGTGCCGAGCATTTCGGCCGCGAAATAAACCGCGCCGTAGCCGGTCGCCTCCGGGCGAATGAGCGAACCGCCCCAGCCGATGCCTTTTCCAGTCAGGACGCCGGTGAATTCGTTGCGCAATTTCTTATACATCCCGAAGAGGAAACCGATCTCGCGCGAGCCGACGCCGATGTCGCCCGCCGGGACGTCGCGATACGGTCCGATGTGGCGCGAGAGTTCGGCCATGAAGGCCTGGCAAAAACGCATCACCTCGTTGTCGCTTTTCCCTTTCGGATCGAAATCCGAACCGCCCTTGCCGCCGCCCATCGGCAGAGTCGTCAGGCTATTTTTGAAAACCTGCTCGAAGGCGAGAAACTTGAGGATGCCAAGATTGACCGAGGGATGAAAACGCAGCCCGCCCTTGTAGGGCCCGATCGCGCTGCTCATCCCGATGCGGAACCCGCGATTCACCTGCACTTCGCCCGCGTCATCGATCCACGGGACGCGAAACATGACGACGCGCTCCGGCTCGACCATGCGCTGGAGGATTTTTCCTTTGCGATACTCCGGGTGCTTATCCAGCACGGGCGCGAGCGAACCGAAAACTTCGTGCACCGCCTGGTGAAATTCCGGCTCGCCCGGATTCTTCGCTTTCACCTGTTCCATTAAATCCGCCAGATCGTTTGTCATAGGTTAGTGGCTGGTTGCGGCAGCGAAATCTCCCGGGATCCGTCGCCTAACGAATTAGCTGAGGTCGAATCGACCGGCGATCGTTCTCCATGCGCGAGCAACGAATAGCTGGTCGGGCGGCGAAACAAAACAAAATTCTTATCCGCGGGCCGGAGGCGAATTCGTTCCGAATGGCATTCCTGTCTTGCCTATCAAACCCGGCCCCGCTTTTCTTCATCGCAACGTGAGCGGGTTTCTCGATCAAATTTTCGTCCTCGGGAAGGAGCGTCTGCTCGCGCTCTTTGCCGGGGCGCCGGATTGGGTTGGGCAGATTGTTTCCAGCCTCCTCAACATCACAGCGCTACTGGTCGTCTTTCTCACGCTCTTCGCTCTCATGTCGTTGTTTGAGCGAAAAATTCTCGCGCGCATCCAAAACCGCTACGGTCCCAATCGCGTCGGCCCCTTCGGTCTTTTCCAACCGGTGGCGGACGGAATCAAGATGCTGATCAAGGAAGACATCGTGCCGGCGCGGGCCGACAAGGTGGTCCACTTTCTCGCGCCGATCCTGATCTCTGCCGCCGCGATTCTCGCGCTCGGGGTGATCCCCTACGGCCGCAACATGACGCCCTTCGCGATCGATGGCGGGATTCTCTTTTTTTTCGCCGTCGGTTCGACCAATGAGGTCGGTGTTTTCATGGCCGGCTGGGGGAGCAACAATAAATTTTCCATGCTCGGGGCGATGCGCGCGATCGCACAGATGGTCAGCTACGAGCTGCCGCTCCTCATTACCGTGCTGCCGGTGGTGATGGTAACCGGCTCGCTCATGCCGGACGCAATCGTGGCCGCGCAGGCCGGCTACTCGTTAGGCGTGTTCCCGCACTGGTTCGTTTTCACCCCCTGGGGCGCAGCCGCTTTCATCCTGTTTTTCGTTTCTGGGCTGGTGGAATCGAATCGCACGCCTTTCGACGTGCCGGAGGGCGAATCGGAAATCGTCGCCGGCCACATGACGGAATACTCCGGATTCAAATACGCCATCTTTTTTCTCGCGGAATATTTCGGAATGTTCGCGATCAGCGGACTGGCCGTGACCCTTTTTCTCGGCGGCTGGCATGCGCCGATTCGCCTGCTCGAGGTTGTGCCCTCCTATTTGTGGTTCTTTCTCAAACTCGGGGTGCTGCTTTTCGTTTTCATCTGGATTCGCGGGACGCTGCCGCGGGTCCGGGTCGATCAGATGATGAATTTCGCCTGGAAATTCATGCTCCCGATGGCGTTCGCCTGCATCCTGGCCGCGGCCGTCTGGTATTATGCGGGGCATCGCTTCGCCGGCTGGCTTTGGTCGTTCGCGGTGATCGCCCTGGCCTATGTTGCGCTCTCGCGGCTCATTGGGACGGGGAAGAAATTCGCTCCGCGCACCTATCGTTT
>DASXYO010000043.1:0-8569 GCA_036502465.1 Chthoniobacterales bacterium
ATCCATTTCGTCGATCTGCTCGATCGCCTCGATCTTGCGGATGCGCTTTTTGCTTTTGCGGAACAAACCGCTCTCGTCCGCGAATGGATCTTCCGTGCCTTCCTTGGCGGGCTCGGCTTTTTTGTCGACGCCGATCTTGTCATGCGCGGCAACTTCCGCTGGCAGCATCTCGGTTGTGAAATCGAGCGGGACACGCGCTTCCGTTTTCGCCTCATATTGCGCGAGGCGCTCTTCCATCAGCTTCCCAAATTCCGGGTAACGGTGTTTTAAGTCACGAACCGCCTCCGGTTCGAGCGCGAGAAGGCGACAATCGCTGAACGCCTCGACCGAGGCGGCGCGGGGCGAGCCATTCAGGATTGAGAGTTCGCCGAAGAAATCGCCGTCGCGATAAAAAGCGAGGTTATGCTGCGTGCCGTTGTTGGAATTGAACGCACGCGCCCGCCCTTTCTCGAGAATGAACATGGCGCCCGGCGGATCGCCCTGCCGGATGATCGACTCGCCCTTCGCCACTTCGACCGGGGTCAATTTCTCCACCAAAGTCCGGAGCGCCGGCACGGGCAGTCGTCCGAAATTGCTGAACTCGTAAAGAAAACCGTGGAGCGCGCGATGCCGCCCGGTCATCTCGACGTAATGCTTCAGCTCCGGCGTTTCCTCGGCCAGTTGGAGAAAATCCGCGCGATCCAGGCGCAGGGCTTCGACCGCCGTACTGCAGCGCACGGTTGCGCTGCGGGTCCCGGCTTCGGAGAGGGCCGCCTCGCCGAAGCTGTCACCCGGTTTCAGGGTCGCGAGCACGATTTCGTTGCCGTTTTGATCGGCTTTCACGACCCGCGCACGGCCTGAGATCAGAATATAGAAGGCATCGGCCGGTTCGCCTTGCCTAACGAGAAGATCACCGAACTCATAGTTCTCTTCCTGGAGAAGCGGGCGGAGCTGTTCGAAATGTTCTTCGGGCAGAAATTGAAAGAGCGAGGAACGGCGGAGGAGATTCTCGTCGTTCGCTTTCATGTCGTTAGGCCAAAAGAATCCGCCACTGGATGTAGCGGGTTGTGAGGTCGGAAAAATGTCGGTCGAGAATGCACTGGTCGGCTCGTTCCTGCACCACCGGATCGTTGAGGTCGGGCTCTTCCTTGCCGATGATTCGGCAGAGATGGAAGCCGTCGCCGCGCGCGATCGGCTCGAGGATTTCGCCCGGGTGCAGGCTGAGAAATTTCTGCTGCAAATCTTCCGGCACTTCCTCGAGCAGCACCTCCGGATGACGGTACGGGTAACGCCCTTCCGCGGCCACTTCCTCCATCGACATGCCGTCTTCGCGCGCGCACAGCAGCGCCTCGCGAGCGGCGTCGAGTGAGTCTAATTCGATCGTTTCCACCTCGAAACGAGTAAGCGGCAAACGGAGGGCCGCGAGCTGGTGTTCGCGCGCCTGGTGGGAAAGAAGCTTGCCCATGCCTCGGCGATAAATTGCCTCCATCGCGAGAGCCTCGTCGAGCCATTCCTGGTCGCGCCCCACTTTCTCCAGCCATGCCGGCAAATCCTCCGCGCTAATCCCGGTACGTTCAAAGAAAGCGGCCCGTTCTTCCTCGATCGCTTGCGGAACGACACTCGTCGCGCCCGCCGCGCATTTCGAGGAAAGCCGCCGGCTGAAGCGTTCCGCCATCGGGTCCAGCTCGCCGGAGAGAATCAGCTCGTCCAGCAGCTTCTTGCGGGTGTCGTTAGCCGCGCTGAAGTAATCGATCTCTTGCGCTTCGACGTCGTCCCATTTATCGCCCCAGTAATGGCGCGCAAAATACCCGCTGAAATCGCCCAGCGATAGCCCGCGAAGGGCCAGCCATTGCTCGGTTTCCTCGGCCGTGATCAGGTCCCGCTGATAACGGAATCGCTCGACCGCCGCGTCGATCGCGTCGTCATCGCACTCGAGGTTTTGTTCATCGGCTCGATGCTCGGCGGCCAGCAGGCGGAGCAGGTTTTTCCATTCCGGCTCCAGTTCGCCGCGGAAAATCGCGGCATCGATTACGTCCCGACCGGTCACTGGGCGGTTTTCGCAAAGAAAAATGATCTTCCTGTCGATCAGGACAATCTCGGCATCGATATCTGGCATCGCGACTTGTTCTGCCGATTACCTAACAATTTTCCGGGCATGTCGAGCGAAACCACTGTGCGGAATGGTTTGCCCCATACCTCTTAACGCGTGAAAGGCGTTCGAAACAGGCCAGAAATTTCCCGGCTTCATGCGCCGGTTCTCTCGCCGCTACGCCGCCGACCAGTCGAGCACGATCTTGCCGGAGTTGCCGGACTTCATCAATTCGATCGCTTCCGTAAACTCCGTGTAGGGGAGGCGATGGGTGATGACCGGCGAAATATCGAGTCCGCTTTGGATCATGGCCGTCATCTTGTACCAAGTCTCATACATCTCGCGGCCATAGATTCCCTTGATCGTGAGCCCGTTGAAGACCACGACGTTCCAGTCGATCGCCGCCGAGTCGGGCATGATGCCTAACAACGCGATCTTGCCCCCGTGAAACATCACCGGGAGCAGGTCGGCCATCGCCTTCGGGCTGCCCGACATCTCGAGCGCGACATCGAAGCCTTCCTTCATGCCGAGCTCTTTCATGGCGTCGGCCAGGGTGGCGTCGCGCACGTTGAGCGCGAAAACATTCGGAGCCATTTTCTTCGCCAGCTCGAGTCGGTAGGGGTTGATGTCCGTGATGACGACGTTGCGCGCCCCGGCATGCCGGGCAATCGCGACCGCCATGCAGCCGATCGGTCCCGCACCCGTGATGAGCACATCCTCGCCGATCAGGTCGAAGGAAAGGGCGGTGTGAGTGGCGTTGCCTAACGGATCGAAACAGGAGAGAACATCGAGCGGGATATTCGGATCAGCGTGCCAGACGTTCGAAGTTGGAATGGATAGAAACTCGGCAAACGCGCCTTGGCGATTGACGCCGACGCCCTGCGTGTTCGGGCAAAGATGGCGCCGTCCGGCGAGGCAATTTCGGCAATGGCCGCAGACGATGTGACCTTCCCCGGTCACGAGATCGCCGGGCGCAAAGCCTTTCACTCGCTCGCCGATTTGCGCGACCACGCCGACGAATTCATGGCCGACCACCATAGGCACCGGGATCGTCTTCTGCGACCACGCGTCCCAGTTATAGATATGGACGTCCGTCCCGCAGATCGAGGTCTTGCAGATCTTAATCAGGACATCGTCGCCGCCGACTTCCGGCACCGGCACTTCTTCCAGCCAGAGACCGGGCTCCGCCTTCTGTTTGACCAATGCTTTCATCGTCTTTTGCACCGGGGAAAGTATGCGAATCGGGTAAGCAGGAAAGCGGGAAAGTTCAGCCGGGATTTGCGTGCCAAACTTTGCCTCGCCTTGTTTCCATTGGCGCCCCCGAGTAAGACATCCCGTCATGCATCAGGCCGCAGAGAGCGCCCCTCACGCCGGGTCGCACTATCTCTCGGGCGGCGTCGGCAACATGCTTCTCGCAACGCTTGCCTTCGCGACGATGAACGTCTTCGTGAAGCAGCTCGATCGCATCCCGGCGATGGAGATCGTCTTCTTCCGCTGCCTCGTCTCGGGAATCATCTGCGGAGTCGAGATCGCGCGGCGTCGGCTCGATTGGAAAGGGAACAACCACGCTCTTCTTATCGCGCGTGGTACATTTGGGACGCTCGCCCTCTTTGCCTTCTTCGTGACCGTGCAGCACATGCACCTCGCCACCGCGGTCACGATTCAATACCTGTCCCCGATCTTCACCGCGCTCATCGGCGTCTTCGTGCTGCGCGAGATGGTTCCGGCGCGGCAATGGTTCTTTTACGGAATAGCCTTCGCCGGCGTCTTCGTGCTTAAGGGCTTCAACTCGCGCATCTCCACCTTTTACCTCCTCATCGGCATCGCCTCTGCCCTCTGTTCCGGCATGGCCTACAACCTCGTGCGCCGGCTTCGGGAACGGGAGGCGCCCATCGTGGTGGTGCTCCACTTCCAGCTCGTTGGGATCGCGGCTGGGCTTGTCTTCATTTTGTTTAGCTGGCACACGCCGTCTCCGTGGGAATGGATTTCGCTTCTCATGTGCGGCGTCCTTACCCAGATCGGCCAAATCTGCCTGACCAAAGCTCTCCAATCGGAACGGATCGCGAAGGTAGCAGTCCTGAATTACATCGGGCTCGTTTACGCGGTTATCTTTAGCATCACGATCTTCGGGGAACGCTATTCGACCCAGAGCGTGCTCGGCATTTTGTTAGTCGTGACCGGTGTGCTTCTCGCCGTTCTCTACGGAAAACCAAAGCCGCCCGAGGTGATCGAGGAAACCGAGACCGCAGTCGTATGAGCGAACCGTGGTTCTCATTGCGTTCATTTTGCCCGCGCAAAGTAGTTACAGTGCTGCCTGACCGGTTGGTTATTCCCGGCCATCCCAGCCTAAGTTGCCGTTCTCGAGTATGAAGCGCGAACCATCTCCGTCGCCGGCGCGCGGCTTACGTCAGAATGAATTCATCACCGCCATCGCGGGAGTGGGCGCCCTAACCGCGATCTGCTGGTTTCTCGCCTCGCTCATCGGTCACGAAGCGATCGCGCTCGTTTACCTCCTTGGCGTTCTGTTGGCTGGAATGGTGCTGGAGCGCTGGCCCGTCCTGATCGCGGCGGCTTTGAGCGCACTCTCTTGGAATTTTCTCTTTATCCCGCCGCACTTCACCTTTCGCATCGCGAAACTCGAGGATGGCCTGATGTTCGCGACCTACTTCATCGTCGCCCTCGCGGTCGGCAGCCTAACGACACGGCTGCGCGCGCGCGAGCAACTCGCCTCGCAGGTGCGGGTGGCGGAAGAATCAGAACGGTTGCGCAAAGCTCTGCTCGACTGCGTTTCGCACGAATTGAAGACGCCGGTCGCGGCGATCGGCGCCGCCAGTGAAGCACTTGCCCTTTCCACGTCGGGCGCGAACGACGGCGCGCTCACTCGGCAACTCGCCACCGAGATCAAGGATGGTTCGCATCGGCTGAACCGGGTCGTGAACAACCTGCTCGACATGACTCGCCTCGAAAGTGGCGTGGTGGAACCAAAGCGCGAATGGTGCGACGTGCGCGATCTTTTGGAATCAGCGATCGACTCCGAGCGCGAGGCTCTCAGTTCGCACCCAGTAAACGTGCGGACCCCGGACGATCTGCCCCTCGTCTCGCTGGATCATGCGCTCGTCGAGCAGGCCGTGGCCAAGCTGATTGGGAATGCCGCCGCCTACTCACCCACCGGAGCGCCAATTGAAATCGCCGCGCGGACCGATGCCGACAAGTTGCACATCACCGTGAGCGACCGCGGGCCGGGAATCAGGCCCGGCGATGAAGCGCTCCTCTTCGAAAAATTCTACCGCGGCGACGCCGCGAAAGCCGGCGGGCTCGGACTCGGTCTTTCGATTGCGCGCGGATTTATCGAAGCCCATGGCGGAAAGCTCACAGCCGGAAATCTCGCCGACGGCGGAGCGTGCTTCACGATCACCTTGCCCGCACGAATGACTGATGCGCGCGCGGTCGAGCCCATCACATGAAAACCGGTCGCACCGTTGTCATCATCGATGACGAGAAACAGATTCGCCGCTTGCTTCGCCTCGCTTTGGAAGCTGCCGGCCACCAGGTTCACGAAGCCGAGACAGGCGAGGCCGGGCTTTTGGAAATTGTGCAGCGCCGGCCGGATGTCGTTCTCCTCGACCTCGGGCTGCCTGATATGGAAGGCGTGGAGGTGCTGCGACGATTGCGTGAGTGGAGCAACGTCCCGGTCCTGATCCTCTCGGTGCGCGACGAAGCGGCGGAGAAAGTCGAAGCGCTCGATGCCGGCGCGGATGACTACGTCTCCAAGCCTTTCGACACCGCCGAGCTGCTCGCGCGGATGAGAGTCCTGCAACGCCGGACCCTTGCCGAGACCGGCGACGCAGTCTTTACCGAGGGCGCCCTCTCCGTCGATTTCGCCGCGCGTCAGGTGCACCTCGACGGACGAGAAGTGAAACTGACGCCGACGGAATACTCACTCCTCCGCGTGCTCGTGCAGCATGCCGGCAAAGTGGTGACTCATCGCCAGCTCCTGCGCACCGTCTGGGGCGAGAAGGCTGAGTCGCAGGCGCAATATCTTCGGGTTTACGTCACTCACCTGCGCAAGAAACTGGAGACCGATCGCGATCAGCCGCCCCTCATCAAGACCGAGGTGGGAATCGGTTACCGCCTCTCGATCGACGCCTGATCACGCCGCCGCGCGTTAATGCTCTTTTAATACTTCCGCCCCACATCTTAATTCACGTTCCCCGCGGTCGTCGCATGACGTTAGGGCATGCAAACGATCTTGCTCATTCTGCACCGGCGGGAATCGAAGACGGAACCGGCGCCGCTGCCGCGCGCCGAGGGCGAGCCGCCCTTCTGGACCTGGTACATTGCGAATGCGCCGCCTGCCTCCTGGAACGAAACGCCGATCCCTTCCATCGATGATCCCGACCGGCACTAAGCGTCCGCGCAACGTCAATACCCCGCGCGCCGCCGCCATCCTTTACGGCGATTGGGGCACGAGCAAAGCCTACGTCATCGGCCTCGCCTTTGCGGTCGGCGGCTACGCCTCCTTTTGGCTGATCGCGGTCATGTGCGGGCTGACTGCTCTCGTAGGAATCAACTACATCATCATCTGCCGCCTCTACCCGGATGGCGGTGGAGTTTACGCGAGCGTGCGGCATCGCTCCGAGATCGTCTCGATCGTCGGGGCGTTCCTGCTCATCGCCGATTATCTGGTCACGGCGGCGATCAGCGCGTTTTCCGGGTTCCAATATCTCGGCGTTCCGCATCCGGAAATGTTCGCTGCCGGCGCCATCCTCGTCATCGGCCTCCTCAATCTCCTCGGCCCGAAACACACCGGCGGCCTCGCCTTTCTCATCTCCGTCCCGACCGCGATCGTCGTGGTCATCCTTGGGCTCCTCAGCCTTCCGCATCTCGGGGTGGCCGTCGGAAACCTCCAGCCACTTCACGGCGGCTTTTGGCATAACTGGGGCGGCTTTGTCGGCATCGTCCTCGCCCTTTCCGGCGTGGAGGCGATCGCCAACGCCACCGGCGTGATGAAGCTCGACCCGGGCAGCACGATCGAACACCCCTCCGTCCGTAAAACTTCCACCCCCGCCATCCTCTGGGTCATGATCGAGGTTTGCCTTTTCACCGCCCTCCTCGGCCTCGCCATGAACGCCCTCGGCGGGCTGCAGATCGTCGACGGCGACGTCAACGCCCCCGGCGCAGCGGGCGTGCGCGACTACATGCTGCGCTACATGGGCCAGGTTTTCGGCGGCCACGCCTTTGGACCCGCCTTCGGGCAGGCCTTCGGCGCGATCGTCAGCATCGTCTTCGCGCTGCTGCTCCTTTCCGCGACCAATACCGCCATCGTCGACCTGATCACGATCCAGTTTCTGATGGCCCGCGATCGCGAAATCCCTGGCGTCTTTCAGAAACTCAACAGATGGGGCGTGCCGAGCGCGGGCATGCTACTGGCGACGATTGTCCCGATCCTCCTCGTCATCGCCGTCAAGGACCTCTCCGGCCTGGCCGACCTCTACGCCGTGGGTGTGGTCGGCGCGATCGCAACCAATCTCGGCGCCACCTGCACCGACCGGAAAGCGGAACTCAAACGCTGGGAACGCATCCTCATGTTCGGCACCTTCCTCGTCATGGCCGCGATCGAGATCTCGCTCCTGGTCGAGAAACCAAAGGCGCGTTATTTCGCCTTCACCATTCTCGCGGTTGGGCTCGTCATGCGCGGTTTGGTGCAGGAGCGGCGCATTCGGTTGGGGAAAGGCCCGGTTGCTCCCGGCCAACTCCCCATTCTACCCTCGCCAGGCCAGGTCGAACTGGCGCAGCGCAACGGCCACGCCGACCGCTCCATCCTCTGCGCCGTCCGCTCCCGCGGGCGGACGCTCGATTACGCCCTGCACCAGGCCGAGGAGACCGGCCGCCAGCTCTACCTCCTCTTCGTGCGCGAACAGCGGTTCCTCACCGAAGAAGATCGGAAACGCAAATGGCCGCAAGATGAAGAAGCCCGCGCCATTTTCCAATCGGCCAAACAATTCGCCGGGGCTCGTCCGCCGCTCTTTTGCTACGCCGTCTCCGAGTCGGCCCCGGAAGCGATCGTCGACATCGCAGCCACGATCGGCGCCTCGCTCCTCATCCTCGGCGCGCCGCGGCGCAACGCGCTCGTCAGCCTCCTGCGCGGGAGCGTCATCCGCGAAGTATCCGACCACCTGCCGGAAGAGATCGGGCTGGTTGTTTATGCCTAGCGAAACGGTTGCGCGTCCGCGAGATCGCCTCGCCCAGTCTTGCACCACCGCCTCCTCGACCAGCCATTCAGCTCGAACCGGCAGAATCACGATCCGTCAGAATTCTCCTTCAGACACATGCGAAACAAAGCTGGACGCATACAAATCGCCGGCCGACGCATGCGGAACTTTTCCCAGCGCACATAAAACGCCGCAGATCGCACATGAAACCTGGCGGATCGCATATACGACGCGCGGGAACGGACACAAAACTCGTCGCGAAGCATATAAATTCTCCCGAGAAGCATAT
>DASXYO010000044.1:0-11507 GCA_036502465.1 Chthoniobacterales bacterium
CCCGGCACCGCGATCGGGCCGAAGCGCCTGACGGAGCCGGCGCTGACGATCGAGGAATTGCCGCCGATCGATCTCGTTCTGCTTTCGCACGCCCATTTCGATCACATCGATTGGCGCACGCTGCGGCGCTTCGACGGCCGCACGCAGGTGGTGACGGCGCCGCGCACGCGCGATCTGCTCGGCTGGACAAAGCTGCGCCGGATCACGGAGCTGGGCTGGGGCGAGTCGGCCGAGGTGGAAACGGCGGCGGGCTCGATGGTCGTTAGGGCTTTCAAGGTCAACCACTGGGGCGCGCGGATGCAGTTCGACACTTACCGCGGCTACAATGGCTACATCCTGGAACGCAACGGACACCGGATCATCTTTGCGGGCGACACTGCCCTAACGAATGAGTTTGCCGCCCTGCGCGATGGGCGGCCCTACGATCTCGCGATCTTTGGGATCGGCGCGTATCAGCCGTGGATCCGGGCGCATTGCAACCCGGAGCAGGCGGTCGCGATGGCGGATGCGGCCGGGGCGCGCTTCATCCTGCCGGTGCATCACCAGACGTTTAAGCTCAGCTTCGAGCCTTTCCGGGAGCCGATCGAGCGGTTCGTTAGGGCGCTGGCCGGGGAGCCGGAGCGGATCGCGCTGCGCGAGATCGGGGAGACGTTTGTCCTGCAGCACTCCGCTGCGCGCGCGGAACTCCCGCTCGCTGGACAGGGCGGATGATCTGGCTTAACGAATCTCGAAGAGGTTCACCTTATGTTTAGTCCGACAAAAATTTACTTCATCGTCTTCGGTCTCCTGACGATTGCCGGCGGAATCATGGGCTACGTGAAGGCGGCGAGCACGGCCTCGCTCATTGCCGGCTCGATCAGCGGTGTGCTCCTCTTGGTGGCGGCGTTTTTGTTGCCGGGCCATGTCGCGGCCGGACTCATCCTCGGCGGTCTGGTCTCGGTTTTGCTGGCCGGAAAATTTCTCCCGGGGTTCATCCGCGCCGGAAAAATGATGCCGGACGGGGTGATGGCGCTGCTCAGCATTCTCGGCGTCGCTTTTGCCATCATCGCCTGGTTCCGCAAATAGCGGCTGCGCGTGCGGAAGTTCCGACTACGAACGCTGCGCTGGCTGGCGTTCCTGCTCTTCCTCGGACTCTTCGGCGCGATCGTTCTGCGCTGGATTTCGCTCGAGCGGCTCCGGCTCGGATTGCAAAAGCTCGGCCCGGCTCCGCACCCGACCGCGACAGCGACCCCGGAGATTGTCCCGACGCCGACGCGGCCGCCGGTTATTGGCGGGAAATTGGACACGGCGAAATTATGGAGCGGGATCACGGTGCATGCGGAGGTCGATCCGACGCCCGGCGGCCCGGCCTCGGAGGAGCGGAGCGATCCGCAAAGTTATGTGCTGGATGTGAAGTTGAACGTGCGCGTGCCGACGCCGAACCAAACGGTCGAGGAGCTGGCGAAGGTGACGCCGGAGTTGCCGAAGCTGCTCCCGAAACTCGGCACGGCGCTCGGTCCCGATCCGGTCTCGCCGCTCTTCAAGGAGCTCTACGATTTCAAGGTGCAAACGCTGCGGGAGGATCTCGTTAGGCTGGATCAACTTCTTTCGCGGCATAACTTCTTTGATTGCCAGGCGATCCTGCGGCTGCAGAATCCCGAGACGAAACGGAAGGCCATCCTCCTCCAGTCGGAGATGGATGTGGACGCGGACGGTTCCGATTCCGACCGGCTGCCGGCGGTCGACGGGAAGTCGGCGAACTTCAAGCCGTTCACGAGCTATCGCTGGAAGAAAAAGACGGCGCAGGTGAATCCGTTCCTGCCCGTGGCGGAAGCGAAGTTGCTGCGCTACGAAACGGAATTCGCACAGAAGGGCCTGACGATGGAACGCAACCGCGATCTGCGGATCGGCATCCAGCGGATGAAGGACGAGGTCGATTCACTCAAGCGCTTCAGTTTTCTCATCGCCTCGACCGATCCATATATCGTGCTCCCGGGCATTTTCACCCGCTCCCCGGATACCGGGCGTGTGGGGGATTACGCGGTGGTCGTCTACGGGAACGAGATCTTTCCCGCGATTGTGGGCGATGTCGGGCCTAACGACAAGGTGGGCGAAGCTTCGCTCCGGATCGCCAAGGAAATCAACCCGGTCTCAACGCCCTACAACCGGCCGGTGAGCGATCTCAAGGTCACCTACCTGATTTTTCCCGGCACGGCCGACACGCCCTTCGGTCCGCCCGACTTGGATAAGATCCAAGCGCGGTGCGAGAAGTTGGTCCAGGAAATGGGCGGCGCGAGCGTGCCGCTGCATCATTGGGCGAACCTGATTCCAACCCCGACGCCCACGCCTTCACCGACGCCGACACCATCGCCCACCCCGAGCGTTAGTCCTTCGCCTAACGAGGGTGCAACCGTGTCGCCGACGCCGTTGGTCGCGCCTACTTTTGCCTTTCCAACCCCGGCCGAGTCGCCGACGCCCACACCGGGAAGCAGCCCGGCGCCATCATTGATCCCGACGACCTCGCCGCTGGTCACTCCCACGGCTTCCCCCTCTGCTTCGACGGCTCCCTAACGAGCTGATCCGCTACCAGATTCAGCCGTTCTTCGGGTTGATTTGGGGATGAATTCCCAGCTCCTGGACTTTGCGATTGCCGCCTTTTCTTCTTTCGGCTGAGCTGTTGAAGGAATCGATCGTGAGTTGATTGGCGTTGCGAGTCACTTGCGCGAGGGTCGCAATGCTTAAGCCATTTGCCCGGGCGAGGTCGCCCCAGCTGCGGCCTTTCGCTCGCAGGCTTGCGATTTCGTGCACCTTGTTGCTGTCGCCACGCGCGATGGCGTTGATCGCGCAGAGCTCGCCGAAGCGGAGACGCAAAACATCCTGCTGGGCCTGCAGTTCGCGCTCCCTGACGCCGGTGACGCGGGAAATTGCGCTGATGACGAAAGGACGCTCGACCGCCTCGCCGGCGGCGGCGTTGAGGCGACGAATGTTGCCTGCGAGCGAACGCTCGTCGTTGCCGGAATAGGTCTTCGCGACGCGCACGGAGCCGCCTCCGAGCATGCTTCCGACCGGCGGCGGAACGAACACAGTTTCGTAATCCTCGTCATCGTTAGGCGAAGCGGAGTCGACCGTTCCGACTGCGGCAGACTGACCGGCAGAAGCCTGAGGACTGGCGGATTTCTGCGGAGCTGCGCAGCCGGCGACCAGGCAGAGGCTCGATAGCAAACCGAACAACCGCTTGGCCATGAGGAATTTTTATTCCTGCAGGCGAGAACGCGTCAAGATAATTCAGCGCGAAGAAAAGGCGCGCATTTTGGGGTTGAAGGGGGAACGGGGCCGACTGAATCGTCAGCCCCGTTCGCTGGATTAGTTTCCGGGGCGCTGGCCGGGCCTCACGCCCATGTCCTTCAGCTTGCGCTGTCCGCCCTTTTGCCGGTCCGCGGCGTTCGAATAGTCGTTCGCCGTCATTTCGGAGGCGCTGCGAGTCACTTGCGCGACGGTGGCGACGCTCAGCCCGTTGGCTTTCGCCAAATCCGTCCAGCTGCGGCCTTGCGAGCGAAGGCCGGCGATTTCGCGTGCCTTGGCGGTGTTGCCGCGGGCGATGGCGTTGATCGCGCAGAGTTCACCGAAACGAAGACGAAGAAGATCCTGTTGAGCCTGCAAAGTCTGTGTGCTCACTCCGGTGGCGCGGGAGACCGCAGTCACGACGAAGGGGCGTTCGTCTTTCGAGCCAGCGGCGGCATTCAGGCTGCGGATGTTGCCGTTGAGCGCCTGTTCGTCGACGCCGTTATATTTTTTTGGAACCCGGACGGAGCCGCCCCCGAGAAGGCTGCCAACCGGTGGCGGAACAAAGACGGTGTCGTATTCCTGTTGATTCGCCGATGCGGAATCGACGGACGCCACGGCGGTGGACTGCGGATGGCCGGCGGCGGCTTGCGGTGCGCCGGCCGGTTGGGGCGCGGCGCACCCGACAACCAGGCAGAGAGTGAAAGCTAGACCAAGAGCGGATTTGAACATCCCGCGCTTTTACTCTTTTGCGAAAAAACGTCAAGCCTCCTTTGTTAGCCGAATTTCTGGCCATCCCGTTCGTCGCGAAAACGTAACAATTGAAGTTTTGCCCGTCTCGTTAGCCTTGGTTAAAGGAAGGCGTGGTGATCAATCGCACGAATCACTATCGTGCCGCGTGGATTTCCGATGTCCATCTCGGCACCCGCGGCAGCAATGCTTCCGCGCTCCTGGCGTTTTTGAAAGAGAACGACTTCGAGACGCTCTATGTGGTCGGCGATTTGATCGACATCTGGTCGCTCCGGCGCGGCATCTACTGGCCGCAGGAGCATAACGACGTCATCCAGAAAATCCTGCGCAAGGCGCGCAAGGGGACGCGGGTGGTTTACATCCCGGGGAATCACGATGAGTTCCTCGGCAGTCACCTCGGCGCCTATGGGGCGATCACCATTCAGAAGCACGCCCTCCACGTCACGGCCGACAAGCGGCGTTTGCTCGTCATGCATGGCCACGAGCTCGACACCGTCGTGCAAAACATCCGCTGGCTCGCCTTCCTTGGTGACGTTGGCTACCAGTTTCTGCTCGCGCTCAATCCACTCGTCAACGTCGTGCGCCGGATTTTTGGATTTGGCTACTGGTCGCTCAGCAAGGCGGTCAAGCAACGGGTCAAGGACGCGGTCAGCTTCATCGGCGCATATGAAGAGGCGATCGTTCGTTATGCCATGCGCTTTAACGTCGATGGTGTCCTTTGCGGACACATTCACAGCCCGGTCATCCGCCAGATCGGGCCTACGACCTATTATAATTGCGGCGACTGGGTCGAAAATTGTTCCGCCTTGGTGGAACACGACGACGGCCAGATCGAGCTTCTGACCAACCTGCAGGCGGCCGCCCTCGAACCTCCTCTACCGATCGTGCGTCTGCCGCACCGGTTCGGGTTGACGGCTAGGGAATTTGATGAAAAAGAACCAGAATGCGCGCCGGGTGACGACGAAGGACCTGGAAATTTCGCCGGCAAGATCATTGATTACCGATCTCGTTAGTCTGCGCCGCCTTCTGCGCCAAACAGGACGGGCTTACCTGAGCCGGCTGGAGGCAGAACTCGACGAAGTCACGGCTTGGGCGAGCGAGCGGGCCAGGGAACGGGACTTGCCGAAGGCGCGGATTCGCGACCTCGGCGACATGATCACGCTCGTCCGCAAGGTCGAGGCCAAACCGCTCAAGGGCAGACGGCGCGACCTGAAGAAAATCGACGCCACGGTCGGCGATCTGCGGGAATTGATCGGGAACAAGACGGTTCGTTAGGCCGAAGTTCGGCGCTCCGGCCAATGGCGGGCGTAAGCGAGCAGGCGGCGGCCAAAAGCTCCGGGCTTCTCGGCGTAAAATCGCGCTCCAAGATCGAGCGCCACCCGTTCCAACTCGCGCTCGCGGGTGCAGACGAGGCCAAGCAGCAGAGCGCGTTCGTCCTCTGGAAATTGGGCGCTTCCCTCGAGACGTTCCCGGAAAAACGCGAGATCATGCAAGTCGCCAAGTTCATGGCCGAGGGTCTTGGCACCCTCCGCGATCTCGCACAGGATCGTCTGGTTTAGATTCTGGAGAACCTGCGCCTGATACCAAAGATCCTTCACCCGCTTGCGCCACGAATGGAAATTATCCGCGCTTGGATCCGAAGCGACGCAGCGGAAAGATTTGCGACCGCGCCGATAAGTCTTCTTCAGCGCGCAGGAAAGATCGTCGCTCCCGATGCTTTCCAAGGGCCATCCTTCGAGACGGTCGCAGATTTGTTGCAAGGTCGTTGCGGCCCGCGGCTGCTGGTCGCCAAAAGTTTCCGCGAGGTCGGCAATTTCCCTTTTGAGGGCGACGGTTGTCTGCGGGCATGAGCCCGTTTCCAGGTCCGCGCCATCACGCAGTTTTTCGAGCACCTGCAACTGCACGCGCGCGTCGCGCGAGCCGGAGAAATTTCTCGCCACGTCACGCAGGCGCTGGTTTTCGCCCTTGAAAATCTCGGGCCCAAGCTCGCGCCTAACGAGCCGCAATAGCGCGCGCGTGCGCTTGATATGTTTGCGTGTCGCATGGACGGCCGCGCCTTCGCCCTTATGCGAGAGTCCCTTGATTTCGCAGAGCGCCTTCTCTAATTGCTCGCGCGCGATCCGGCGAATGCCGGACGCAAGGGGTTCATCTTTTTTTAGGCAATAACTCATCCGCCGATCAGTCGCTGGCGCTCGCGAACTCCGCCAAGCGCGCTACCCCGCATGGATTTGAACCATGAATAACGCCTCCAAAGGGCGCTGTGTTACCGTTACACCACGGGGTATCTCGATGCTTCGCGCCGCGTGCGGGATTTTGCCCGACGCCGCGCTACGAATCTTTAGAGCGCAAACGGCAATTCGCAAATCAACTCCGCGCTCCGCGCCGGGCGAACGCCCGCGCACTGGAGCCTACATTGGAATCAGCGGCGAAATTCCGGGACCGCCTTCGCCGGGGCGGGCGGCCGCGAGGACCGATCGGATCTGACCAATCACCTCTGCCGGCTGATATGGCCGGCGAACGAAGCCCGCCAGGCCATCCGTCATCATCTGCCCGAGCCGATCCTCCTCGATGAACCCGGTGTTGAGCACGACGACCGCTTTGGGATCGATTTCGCGCAATCGACGGAAGGTATCTTCGCCGTCCATCAACGGCATATTTAGGTCGAGCAGGACGAGATCGAAACGGCCGGGTCGCGCCCGATAAAGGTCGAGGCATTCGAGGCCGGATTGGGCGGTCACCACTTCGAAGCCGGCCTGCGTCAGGACCTGCCGGGAAAGCATGAGCGCCATTGGTTCGTCGTCGACCACCATGACGCAGCACGATTTTCCATGACCGAGCTTCGCGTGCGACCGCGCCGGGTTGGCAAACGACGGATGGAGCAGGATTTTTCGTTCACTCCCGCCGGCTTGTTCCACCAGGCGGCTCATCACTTCCGTCGCGCGGTCGGTGCTCATGTGGAGCATCTCGAAATATTTCTTCGCCCGCTCGTCGCCGTTCCAGATTTTTTCCAGCAACTTGACCGTGCCGGCGATGATCTGGAGCAGATTGTTCATCTCGCTCGCAGCCGCGGGCAGCATTTCGCCGATCTTTTTCGTCTGGTCGTTGGTGGAAAAATCTTTTCTCACAGGTAATAGCGACCGCTCGAGGGTCGGACGAGGTAGTCCGCGACTCGAGACAGCCTGCGTCCATTCTTTCGAAGCACCTCAAGTGCCGCCGGCAGAACTTTCACGCTTGGTGGTGCCATCGACTGCCTTTTTGCGTAACGTGCCTTTCGTGAAACTGAACGCTGCCAAATTTCGCGTCCCGCCCGGTCGCTCGTGGCGCCTGCGCACAGCGCCGACCGCAACCAAGCCGCTCTACAAATCGAAGTCGCATTACCGGAAGCTGTTGGCCCGCCAAATTGAGGAAATGAGCGAGTTGCAAAATCTCCTCTACGCCCACAATCGCTACGCGCTTCTCCTCATCTTCCAGGCGATGGACGCGGCCGGGAAGGACAGCGCGATCAAGCATGTCATGTCGGGCGTTAACCCGCAGGGTTGTCAGGTTTACAGCTTTAAACACCCGAGCCCGGAAGAGCTCGATCACGATTTTCTTTGGCGGACGATCCGCTGCCTCCCGCAGCGCGGGCGGATCGGGATTTTCAACCGCTCTTATTACGAAGAAGTGCTCATCGTCCGCGTGCATCCCGATATTCTGCGCGCCGAATTGCTGCCCGCCGAGGCGCTCGACGAGAAAACGTTCTGGCAAGATCGCTATCGCTCGATCAACGACCTCGAGAGTCATCTCTTCCGCTCCGGCACGCGCGTCCTGAAATTTTTTCTCCACGTTTCAAAAGACGAACAGCGCAAGCGCTTCCTCGCCCGGCTCGAGGAGCCGGATAAGAATTGGAAATTCAGCGTCGCGGATCTCGGCGAGCGCGAACTTTGGAACGAATACATGGCCGCCTACGAGGCCTGCCTTCGCGCCACGAGCACGAAGGTTGCCCCATGGTTCGCAGTGCCGGCGGACGACAAAAAGAACGCCCGCCTCATCATCGCGGACGCGATTGTCGATGCGCTCAAAGATTTGAAAATGTCCTATCCGCAGCCCGACCCGGCGCACCGTAAAGAGCTGGAACAGATTCGGCGGCGGCTGACACACGAAAAGTCCTAGCGGGTCTTTCCGTGGGACAAGCCAGATGACTCCTTCGCGCCTCAATTTTCGCCTCGACGGCGAGGCGGTCGGCTCCCGCGCCCGGGCCGCGACCTTTCGCACTTTGCATAACGAAGTGCGGACGCCGCTCTTCATGCCCGTGGGCACGAAGGCGACCGTTAAGGCGCAGCTCCCGCGCACGCTCGAGGAAGCTGGCACGCAGATTTTGCTCGCGAACACCTATCATCTCCTGCTCCGTCCAGGCCCCGAGGTTTTTCGGCGGACAGGAGGCATTCATGGTTTCATGAGCTGGGATCGCTCGGTCCTGACCGATTCCGGCGGGTTCCAGATTTTCTCCCTCCCGCATTCCCGCGCGATGAGTGAAGAAGGTGCGCGTTTCCAAAGCTACCTCGACGGCCGCACCATCCTGCTCAGTCCGGAAGTCAGCATCGAGACGCAGATTGCGATCGGAAGCGACATCATGATGGCGCTCGATCAATGCATCGCCTCGACCGCGGATGAAGCGAGCGCGCGCGCGGCCATGGAGATCACGCATCGTTGGGCGGCGCGCAGCCTGGCGGCGCGGGGCGATTCGCCGCAATCGATGTTCGGCATTGTCCAGGGCGCGCTCTTCAAGGAGCTTCGCCGCGAAAGCGCGGACTCGTTAGGCGAAATGGCCTTCGATGGTTTCGCCATCGGCGGGCTGGCGGTCGGCGAAGGCCGAAGCGAGCGCGAAGACATCTGCGAATTCACCGCCCAGCTTCTTCCGGCCGACAAGCCGCGTTATCTCATGGGCGTCGGCACCCCGCTCGACATCCTCGAAGCCGTTCACCGCGGAGTCGACATGTTCGATTGCATCATGCCGACCCAGCTCGCGCAGCGCGGCGCCGTCTTTACTTCGCGCGGCTTTCTCCAGATGCGGCGCGGAGTTTACAAATTCTCGAACGATAAGCTCGATCCGGAGTGCAATTGCCCGACCTGCGCCCGCTATTCGCGCGCCTATCTCCATCACCTCACAAAGGCGAGCGAGACACTGGGCTGGCAGCTTCTCGGCAAGCACAACATTCATTTCTATCACCAGCTCATGCGCGACATCCGCGAGAGCATCCTGACCGGCCGTTTCGCCGAGTTTTACCGGGAAAAGCGCGAGCTATTGCAGGAGTCGGATCGGGAATACCCGGCGCTGCACCCGAAGCCCGCGCGCCGCAAGTCGATGTCGTTAGGCAATTACGAGGTCCATATCGCGCAGGAAGGTTTCGCCAGCGTCCGGCAGGTTTCTTCCGGCGAGATCATGCACATGCGCACTCCGCCGATGGAGGAAGCCCATAGCCTTTACGTCGAGCAATCCAACCTGGCGGGCCGCCTCACCGCTTCCGCGGAGCCGCTCGTCATCTGGGATGTCGGGCTCGGCGCGGCGGCTAACGCGATGGCCGCGATCCAGTGTTACGAAGCGCAGGCCAGCATACTTCCCATTTCTTCCATGGGAAGAATGCGAGCGATGAGAATTATAAGTTTCGAAAACGATCTCGATTCTCTCACCCTCGCCCTGCGGCACGACGACAAGTTTCCCTACCTTCGGCACGGCGGCCCGGCCGGTATATTGGAACGTGGCGCGTGGCAATCGAAGCGTTATCCCGGTCTTAGCTGGCAGCTCGTCAGGGGAGATTTCCTGGAAACGGTCACGCAGGCGCCGCTCCCGCCCGATCTCATTTTCTACGACATGTTTTCGAGCCGCACGCATCGCGAGCAATGGACGCTCGAGACCTTCCGCCGGCTCTTTGCCGCCTGTGGCGGAGGAGCGGTGGAGCTTTTCACTTACACGCACTCGACCGCTGCGCGCGCTGCGCTTCTCGCCGCCGGGTTTTTCGTCGCGAAAGGTCGCAGCGCAGGCGTGAAAGAGGAGACCACCATCGCGCTCACACCCGCAGCGGTCCGCTTAGCGCATTCCCATCAGCTTCTCGACCGAGTGTGGCTCGATCGTTGGAATCGATCGGGGGCCAAGTTTCCGCCGGAAATCGAAGTGGGCGAGCAACCGGCTTTCGAAAATCTGATCCGCGCTCATGAGCAATTTCAGACGGTGGAAGACATGCTCGTTAGGCCAGACGGTTCCTAGCCTAACGAGGCGGCACCTCCGCCTTTTCGGCGTAAGGGCCGGCCTCGAGAAGATTGTCGATCCCGCCCTGGTTTTGCATCAGCGCTTTCATGCTCCAGTGAATGTGGCCCGGCGATGAAGTTCCGCTGCGCGTCAGCGCGATCTGCTCGGTGATCTCGCGCGCTGGTCGATTCGAGCCGATCCGTTCCGTCGCGATCCCGGGCCAGACCGCTTTTCCGTGACTCTGCTTACGCCACCAATCGAGCAGCACAGGGAAGCTCTGTTTTGCCGGTTTGATGCCCCAATAGAGTTGCGGCGCGAGATAATCGACCCAGCCTTCGGCGAGCCATTTGCGCGAGTCCGCGAAGAGTTGCGCATAGGAATCGAGTTGCGCCTCGATCGTCGGCGGAACGCCGGGCCGCCAGATGCCGAACGGACTGATCCCGACCCGCGCGCGCGGTTTCCGCGCCTTCACCGAACGATAAAGGGAGCGCACGAAATCATTGATATTTTCCCGTCGCCAATCGGCGCGACTCAACCCGCTTTTCGCACCGTAACGTTGCCAACTTGCGTCGTCCGGAAACGAGGCTTCGCCGGACTTCAGCGGGTAGGGATAAAAATAATCGTCGAGGTGCACGCCATCGATGTCGTAACGGCGCGCGATGTCGGTGATGACATCGATCACATAAGCACGCGCGTCCGGTTCGCCCGGATCGATCCAGAGCTGCTTGCCAAATCGCCGCACCCATTCCGGGTGCTTTTTCGCGACATGATTAGGCGGCAGTTTCTCGCTCGCACTAACAGCGGCGCGAAAGGGATTCACCCAGGCATGCAGCTCGAGACCGCGCGCATGCGCTTCCGCGACGGCGAACGCGAGTGGATCATAACCCGGCGACACGCCCGCTTTGCCGCTCAGAAATTCCGACCACGGTTCCTTGTTCGAATCGTAAAGCGCGTCGCTCGCGGGACGCACCTGGAGCAGGATCGCGTTCAATTTCAGAGCGGCGGCCTTGTCGAGCAGCGCGCGCAGTTGGGCCTTTTGGGTCGCCGCCGGGAGACCGGGCTTGGAAGGCCAGTCGAGATCGTAAACTGTCGCGACCCACGCTCCACGAAATTCCCGTTCCGCCGCGCGCGCGGGTTGCGCCGACAGAATCACGCCTAACGAAATGAAGAAAAAGACGAACAGCCGGAGCGCGCGCATTGTTTTTATATTAGCGCAGCCTCTACCGCTGCCGGAAAAATCTCACTCACCTCGCCTTCGATTCGCAATGAG
>DASXYO010000045.1:0-15591 GCA_036502465.1 Chthoniobacterales bacterium
GGTATAGCGGCGTGGTTCGAGTTTCGGCGGTCGCTTTCCTTTTCGCACCGCGCCGTGCACCGGGATGTAGTCAAGTTCGGTCCGGTCAACCGCGCAGCGCAGAAGCAGGCCGCCGCGGCTCATGTCGCCGCGCCCGACGAAGTCAGCCGGAAAACGGAGCCGCTCCTGCAGGATTTCCAGCATGACGCTGACATATTTCCCCGTCGCGATGCTGCCCAGGAGAACGACCTCGCACTTCGGCGACATTTGCCTAACGAGTCGGCGTAGATCGCGCTCGAGCGGGCGACGGTAGCGTGGGTCGTCGGCCGCGATGTCGACCTCGGCAAACTCGCGCAGGTCGGCCAGCGTGACCGTGGTTGCCGCCGGGACGAGGCCGCGGGTCGGGGTGATGACGAGGACGTGCGAGAAATCCGGCGCGAAGGCATTCGCGTAGGCCAGCTTGCCGCGAAAATAGAGGCCGCTGAGAAACGTGAAGACTTCGCCTAACGACACCGGTTCTCCGCCGCGCAGTCGGGTGGCGAGGGCGAATTGCGCGCGCTCGCTCAGGAGCATCTGCGCGCGCCGGCCGCCGGCATAAGCCGGGGAAAGGAGAAAGGTGCGAGTCACGAGAGAAGGTAGCGCGAGCTTCCAGCTTGCGAGATTGTAGGGCTGCGCAAGCTGGAAGCTCGCGCTACCAAATGAAATCGGGATTCCTCGAAAAACTGATCGAGCGCCTCGGCCGGGTCGGCCCGGAGGAGGTGCAGAATTACCTGCTCCGCCTCGCGCAGGAAAAAGGCTTTCTCGAGACGATTTTCAATTCCATCCAGGAAGGGATCATCGTGACCGACGCCAAGGGCCGCATCTCGTACTTGAACCAGGCGGCCTGCGACATCTTCGGGCTCGACGCCGACAAGGCGGCCGGGAAACCGCTCGAGGAACAGGTGCGCGGGCTCAATTGGAAAGCGCTCTCGCAATCCACCGCCGCGCTCAGCCGGGACATGGAGATTTTTTATCCAGCGAACCGGTTCATCAATTTCTACGTCGTGCCGTTGATCATCGAGCGCCGGGGCGCGGAGGATGCGCCTAACGAATCGGTCGGGGAGGCGGTCGGCCACGCCATGATCCTGCGCGACATCACTGCGGATCGGCGTTCGACCCAGCAGACGATCGAATCGGAAAGGATCTCGGCGCTGACTCTGCTGGCCGCGGGCGTGGCGCACGAGATCGGCAACCCGCTAAACTCGCTTCACATCCATCTGCAATTGATGGAACGGAAAGTGAAAAAACTGCGGGCCGCGGACGACAAGCGCGAGCTCCAGGAATCGATCGACATCGCGCGGGCGGAGATCAACCGGCTCGACTCGATTGTGAGTCAATTTCTCCGCGCCATCCGGCCCTCGAAGCCGCACCTGCAGCCGGAGGACGTGAACGAGATCCTGCTCGACGCGGTGCGCTTTTTCCGGCCGGAGATCAAGGATCGCGACATCGTGGTCGAGACGGAGCTGCGTTCCGACCTGCCACTCCTCGAGCTCGATCGCGACCAAATGAAGCAGGTCTTCTACAACGCGATCAAGAACAGCTTCGAAGCGATGAAGCGCCGCGGCATTCTGCGCATCCGGACGGACCGCGACGACACCCATGTGAAAATCAGCTTCACCGACACCGGCGGCGGCATTTCGCCGGAAAACCTGAGCCGGGTTTTCGAGCCTTATTTCACGACCAAGAGCGGCGGTTCCGGGCTCGGCCTGCTCATTGTCCGGCGGATCGTGCGTGAGCATGGGGGCGAGATCGCGATCGAGAGCAGCGAAGGCAAAGGCCTCACCCTGACGATTCGCCTGCCCTTCGTCGATCGGCGGGTGCGGATGCTCGAAGCCGGTTCGGCGCCCGACGATCGGTGACTAAATGCCGGTCGAATACCGGGCCCTCCCGGTCGAATACCGGGTCCTCCCGATCGACTACACTACCAGATCGCCGACGCGTGCTGCGGCGCGTAAAATGGGGATTCGCGGGAGTTCGTCCCTCCCGCTAAAGTGCCCGAGATTTTCTGATCGCCATGCAACCGACCGTTCTCATCGTTGACGACGAAAAGCATACCCGTGATGGGTTGCGGACGTTGTTAGGCGACAAATACGATACCTATGTCGCCGCCGACGTGGCGAGCGCGCTGGACGTTTTGCAGCGCGACGAGATCGACGTCCTGCTGACCGATCTGCGACTGGGAGGTGAAGACGGCATGGACTTGATCGAGCGCGCGCTCAAGCTGCCGCATCCGCCGGTCTGCATCATGATGACGGCCTACGGCTCGGTCGATACTGCGGTCGAGGCGATGAAGCGCGGCGCTTACGACTTTGTGACCAAGCCGCTCAACCTCGACAAGGTCGAGATGTTGATCGCGCGCGCGCTCGGGAGCCGACGGCTCGAGCAGGAAAATCGTTCCCTGCGCAAACAGGTGGATGAGCGTTTCGGGCTGGAAAATCTTCTCGGTGAGTCAGCCGCGCTGCGCGAAGTGCTCGACACGATCCGGCAAGTCGCGCCTTCCTCGGCCAATGTCCTGATCGAGGGCGAGAGCGGCACCGGAAAGGAACTGGCGGCGCACGCCATTCATAATCTGAGCCGGCGGCACAAGGGGAAATTCGTCACGGTGCATTGCGCGGCGCTTTCTCCGCAGCTGCTCGAAAGCGAATTATTCGGGCACGAGCGCGGCGCATTTACCGGTGCGCACGAGCGGCGTATCGGGCGCTTCGAGCAGGCGAACGGCGGCACGATCTTCCTGGACGAAATCGGCGAGATCGATGTCACGACCCAGATCAAGCTGCTGCGGGTGATGAGCGAAGAACGCGCTTTCGAGAGAGTCGGTGGCTCGCAAACCTTGCACGCCGATGTGCGCCTCATCGCCGCGACGAACAAAAATCTCGAGACCATGGTGAGCGAAGGAAAATTCCGCGACGATCTCTACTTCCGGCTCAACGTGGTCAAGATCACGATGCCACCGCTGCGCGATCGGAAGGAAGATATTCCGCTTCTGGTGCGCGCGTTTTTGCGGCACTTCTGCAAGGTCAACGAAAAGCCGCTTCTCGACGTGACGACCGACGCGATGAATACGCTTCTCGCCTACGACTGGCCGGGAAACGTCCGCGAGCTGCGCACCGCGATCGAGCACGGGGTGGTCATGGCGCCGGGTGCGAAAGTGACTCTGCGCGATCTGCCTGCGGCGGTGCGAAAGGCGGCGCCCGCCCCCGGCACGCGCACACACACGTTCGATGAAAAGGCCAGCCCGCTGGATTTACATGCGACCGAACGGCGTTTGATCACGCAGGCGCTCGCGGCAACGAAGGGAAATGTCACAGCGGCCGCGAAAAAGCTTGGCATTAGCCGCCGCACTCTTCATCGAAAGCTGAATGAAATGGATGAGGAGAAATCCGAAGCAGGTTCGAGTGAGTAGATTTTCGGATTTTCAAGATGCCTGGTAGCGCCGACGCGGTTCAACGTCTCGTTCACACTCTGGAAGCGGGCTGGGCGGTAGTCTGGGTGCGCCGCGCCCTGGCCCTCTTGCTCGTGATTGGCCTGGCGGTCTTTTTTTTACTGCACGAATTCCGCGGACTCGCCACCTCGCAGGCGATGGATCAGGCGCAGATGGGGCGCGAGATGCTGCACGGGCATCTCTGGAAAACGAAGTTTGCCCGGCCGCTCGCGATCGGGCAATTGCAGCGCCACGGCAAGAACGTCGCGGCAAAAATCTGGACGGATACCTACAACGCTCCGCTACCGCCGCTCGTCGATGCGATCGCGCTCCTTCCGGTGCGATCGCGCCTCGCGACGATGTCGCGCGATCCGATTTTTGTTGGCGACCGCATGATCGTACTCATGTCGACGATCCTTTTCCTGCTCTCGATCGTGCCGTTCTTCCTGACTGCGCGCCGGCTTTTCGACCAGCGGGTCGCCTTCCTCAGCTGCATCATGATCCTGCTCGGCGACATCTTCTGGCAGTACTCGCTCTCCGGTTTGCCGCAGATGCTGCTGCTCCTGTTTTTCAACTCCACGCTCTACGCGCTGGTCCGGGCAATCGAAGCGCAGGCGGAGGAAAAACCGGCATTTCGCTGGCTCGGCGCGGCGGGCGTGGGCTTCGGCCTGCTCGCCTTGTCGCATGCCCTGACGATCTGGATTTTTTTGGCCGCGCTCGTTTTCGCGCTCGTGCATTTTCGTCCGCGCCTGCGTTCCGCGGCCTGGCTGGTCGCGCCCGTTGTGATTCTCTACACGCCGTGGTTGCTGCGGAATTACCTGGTCTGCGGCAATCCGGCTGGCATTGCCTTTTACGCGCTCTTCGGCCAATTCGGCGCGAGCGAGGCGGGGCTAATGCGTTCCTTCGTTTTCGATCTGCACAGTCTCAGCGCAGGAATGTTGCGGTCGAAAATCAACGACAACCTGATGGGGCAGATGGGGAATCTTTTCCGCTACTTCGGCTGGAGTGTCGTGGCGTTGTTTTTTTTCCCGGCGGTCCTGCATCCCTTCCGGCGCGCCGCGACGGCGAGCGCGCGCTGGCTGATTCTCGCGCTTTGGTTAGGCGCGGTTTGCGGGATGGTGCTCTATGGCATCGACGAAGAACTGGGAGTCGCGGCCAATCAGTTGCATCTTCTTTTCCTGCCGATCATGACTTCCTTCGGACTCGCCTTCCTGCTCGTGCAATGGAACCGGCTCGACATCCCCGGCCGTCTCCCGCGCTTTGGATTTCTGACGACACTTTTTGTCTTGTCTGCCTGGCCGATGATTTCCAACCTGACCTTGGCAGGCCCCAAACCGCCGGTCCGTTGGCCGCCCTACGCGCCGCCCTACATCGCCTTGCTCAATACCTGGATGCAGCCCAATGAAATCATCGCCAGCGACATGCCTTGGGCGATCGCGTGGTACGCGGACCGGCACTCTGTCTGGTTGCCGGACACGCTCGCGCATCTGAATGAGTTGAATGACTACAAGGCGCTCGGTGGCCCGGTCGACGGCTTGTATCTGACGCCAATCAGCGGAGGGCAGAACAAACTCAGCGAAATCACGAAAGGCGAATACAAGGACTGGGCGAAAGTCATCCTGCGGAGTGTCGACCTGAAGACGTTTTTCCTGCCCTGGGCTTCGCTCCTCGGACCGGAAGGCGAGTGCGTCTTCTTCAGCGATCACAACCGGGAGAAAGAGGCCGCCGGAGCGAAACCATGACGCCGAAAAAAATCTTTGGCACCGATGGAGTGCGCGGCGTGGCGAATGTCGAACCGGTCACGGCGGAGACTGCGCTCAAGCTTGGCCGGGCGGCCGCGCATGTCTTCACTGCGCTCAATCCGCAGGCCCATCCGCCCGGTTTGCGGCCCAAGATCGTCCTCGGCAAAGACACCCGCCTCTCCGGTTACATGCTGGAGAACGCGCTCGTCGCCGGGATTACGTCGTTAGGCGTGGACGTGCTTTTGATTGGCCCGCTGCCCACGCCGGGCGTCGCCTACATCACCCGCTCATTGCGCGCCGATGCCGGGATTGTCCTCTCCGCCTCGCACAACCCGTATGAGGATAACGGAATCAAATTTTTCCGGCACGACGGCTACAAACTCGACGACGAGATCGAACGCAAAATCGAGCAGCTCGTCTTCACGGGCGAGATTGATTCCATTCGGCCGACCGCAAAAAAAATCGGACGCGCTACCCGGATCGATGACGCGCTGGGACGCTACGTGGAATATGCGAAAGCCAGTTTTCCGCGGGGCATGTCCCTGGAGAAAATGCGCATCGCGGTCGATGTCGCGAATGGCGCCGGCTACAAGTCGACCCCCTGCATTCTGCGCGAGCTGGGCGCGGAACTGACCGTGGCGCACAACCAGCCTAACGGGACCAACATCAACGCGAATTGCGGGAGCACCTATCCGGAGGAAATACAGCGCCTCGTTAGGGAAAGTGGCGCCATGGTCGGGATTTCGAACGATGGCGACGCCGACCGCGTCCTGCTCTGCGATGAAAATGGGGACCTGGTGGATGGCGATGAAATTCTCGCCATCGCCTCGGTCGATTTGTTAGGCAGCGGCCAGCTCGCGCAGGACACGCTGGTCGCGACCGTCATGAGCAATCTCGGACTCGACGAAGCCCTCGCCGCCCATGGCGGAAACGTGATCCGGACAAAAGTCGGAGACCGCTACGTGATCGAGGAGATGCTGCGGCAAAACCTGAACCTGGGCGGCGAACAGAGCGGGCACATGATTTTCCGCGACTTCACGACCACCGGGGATGGGATCATCAGCGCGCTCCAAATTCTCCGCATCATGCAGGCGACCGGGAAGCCGTTGAGCGAATTGAAAAAGTGCCTGACGAAATATCCGCAGGCGCAGCGCAACCTGCGGGTAAAAGAAAAACCGCCGCTCGAGACGTTACCGGAGATCGCCAAACTGGTGCAGGCCGCGGAAAAAGAACTGCACGGGAAAGGCCGTGTTCTGCTGCGTTACTCCGGAACCGAGCCGAAGATCCGCCTTCTGATCGAAGGGCGCGACATGGCGCAGATCGATCGGCAGGCGGACGAGATCGCGCGCGCGATCGAGAATGCGATCGGCCTGGGCTAACTGCGATTTTCTTTTTCCCGCTTTCCTGCTTTCCTGAATCGGCCTCATGAATCTCTCGCAAGTCGTTGAAGCGCTCCTCATCAGCGCCCAGAAACCGCTCACTGCGCGCGAGCTGGTCGCCGCGATCAAGGGCGCCGGGGCGGAGGACGAACTCACGCCTAACGAATTCGCGAAGACGAACGAAGCGGCGATCTCGGCCGCGCTCGAGCAATTGAAGATCGAGTATATCGAACAACAGCGCGCTTTTCAGCTCGTCGAGAAATCGGATGGCTGGCAATTGGCGAGCGATCCGCAATACGCGCGCTGGGTCCGCCAGCTTTTCCCCGCGACCAAGCCCGCCCGGCTCAGCCCGCCCTCGCTCGAAACACTCGCGATCATCGCCTATCGCCAACCGATCACTCGAGCTGATGTGGAAGCCGTCCGCGGCGTAGCGATCGACAGCGTGCTGCAGACATTAATGGAGCGGGGGCTGGTGAGAATCGCCGGTCGCGCCGAGGTGCCGGGACGTCCGCTCCTTTACGAGACCACGCAATTTTTCCTCGAGCACTTCGGGCTGCGCAACCTGGATGAACTCCCCAATGCGGAGGAATTGAAACGACGCGAACTCCCGAAAGCGCCGATCTCCGCCCCGCCCGAAGACACGGCCGAGCCTGCGCCGGAAGCCGCGCCTAACGAACCGGCGGAGTCCCGCTAACGTCCGCGGCTGATCCTCGCGACGAGCGCCAGGCGCACAACGCGAGGGAGCCGAACCGGACAACTTCTTAGCGGTGCGGAGTAGAAGTCGGATTAGTGGACGGAGTCGTCCCGTAACCGGGCGAAGCGCTCGCGCTTGGCATCGAACCGATCGAACCGGTGGTGACGGCGGTATCACTTGTGCCCGAGCTGGTCATCGAGCCGGATTTATTGTTCCGCGCGTTCTGTTCCTGCGTGGTCATCACGTCGGGGAAATAGATCAGTTCATAGTAAGTGTAGATCGGTTCCTCAGTCGAGCGGTTGGAGAGGCTCGCGAGATTTTTCGAGTCAAACTTCGGCGCGTTCGAGAGCTTCTCCTTGGTCGTGTTGAGGGTGCACTTCGGCGTGCCGCTGTCGCTGCCTGTATTGTCGAAATTGAGCGCACTCCACGGCACCGCCACCTTCTTCCCATCGGCGTTCACGACCGCATAGCGGATATGGCCGGTCTGCGGATTGACGACGACGTTACTGATCGAGCCGAGATTTTGACCCTGTTGGTTTTTGACCTGGCAATTCATCACCTTCGAGCCAAGGACGAGGTTCTGACTCGCGCTCGTGTCGGTCGAATTCGAGTCGCTGCCACTGCTCATCCCCATGCTGGCGGGCGATGAAGAGGGACTGCTCGAGGAAGTTTGGCCAAAGGCCATCGGGCTCGCACAGATCAGCGCGGCCGAAGTGCAGGCGCTTAAGATAAGTCTGGTTCGTTTTTGCATATGTCTTTCTGAAGTTTTTTGGTTGGAAATTCCGAACCTGCTGGAGAACTCACCCGAGCCGCTCCAGGAATTCGGGTTCAACAAAAGATCGTCTCTCTCCCAAGGCGCAGCCGTCGATAACGGCCCGGGATAAACCTTCCGAAAATCTCTTATTGCCACTTCGGCGCGGCGCTGCCCCGCCACTTGAGGCGTGACATTCCCTCCGCCGAAGCCAATCTTAAGCCCTGAATCTTACGATGAAAAAACTTACGACTCGTTTCCTCGGCCTGCTCGGGGCCGCCATCATGCTCTGCAGCTTTACCGGTTGCGGCACTTACAACAAACTCGTGACCCTCGAGAATAACGTGAACAAAAAATGGGCCGACGTGCAGTCGGTCTACCAGCGGCGCGCCGACTTGATCCCCAATCTCGTCAGCACCGTGCAGGGCGCGGCCAACTTTGAGAAGTCGACCCTGACCGAGGTGACGAACGCCCGCGCCAGCGTCGGGCAGGTCAAAATCGATCCGGACAAAGCGCCGACCGACCCGGCTCAGTTGGAACAATTCCAGGCTGCACAGGGACAACTGAGCAACGCTCTCTCGCGCTTGCTGGTGGTGAGCGAAAACTATCCGCAGTTGCGCGCGACCGAGGGCTTCCAAACGCTGCAGGCGCAACTCGAAGGGACGGAGAATCGGATTTCCGTGGAGCGCAATAATTTCAATGCCGCCGTCCAGGAGTACAACACTTACCTGCAAAGATTCCCGACCAACATGCTGAACAAGATGTTTGGCTTTAAGGAACGACCCTTCTTTGCCGCACAACCCGGCAGTGAAAAAGCGCCGGCGGTGAAATTTGATTTCGGAAGTTCGCCCGCCCCCATGGCGCCGGCTCCGACACCGTAAAGGCTTGACGCGGGAGCCGCGAGCGCCCGGGATTTAAGATGACGCGATTGCGTTTACTGTTTGTCGTTCTCCTTTTGGCGGGGATGATCGGCCCGCTCGCGGCCGAGACGATGCCGTCCAAACCGGATCGCTATTTCAACGACTACGCGAATGTGGTCGACCAGGCGACGGCCTCGGAGTTGAACGAACAACTGGCGCAATTTGAACGCGAGACTTCCAATCAGCTGCTCGTCGCGATCTATCCCTCGATGCAGAGTGAATCGGACGTGGCCGATTACACCCAGCGCATCGCGCAGACGTGGGGCGTCGGCCAGAAAGGCACGAACAACGGCGCGGTCCTTTTCGTTTTCGTGGCGGATCACCAGATGTTTATCCAGACCGGCTACGGATTGGAAGGGGCTCTTCCGGACGCGACTGCGTTCGACATCACGCACAATGTGATCGCGCCGCACTTCAAGCAGAACGACTACGCCGGCGGATTAAAAGCGGGCGTGAACGCGATGATGCAGGCGGTGCGCGGCGAGTACAAAGGCACCGGCAAAACACGCAAGGAAAGTGAAGCCAGTTCTGGCAGCGGTTTGCCCATCCCGCTCATCATTTTCTTGCTCATCGTGGTCATTTTTACTATCGCCAACCGATCACAGCGGCGCGGCCGACGCGGCTACGGTTACAACGGCGGGGGCGGCCCTTACTTCGGAGGATTTGGCGGCGGCGGCAGTTCGAGTGGCGGTGGAGGGGGCGGATTCAGCGGATTCAGCGGTGGCGGCGGAAGCTTCGGCGGCGGTGGTGCGGGATCGAGTTGGTAAAAATATGCGAACCAAGGAATTCATCGAAAAACTGGAGCACGAGCGAATCGTCAAGGCGATCGCCGGCGCGGAAGCAACCACCTCGGGCGAAATTCGCGTCTTTGTCCAGCATGGCGAAGTCGCCGACCCGGTGGATGCCGCCCGTGTGCAATTCGAGCGTCTCGGCATGACCCAGACGCGGGAACGCAATGCCGTCCTCATTTTCGTCGCGCCGCGCGCGCAGAAGTTTGCGGTCATTGGCGACAGGGGGGTGCACGAGAAGTGCGGCGATCCTTTCTGGCATACTCTTACCCAGGCGATGCGGACCCATTTCCAGGCGCAAAATTTTACCGATGCCGTCGTCCACGCGGTTCGGGAAACGGGCCGGTTGCTGGCGCAGTATTTTCCGCGCCGGCCCGACGACCGCAACGAATTGCCGAACGCGGTTCTCGAGAGTTAGCGCGCGACTTGCAAACCGGTCGTGATGGTGTTCATTCCACGTCCCGCAGCGAGTTTTTAATACGTTGCGCCGTTGGTCCCTGGGTTTCCGTTGCTTGACGCGAAACCGCGCTCGCCAGGGGGAACCCGGCGCTTTTGGAGGGAAGAAGTAAGAAGGCAGAAGGTCGAAGTGCCGTTAGGCGTCAACTTTTCTCAGTTCGGAATTTTTCCCTTATTCTCACACTATGTCAGTTCGTTACGGTCGTTTTGAAATGCCGAAGACCCTCGTCAAGGACGAGGCTTCCTCCACTGAAACCTACGCCAAGTTCGTCGCCGAGCCCTTTGAAGCCGGCTACGGACACACGGTCGGAAATTCGCTGCGCCGCGTGCTCCTTTCGTCGCTCGAAGGCGCTGCCATCACGGCAGTGAAAATCAACGGCGCGCAGCACGAATTCGGCACACTCCCGAGCGTGGTCGAGGACGTGACAGATATCGTGCTCAACCTGAAGCGGGTAAAATTCAAGGCCACCGATCACGAAGCGCGCAAACTCGCGCTGACCGTAAACAAGGAAGGCGAAGTCACCGCCGGCGACATCTCCCTCGTGCAGGGCTACGAAGTGCTAAACCCGAAACAGATCATCTGCACGCTCGACAAGAAGCACAAATTTGAAGCCGAGCTCGACGTCCGCGTCGGGCGTGGTTTTGCCACCGGCGACGAAAACAAGCGGCCCGACCAGCCGATCGGCCTCATTCCGATCGACTCCATTTTCTCGCCCGTCACCCGGGTGAAATATGCGGTCGAAAATACCCGTGTCGGTCAGCGCACCGACTATGACAAGCTCGTCCTCGAAGTTTGGACTGACGGCCGTCTCACGCCTGACGACGCCCTGCTCCAAGCCTCCGCCATTCTCCGCCATCACCTCGATGTCTTTGTGAATTTTAACGAAGACGTGATCGAATTCGACGAGACGCCGGCCGGGGTGAGCGAGGAGAACGTCAAGCTGAAGAAGCTGCTCAACATGAGCGTGAACGAAATCGAGCTCAGCGTGCGCGCCGCCAATTGCCTGAATAACGCCAATATCACGACCGTCGGCCAGCTCGCGCAGAAGACCGAGGCCGAGATGCTGAAGTACCGCAACTTCGGCAAGAAATCGCTCAACGAGATCAAGGACAAACTCCTCCAGCTCGGGCTTGGCCTGGGCCAGAAATTCGATCCGGGTCTGGTCGAGATTCCGCTCAACGTCGACGGCGCCAATGGCGCGGACGAGGAATAAATCGTTAGGGGAAATTTTCGCCGGGAGAAGCAGCTATGAGGCATCAAAACAAAACCGTCAAACTGGGACGCACCGCTGAGCATCGGAAGGCGCTTCTCGCCAACCAGGTCTGCAGCCTGATCGAGCATCAACGGATCAAAACCACCCTCGCGAAAGCGAAGGCGGTCCGGCCCCTGGCCGAAAAGATGGTGACGTTAGGCAAGAACGGCTCGCTCCATGCGCGCCGCACCGCCCTCGCCGTTCTCCGGCAGAAGGGCGCGGTCAAAAAATTGTTCGACGACATCGCGCCCCGGAGCGCGGATCGCAAAGGCGGCTACACCCGCATCATCAAGCTCGGCCAGCGCAAAAGCGATGCGGCTCCCGTTGCGTTTCTCGAGTGGGTCGACGCAGCTGAGGTCGTAGTCGAGGAAGCCGCTCCCGTGGAAAAAGGGAAGAAGCGCAAATCCGCGAAAGAGGAAGTGACTCCCGCCGCCGAAAAAAAGACGGCGAGTAAGGCGAAGAAGAGCGAGCCTAACGAGAAGAAAAAAGACGCGGAAGAATAGTTCTTCCGGCGTCCCGTTTTCGGCACAACGGTATCCCGTCACCGGCACATCGGTGGGGGGACCGCCTCGCGGCCTGTTGTCATAATATCAACCTCCCGTTCGGTTTACGCCGAGGCGACTTGGTTGGCACGGTGACTGCATAGGGAAGTGGTGTTCAAGAAAGGACACCATGACAAATCCAATCCAAGCCAAGCCCGTCCACGAAGAAAGCACCTACCAAATGCTGATCGATTCCGAGGAGAAAGATCGCGGAATCGGCGAAGCCTTTGTCTATCTCTTGCTCTTCCTCGCCACCGTCACGACCATCTGGCAGTTCGGCCGCGAGCCGGTTCGATTTGCGGACATCGGGGTGATGCACGCGGAAAAGATCGCGGCCGTTTATCTGTAGAGCTGCGACCTCGGGCAACTAGGGGCGCAGCGTCGTTAGGCGCCAGCTTAGCGCGCCGTTCGGGGCGATCTTGAGGTGTGCCACACTGGCCGGTGCGCCACGATTCGGTCGTGTCACGCAGCCGGGGTTCAAAAACAGAACCTCTTCTTTGCGTTCGTTGCGCGGCACATGCGTGTGCCCATGAAGCAGGACATCGATCCCCTCCGGCGCGTGAGCCGGTGGAATGTGCACGAGCCGGAAACGCAGACCGTGGCGAGTCAGGTCGATCGTCAGCGGCCAGTCGTAATTTCCATCGCAATTGCCGCGCACGAGCGTGACCGGCGGCCCGAAATTCTCGAGACTAACGAGTAAGCTAGGCGCGCAAACGTCGCCTAGGTGCCAGATTTCGTCAGCCCCCTTCGCCAGCGACACGAGATTTTCCGGGAGATGATCGTGAGTATCGGCCAGGACAAAAATCCGCAGCTTTTTCAGGGCCATGCGCCGTCATCCTGATCGATGCGAAGCGCCTCGCAAGCGAGAACTCGCGTTGCTTCTCGGCCTAACCGATCTACTGTTTACACCTGTGTCTTTCAACAACTTCGGGCTTTCCCCGGAAGTCGTGCGGGGAACACAGGCGATGGGCTTTTCCGAGCCGACGCCGATCCAGCTCCGCGCATTTCCAATCATTTTATCCGGTAAAGATTTAATCGGCACCGCGCAGACTGGGACCGGTAAAACGGCCGCCTTCGCCCTGCCGATCATGACGCTGCTCGGGCAGCATGGCGCTTTTCGCTGCCTCGTCCTCGAGCCGACCCGCGAACTCGCGGCCCAGGTCGAGACCGCTTTTCGTGATTACGGGCGCTACACCGATCTGCGCGTCTCGGTCGTGCACGGCGGTGTCGGCTACGGCAAACAAAAGGAAGAAGCGGCTGCCGGCACCGACATTGTCTGCGCCACGCCCGGACGGCTCCTCGATTTGCTCGAACAGCGCGCGATGAATTTCCGCGACGTGAACATTCTCGTGCTCGACGAGGTGGATCGCATGCTCGACATGGGCTTTCTCCCCGATGTCAGGCGGATCGTCGAACAGATTTCGACCGATCGTCAGACCCTCCTTTTCTCCGCCACGCTCCCGCCCGAAATCGAGCGGCTCGCGGCCTGGGTTTTGCGCGAACCCGAAGTGGTCGAGATCGGCGCCCGGCGTTCGCCGGCTGAGACTGTCACCCACGCCGTCTATCCGGTTGCGGCGGAGCAGAAATACGACCTTCTCATGGCGTTGCTCGAGCGCACAAATTTTGACAGCGCCCTTATTTTTTCCCGCACCAAGCACGGCGCCGACCGCATCGCTTCGCAGCTGAAACAGGAAAAACATTCGGTTGCCGTCCTGCATTCCAACCGCACCCAGCGTGAGCGCGTCGAGGCGCTCGAGGGTTTCAAGAGCGGCAAATACGAGGTGATGGTCGCGACCGACATCGCCGCGCGCGGGATCGACATCGCAGGCGTCAGTCATGTCATCAATTACGACGTGCCGGAACATCCGGAGGATTACGTCCACCGCATCGGCCGAACCGGCCGCGCCCAAAAAGTCGGCGACGCCTTCACCCTCATGAACGGCGAAGAGCTGCCCGCCCTGCAGGCGATTGAGCGCTTCATCGGTCAAAAAATCCCGCGGCTGAAGATCGAGAATTTCCCTTACATCTACACCGTGCTCTTTGAACCAGAGACCGCTGGTGGGAAGCGAGCGATCGGCGGCGGGCGCACTCATCGCGGCTACTCTTTCGGCCGCAGGCGCCGTTAGGCCCTAACGAACACTCAATCGGGCCTTTTTGGCTACTCGGTAAAGAGCTCGATCGCGTCGATTAACGATTCAGCGATCGCCTCCTTCGAAATCCAGCGCTGCAATCCGTCGTCCGCCTTGTCGCGTTCCCCCGGCGCCATCAGGAATACTTCCGTACCGTCGAGCCGCATCTTGGTCAGGATTTCGAAGACGGAGGTGTCGGCGCTGATCACCGCGTATTCACGCGAGGAAATTTCCGCCAGCGTGGTCGTCTGGCTCGGTTTTCTGACCGCCTTGAGCGCCGAAGTCATGGTGATGACTCCGACGATCTGCTTTCCTTCCGCGACCACGAAACAGGCGTCTTCCGGATAGGAAGGAAGCATGATCGCCAGCTCCGGGAGCGTCATGATGGCCGGCAGCCTAACGACTCCAGCATGCTTCAGGTCGCGCGCCGGTTTCATGTATTGAATGTTGGCCTGCATCGCGCTCGGCATGCGATGGCCGCGCCGGGTTAGCTTCAGGGTGTAGATGCTCTCGTTTGAAATCATCTTTCGGACCCCGTAGGCGATCGCGACTGTGATCGTCATCGGCACGATGACGCCGTAATCGAGCGTCATTTCAAAGATCATCACGATCGCGGTGATCGCCGCCCCGGTTGTGCCGCCGACGATGCCCGCCATTCCCACGACCGCGAAGGCGGCCGGACTGATTTCCGCGCCCGGAAACAGCTTCTGCAGCAAAATTCCGTAGGCGCTGCCAAGTGTTGCGCCGAGAAACAGCGCGGGAGAAAAGACGCCGCCCGACGCTCCCGAGCCGAGGGTGAGGGACGTCGCGAAAAGCTTCAGCGCGAAAAGAAGCAGGAGCAGCCAGAAAGAAGTGAGCGTGCCGGAAAGAACTTCCTGAATGGTCGCGTAACCGACGCCTTCGATGTGATACGAGCCGGTCTCTCGCAGGAGCACATACATCAGGATGCCGAGCAGGAGCATGCCGCTCATGTGGCGCAGATACGGATTCTTGAATTTTTGATCGAAGAAATCCTCGAAGGCGTAGATCGAGCGAATGTAGAGCACTGAGACGAGCCCGATCAGGAGACCGAGCCCGACGTAGGCCACGAGCAGCGCCGGGTGCGTGAGGTGGAAATAATCCATCCGCAATTGCGGGATCGCGAAAGCCGGATTCGGTCCGAAAAAGTAGCGCCCGACATAGCTCGCGCTCGCGGTCGAGATCACGACCGGCACGAGCGTCCAGACACTGATCTCATGCAGCAACAGCTCCGCCGCGAAAAGCACACCACCGATCGGCGTGTTGAAAGTGGCGGCGATGCCCGCGCCGGCCCCGGCCGCGATCAAGGTCGTCCGTTGCCAGGCCGGGATGCGCAGCCATTGCCCGACCGTCGAGCCAAACGCCGAACCGATCTGGATGATCGGCCCCTCGCGCCCGACCGATCCGCCGCTCCCGATCGAAAGGGCGGAGGCGAGCGACTTAATCAAGGCCACCACCGGGCGAATGATGCTCTTGTTAT
>DASXYO010000046.1:0-8118 GCA_036502465.1 Chthoniobacterales bacterium
TACGCTCGTCTCGTCAATCGAAGCGCGAAGCAGATTGGCGGTGATCTCGCCAGCGCCCTGAAGTCGTTCTAACCCGAACGAGCCGGAGCAAGGCAAAAGCGTTTCGGCGCTCCTGCTATTCGTTAGGCGTTAGGCATAGCTCGCGGCCGCAAAACCCGGCACGGGTTGCCGGCTGCGATCGCATTCTCCGGCACATCTTTTGTCACGACGGAGCAGGCCCCGACGATCGCGCGCGCCCCGATTGTCACTCCAGGCATGACAAAAGCGCGCGCCCCTATAAATGCGTCGTTGCCGATCGTAATCTTTGCCACCACCAGGGGCAGGTCGGGGTGGGCAAAATCGTGACTTCCTGTGCTCAGATAAACTTCCTGCGCCACTACGGCGCGGGCGCCGATTTCAATTTTGCCGAGGCTGTTGGCGTTCGCGCGATCACCGAGGCAAGCGCGGTCATGCAGCGTCAGGTTCCACGGAACGGCGATCCGGGCCCGCGGATGGACAAATGGCGTTCCCTCAATTTTCGCCTCGAAAACGCCTAACCAAAACAGACGCCAGGCGTTCGCCGGTTTAGGCGTCCAGGCGCAGAAAACGAGCCAACAAAACTCCCACAATTGTCGGCGCAGCCGTTCGCTCATCGGCCAGGGCGAATCGAATTGCGAGGGCTGTGCGGGATTGACGCTTTTGAGCGGTTCAGTCATCGGCGGGATTCAGGTTCACCAAAAATAGAACAGATCGCGATCTTCATTTCTGTCCCGTCTCGTTTTCCAGCACCTCGAGGAAGGAATCGACCGCCCGGTTAATTTCGAAGCGGTTCGCAAAACTTCGCTTCGCCTTGACCGACATCTCGTCGCGTTGACCCGACGGCATTGCCTGCCAGCGTTCCAGAAGCCGGCGCGTTCCATCGACGTCGTCCTTATCGGCCAGGCCCGCGCCGTCCTGCACGATTTCGCGCCAGATATTTACCTGGTCGGAGATGAGCACAGGCGTGCCGCAGGCGAGCGCCTCCACGACGGCGATCCCGAAATTTTCCTGGTGCGAGGGAAGGATGAAAGCCTCCGCTGCGGCGAAGGCGCCCCACTTCAGGTTCCCACGCAGCATGCCGCTGAAAGTGATCCGGTTTTCGCAGCCAAGCTCATTCGTTAGGCAACGGAGGCGCGACAGATATTCCTCATCGGCGCAAGGACCGGCGAGCACGAGATGGAGCGGAAAATCTTTTCCAAGTGACGCAAAGGCGCGGATCAATTCCTCGCAGCCCTTCTTCACATGCAGGCGGCCGAGAAAGAGCAGAATCTTTTTGTCCTGCAGCGCGGGAAAGGTGCTCAGAAATTCCTGGCGCGCCTTGGCGAGATCGATCTCCGGCGCGGCGGTCCCGTAATTCACCACCACTTCGCGACAGCGATAGAGCGCGAAAGATTCACGGGCCAGGCGCCGTTCTTCCTCCGACGTGAAGAGCACCGCTTTGGCATCGCGCAAAACGCGATACTCAGCCCACGGCCAGTAGAGCAGCTTCTTGAGATGCTTGAGCGGATAGGTGCGGTTGAACCACGGATCGAGCATCCCATGCGGGAAAATAAAATAGGGCGTCTCGGTTTTGTGCAGGGCGCGCCAGACGCCAAAGCTGTTGTATTGCCAGATGCCGTGTACGACGACGGCGTCATATTCCGCGTGGTGTTCCTTCAGCCACGGCACCAAACGCGGCGCATAGCCATAGTTTCCGCGTCCCGGTCCGAGCACGTGCACGGGCGCGGGAAATTCATCCAACCAGGGCGCGTCCGGCGCGTCGAGCGAGACCACTTCCACTTCGTGCCCGCGACGAGTGAGGACGCGCGAGGATTGCCGGACCGACTCGAGCGGACCGCCGATCGCCGGATCAAGCGAATGAATGCAGCGCAAGATTTTCATCCGGACGACGCACCGCTTCGGTGCGCCTAACGAAATGTCCAAGCACGACCATGCTCCAGAGTCGCGTCCAATGGAGGCGACCGTTGCGAAAGCGCTCCTGCGCGTCAGCCACGAAAGCCTCCGGCAGCAGAAGGCGGTTAATGATTTCGCGCAGGCCATTCTCGGCGAAAGGCGCGAGTGGTCCCTCCATCCATTTCTGCATCGGGAGGACGAAACCGGCCTTCGGTCGTTGATAGACTGCCGGCGGAAGGAGGTCGCGACAGGCCTCGACGAGGAGGCCCTTTGTGCCGCCGTAGCGTTTCTTTTCGGCAACGGGCAGGCCTAACGAGTATTCGACCAGTTCGTGATCGAGGAAGGGCACGCGCAATTCGAGCGACACGGCCATACTCATTTGGTCGGAATCCCGCAGGAGCATTCGCCGCATGTAGCCGGTCAGCTCGGCCCAGCTAATCCGGGCAAAATCATCCGGCAGTTCGAGCGGGCATTCGACCGGTGTGGTTTCGATAGGCAGACCGGCCTGTCGGAGCATGGCGTCGGTAAAGAAACGGCGACGCCATTGCGCCATCTCACAAACGCTGGCGTCGTTAGGCAAATCGGCCAGGCGTGCGCCCAGGGCCTTGCGCAGAGCCCGCGGGAGGAGGCCGAGGCGCTGCAGTCGGGGCACATCGCGGAAGCTGGGATAGCCGCCGAAAAGTTCGTCTCCACCCAGTCCGGAGAGCGCGACTTTTAGTCCACGGCGCGCCACTGCGCGCGAGACGATGTAGGTGTTGATCGCATCGACCGACGGCAGGTCGAGATGCGCGACCGCTTCTGTAACCGACTGGATTACTTCCTCCTCGGTCAATTGAATTCGTTCGTGTTTCGTCCCGAAACGTTCCCCGACCTGGAGCGCGATCGCGCTTTCGTCGAACTCCGCGACCTCGAACCCGACAGAAAACGTTTCCAGTTGCCGGCCCATTTTTTGCGCGGCCAGCGCGGTTATGATCGAGGAATCGATCCCGCCGCTCAGGAAACTTGCGACCGGGACGTCGGAAAGAAGATGTTCTTCAACGGCGGTCTCGAGAAGCGCGCGGATTTTTTGCGGCGCCCGGTCGGCGGAGCTTTCGAATTTTTGAACCGGTCCCGGCCAATAACGCCAGGTCTCGGACTTTCCTGTACCGCTGATGGTCATGGCGTAGCCGGCGGGCACGACCTTGATGTTGGGATAAATGATTTTGTCTTCCGGGCAAGCGCCCCATTGCAGATAGGCGCCAATCGAAGCAGGCGTGATATCGGAAGCAGAATCGGTCAGCAGCTTGACCTCGGAGGCGAGCCGCAAACCGCCGGCATCGCGCGTGAAGTAGAGCGGCTTGATGCCTAACCGATCGCGCGCCACGAAAAGTTCTCGGCGCGCGTGATCGTAAATGACGAATGCGAACATGCCCTTCAGCCGGTCGAGCAGTCGGTGACCCCAGCGCGCGTAGCCGAGAAGAATCGTCTCGGTGTCGCTGGTGCCCTGCCAATCGAGGTCGCCCAATTCCGCGCGGAGCGCGCGATGGTTGTAAATCTCACCGTTGCAGACGATGACGTTGCCGGTTGCCGGATCGATCATCGGTTGTTCGCCGGTTGGCGAAAGATCAAGGATCGCGAGTCGTGTGTTGCCTAGCCAAAAGCGTTCGTCCTCTGAGATCCATTCGCCCGCGGCGTCCGGCCCGCGGTGCGCGATCAATTGCAGGTCGAGCGGCTTTGCCGTTCCCGCGAAACTGAAATGAGCAGCGATTCCGCACATGATGCCAACCTACACGCGCGCACCAAGCGAACGGTAGAGTTCGATATAGTGCTCGATCATTTTCTCGGCGCGGAACCGCTCCGCGTTGCGTAAACTTTTTTCGCTCCAGCGCGCTCGCTCCGCGGAATCGGTCAGTTGCAAAAGGGAGCGTGCCATCGCGGGTTCGTCATCGACCTCCGCGGTCAGGGCGGCGTCACCGCCGACTTCCGACATTGGTTCGCGATTGCTGCAGATGACCGGGCAACCGCAAGCCTGAGCTTCAATGATCGGCCATCCGAAACCTTCAAACCGCGAAGGATAAAGCAGCACCATTGCGGAGCTGTAAAGCGCCTCGAGCAATTCGTTCTCCGGGCCGACCACCTCGAGAACGCGATCCGAGACGCCGAGTTTCTTGCCTAACGAACGTAATTCTGGCGTCAATGGTTGGCCGGCGAAGACCATTTGCCCGTTCCACTTTTCTTTTGTCAGGGCAAAAATTCGGAGAACGCCTTCGCGATTTTTCATCCGCAGATTCGAGCCGACGTGCAACGCGAAAGGCCGCTCGAGGTCGAGACCGTCAATCTTCGCCAAGAGTGCTCGGGCGCGCTCCGGCGCCTGTTTCCGATAGGGATAGTTGATTCCGTGGTGGATGAGGAGGAGCTGCGGACAGCCCTCGGTTTGTCTAACGATCCTCTGCGCGTCGCGCAGGGTGGCAGGCGAGGCGCAGGCCACGGCGCTCGCTTTGCGCAAACCGGAAACGACCCAGCGCTGCAGGTACTTGCCGGTGGCCGATGCGGGGCAATCCGTTTCCTCGCCCAGCGCGCCGCGCACCGCGAGCAGATCATGGCAGGTGACCACGACCGGACGTTTGCGGACGTGGGCGGAATACATCGCGTTGGAGTGATCGCAGATGTGAACGAGGTCGAAGCCCGTGGTTAGTCTCTTCTTTAGCTGGCGCGGGAAGAAAAAAAACTTGTCCAGGTAACCAAGCCACTTCGCGGCGAACGGACCGGCCAGCGTGAAGCGACCAAGAAACGGCTGCGGGTGGATCAGTTGCGCGGGTACGCCCGCGGCGGCCAGGCCCTGCAGCATCATGTTGGCGAAACGCTGCATGCTTTGCTGCTGGTCGGCCTGGTAGTTACCGATCAAAAGGACCATGACCAGGACGAGAGCGGCTGCTCGAGCCGTGGAGGCGCTCCGCATATTGTGAGCGGCGCATCGGCCGCGGTTGCGGCGGTTCGTTAGGTAATTCCAGCGCTTCCTCGGTTTTCGGCTCGAGCGGTCTCGCAGCCAGGCAGAGGCTGGCAAAAGCCACTGCAAAACCCAGGCTGGTCGGCTGTCCAAAAGGACCCTGCAGGAAAATGAAGAGGCCGGCGCTGAACAAAAAGATCGGCAGGGTGTTTCCGGCCCGGATCTGGCGGATGGCAAAGGAACCGAGCTTCCAGGTTAGCGCCGTGCGCCAGAGAAGAAAGGCGATGCCGAGAATCGGACCGCTCTCGAGGAGAATGCGGGACCACTCATTCTCGGCGAGGAGAAATGAAGCTTGGCCGGTAAGGAAGTTCGCGCCGCCACTTGTGCCTACGCCGAGCCCGTAGCCGCCTAACGGAACCCGGTTCACGACCGAAAGCCCCTCGGTAAAACCGCCGACCGTCCGTCCGACGAGGCCGCCGACGATCGAGGATTCGTCGGCCGATTCCGTGAAGCGATTCGAAAGAACCTCGATGCCTTGCTGAAAAATCGGCAGATAACTGACCGACCAGAGCACGACCGCCGCGAGCAGCAAGTGGCGTCCAAACTTGTCGACCAGGCTGGGGCGCACGACGAGGATCACGCCGAGCGATGCAACCACCACCAGCACCGCGAGCACTGCCGAACGGCTGCCCGAAACGCCGAGCGAAACGATCAGGCCCGTTCCCGCCGCGTAGAGAAGCCAGGACCGGAAGGGAAGTTTCGCGAGGACCGCGTGGAGCAAAAAGGCCGCCGCCGCGCTCGAGTAATAAACCGCGCCTGAAACAAACGAGAAAACTGCCGGCGGCCGGATCTTGCCTCCGCCGGCTGCGATTTGAGTGCCTTCACCAAGTCCCGCGGCGCGATTGATAAACGCGTCGGGGCTTGCCGCAAATTGCGCCACCATCAGGACGGCCATGGGAATCATCCCAATAATGGTGCAGCGACCGACTCGTTTCACATCTTCGAGATCGAAGACCAGCGGAACGATGAAAATGAGCGGCAGGTGCAGAAAATCCGAGCGCACTCCGTACCCGGTGACGAGGATGATGGTCGTGATCGGAAAGTACGGCAGCAGAACAATAATCCCGGTCGCCCAGGAAAGGACGGCGAGGATTTCGAGGGTGATGACCCAGATGTTTTGCGGGAAAATCCGCGCGCGCAGCGCGAGGAGATAGATCGCCAGAACGACCGGGTCGCGGATGAGCAAAAGCGGAGCGGAGAGCTGGGGCACGATCCATTTACGGAAGGCGCCCTCGAAGATGAGTAACAAGAGATAAAGCCAGATGAGCTGCCGGATGTGGTGGATCGTCCGCGACGGATCAAAGATCTTGGGCAGGTCTTTCGGGGCGGAATCAGTCCGCCGATCGGCAAGTGCATTCATGAAGCGACGGGTCTATCCACCACTTCTCGTGCCAGACGGATGAGGCGCTGGCGATAATTTTCCCATGTGCAGGTCCGCGCTTTCTCCCGGGCGGCGTCCTGCATCGCCCGGAGCCGGTCCGGTTCTCTCGCCAGTAGCGCCAGCTTCTCCTCGATCGCGGCCGCGGCGCGAATCGGGATGATGAATCCGTCAGCGCCGTTGGTAATCAGATCCGGCGCGGCGGTATGGGGAGTGGTGATGACGACCAAACCCTGAGACATCGCTTCAGTAATGACGAGACCAAAGCCTTCATGCAGGGAAGGGAAGACAAGGACGTCGTGCCGACTCATTTCTCGCAAGAGCTCGTCGTGCGGGAGGGAGGGAGTCCAGCGGTATTTCTCCAAGAGTGCGGGTGCTGGGATGAGGGCACATACTCGGCGGCCGATCAAAGTGAACTCGACCTCGCTTTCCAGCCTGCCGACCGCTTCAAGGACGTAGCCCAGACCTTTTGCCTGGCTGAGCGCTCCGACAAATAGAACACGCAACTTCCCTCCCAGGGCTTTTCGCGGACCGGGGCCGCTGGCGGGCTGAGTGCCATATGGAATAACAATAACGGGCGCAGTTAACCGAGGTGCTCGCATGACACTTTCGCGGGCGAATGAGCTGGCTGTCACAACGAGATCGGCCAGCGCCAGCTCCTCATCCTTACGCGCCAGTTTTTCATCGCTGTCGCGCAGTGCGCCGAGTGTTGGCGCCCACTCTGGTCGCAAGGCTGCTTCCTCGCGCTGCAATTCGCGGACTACGCGCCAGGAGATAACCGGATGCTCAAAGATACATTTGATGCCGCGCTCTTTCGCCGCGTGAAAACTGGCCAGCGCCCCGTCGTCGTAGGCATAGACAGCTTTGATCGTTAGGCCGGCCGTGATGCGCTCGGCTACCCGGCGATCGAGCGAACGGTAGACCGAATCGATACTGATCGGGCCGCGCTCATTTTTGGTTAACCCAGTCCAGCCAAACTGCATGGCTGCCAACCGAAACCACTCCCGTGCGGGATCGGTCCGGACGAAGGGAGTCAGTTCAGGCAAAAAGGACCGGCGTCGAAGCTCGTTGCGAAGACGCGGGGAAAAACGCGCCAGCCGGTCGAGGAGCCCGCCTCGGTTCCAGTTCACCGCCGTCCAAAACTCCCGCAGCAGATGTGTCTCGGTAAAAGCCAGTGCCGTTTGACGCACATTCTGGTTGGCCGTGGGATGAGAAAGGAGGATCACGAGAGTTTGGAGCGAAAAATCGCGAGGTAGGATTCGGCAATCGTCGCGGGATGAAACTTGGCAAGGTGTGGCGGAGCCTGTTCGAGAAGCCGCCTTCGCTCGTTAGGTGATTTTAGGAGCGACTCAAGCTTCGCCGCGAGTGCGGCCGAATCACCGTTCGGAAAAGTCGCGCCGCAGGGACCGATCGCCTCGGGGAGGCCGCCGCCTTGCGAGCCGACAACCACGCAGCCGCATGCGATTCCTTCGAGGGCGACGACGCCGAATGGTTCATCGTAGCGGGAAGGAACCACAAGAATCTTGTGTCGGCGTAGAAGTGCGCGCAGTTCCGCTCCGCGTTGGGGACCTGCGAAGGTGACCTGTCCTTCAAGTTCAAGACTGGCCGACCTCTGCTGCAGGGAACCAAGCTCTGGACCATCGCCTACGATCGTTAGGTCCGGACGCAGTCCCCGGCCACGAAGTGCAGCGAGTGTTTCGAAAAGAAGGTCGACGCCCTTCTCGGAAACCAACCGGCCGAGAAAGATGAGGTCGCTGGCCCGCTCTTCGTTGGACTCAGAGGCCCGAAATTCTCGCGCGTCGTAAGGGTTGTGAATGATTTTCGAACGGGTCGCGAAACAAGA
>DASXYO010000047.1:0-13459 GCA_036502465.1 Chthoniobacterales bacterium
CTGGCCTTCTTCCTTTTGCAGGTCGCGCCCGACCAGGATGTTGAATAGCTGGTCGGTGCCGCCGAGTTCCACGTCGGCCTGGACTTCGACGGAGTCCCAGCCCTGCATGATCGGATACTGAATTTCGTGCGCCCGAATCGGCTGCTGCTGCTCGAGCCGTTCCTTGAAATCTTCCCGCTGCAACATCTGCTGGAGCGTGACGCGACTGTTGAGACGGATCACTTCCGCGAACGACATCTTCTTGAACCAGTCGCCATTGAAGACAATCCGGGTGCGCTGCTTGTCGAGCACTTTGAAGGCCTGGGAGCGATAGCTCTCGGCGTTGGCCAGGACTTGTTCGTGGGTGAGTTGCGGGCGGGTGAGCGAGCGTCCGCTCGGGTCTCCGATCATTGCGGTGTAATCGCCGATGATGAGGACGGCCTCGTGCCCGAGGTCCTGGAATTGGCGCAACTTCCGCAGGACGAGCGTGTGGCCGAGATGGAGGTCGGCGCTGGTCGGATCGACTCCCAGCTTGACCCGGAGCGGCCTGCCTAACGAAAGCTTCTGGCGCAGTTCTGCTTCGCTGATGATTTGCGCCGCGCCCAGCTTGAGGCGGTCGAAGGAGTCGGCAGGATCCATCCGGCAAGGTGCGTCAGCTTCGCGCGGCTTCAACCCGCGAGGGAAGCTACTTGCTCTTGTTCAAGAGCTCGCGGACTTCGTCGATCGTGAGCGGCTTGTCTTGCTGGCTGAGGATTTTCTGCCGCGTTCCTTTCCCCAGAAAGGGACGACTGCTCTCCGAATACTCGTGTGTCTGCGCGACTTTGCCGTCGTCGGCTGCGGTCCGGAGGAGCGCGCTCGTCTGAGTGGCAAACTTGATCTTGGCGTATTCCGGCTCGCCGCCGGTGTTTGCCCCTTTTTCGATCCGGCTCGATTTTCCGGTCTCGTAACCCTTCGCAGAAAATGCCTTCTCGCCCGTGAAGCTCTTCGTCGTTCGCTCGTCGCCAGAATAAAAGGATTTTGCCTCGAATTTCTTGTCCACCGGAGTCGTCCCCGTGCCGGTGAATTGCTTGTTCTGCGCCGAATTCGCGAGCGTCATATCGGGCTTGAGGAGCCGATCGACCAGCTTGTTTTCCTGCTCCTGGGCGCGCGCGACGCCGCAGCAGATCGTTAGGCAAAGCAGGCAGAGGAAAACGCGCACGAGGCGACCCTGCCGCAATCGTTTCCAGCCTGTAAAGGAAAAACCGTCCGCAGCCTAGTAGCGGCTGAGCGCGTCGAGCAATCGTTGCGCGCCGAAGGTGGGGGCAACCCGGCCGCTCAGCACCGAGCGCGCGCTCACGACACGGCCGTAATAGCGGGCGTTGGCCGTTTTCTGGGTGCCGATGATTGCACCTTCCAAGGAAATGCCGGCAAAAAGACCTTTGCTGCGACTGTAAGTGTAAACCGCCGCCGTCGGGGTCACCGCGCCCTGCAGGTCGCGTCCCACCGGGCCGGTCGCGGCACTCACGTCCGCTCCGATTTTTACATTGCCGTCGCGCGAGAAGGCGCGAACCGCGGCGTCGTTGTTGAGGACGAAAATAAAATCGGACACTTGAGCTCCGACTTGCAGGCCCCAGCCGGCGCCGCCCAAGCCGATGAACGAGGGGCCCGACCAACCGTGCGGGGTCCGGGCCACGACGACGCCTTCGCCGCCTTTGCCGCTGACGCCGAAGCCGATTTTCAAGACGCGGATGATGGCCAGGCCTCGCGCATCACTCAGGATGCGCGGTGGAATTTCGCTCTCGGGAATCTGCCGGAAGTCGCGCAGGATCTCGACCGATTGATCGACGAGTTCCTGTTCGGTGGCTGCACCCACGTTGACCAAGGCCAGACAGGAGGCGACGAGGGCGAGAGCGAGAGGCTTCATATCGTGATATTTCGTCCTAGCGCGATACCCAGCCGGATGCAAGCTCAGCGGCCGCGAGAGTGGTCGTTAGCTTGACGCCTCGGCGGCCTTATTCCCGTCGGTGACGAGGCCTTGGTCAGCGCGCATTGCCTGGCTGACGATACAGGCGTTAGGGGCCGGATTAATTCCGGAGCCGTGGCGGCTGGCGTAGCCCTTGGTGAACTCCGCGCCGAGCAGGAAGATCGTCGTGGAATAGTAGATCCAGAGCAGGATCAGAATCAGAGCGCCGGCCGCGCCGAAGCTGGAAGCGACGCTACTCATCCCCAGGTAGAGGCTGATCAGATATTTCCCGGCTGTGAAAAGAATTGCGGTCACAGTTGCGCCGATCTAGACGTCCTTCCAGCCGATCACGACATCGGGCAGGACCTTGAAGATGAGGGCAAAAAGCAACACGAGAACGAGAAAACTGACGACCGCCGTGAGCGGAGCAACGAAGCTCGGGCGAGCGCCGCGCTGAAACGGAGCGCGCGATCCGCCAGCCAGTCGTTGAAGCTTTGCACGAAAAGCGGCCCCTAGGATCGCACCGGGTGAAATTTCTCTTTTCGCGTCGCCATCCCCGGGTTCTTTAGCGGAAGGAACCGGCTTTTTCAAAAGTCGCGACGAAATGGAACCGATCATCGATCTGCAAAGCGACATTTATTTCATGAGCGAGGCGTTGCGCATGGCCATGCGCGCCTATGAGGCCGAAGAGGTGCCGGTCGGGGCGGTGATCGTGCGCGAGGGTAGAATCATCGCCCGCGCTTCCAACCAGGTGGAGCTTCTAAAGGACGCGACTGCGCATGCGGAAATGCTCGCTCTCACCCAGGCCGAAGCGGCGGTTGGCGATTGGCGCCTGACGGATTGCGACCTCTTTGTCACGAAAGAGCCGTGCCCGATGTGTGCCGGCGCACTCGTCCACGTGCGGATTCGCCGGGTGATTTTTGGTTGCGCCGATCCGCGCGGCGGTGCTGCCGGCGGCCTCTTGAACTTGCTCCAAAATCCGTCGCTGAATCACCAATGCGATGTGGTTCCCGGGATTCTCCGCGCCGACTGTGCAGCTCTTTTGCAGAGCTTCTTCCGAGCCCGTCGGGGGAGGCAAATCGATGCGGCCGAGGAGTGAACCGGCGGGACGCCAAGGAAACTGCGACTCAATCTTGCAAATTGCGGAAGAAGAGCAAGATTGCGCGTCTCGATATCCAGCGCGAACGGTAAGCGGCCGGCAGGTTTAGATGGCCGCAATTTGCCCGTTTCGGCCAAGATTTCGAGACCGTTACGCGAAAGTTATTTTACCCGCCGTTTCATTGAACGGCGGCCCCTGAAATGCTCTCTTCCCTACCGCAAGCAGTTGGAACACTGCTCCAAACCCTTGAAAACACATAAATCATTCTTCATCCGATTGCTCATGACATCTTTTGTCAGCTTCGCCTTGAGCCTCGCGGCGCGCGCGGACGTGGTATCGACGACTGAGGTTTTTGGCACAGCGTCCGACGGGACCATTTTGCACTGGCTGGTGTACACGCCGACCACTCCCGGTCCCTGGCCGGCGGTTCTCGTCATTCATGGCGGAGGTTTCGATGCTGGCACTCCCGACAGCTCGGGCGAATCCGTCACCTGTGGGCAGGATTTGGCCGCGGCAGGTTACATCGCGTTCTCAATCGAATATCGTTTGGCTCCGCCGGGCGCACTGCTGGGACAGACTTCCGACGGCCGATTCCCAGATCAATCTGACGACGTGAAAGTAGCGATTCGTGCTGCACGGTCCGATCCGCGCTGTAACGGTCAGGTCGGCGCGGTGGGCGGTTCGGCGGGTGGATATCAAACGGCCTTGGCGGTCGCCACGGGGACGGTGGGCGATGACCGCGTCGCAGTGGGAGTCAGTCTCTCCGGCGCATACGATCTGTCGGATTTCAGCCCGAATCCCACGTTGGACTATTTCACTGCGACCGTGACGAACTACGTGAACGTGCCCGCGACCAATACCGCGGCGCTGCGGGCGGCTTCGCCGGCGTGGCTGGCGGATTCTGCGACCGCTCCGTTATTCATGGTCAACTCAGTGACAGATTCGATGCCCTATTCCCAGATGGGCGACATGATCCAACACCTCGATTCGCTCGGCGTGACAAATTATCAGGCGCTTTCTTTGCCCGGGGGCTCCCATGCCTTCGCGAACTGGCCCACAGTGAAGACGCAGGCACTCGCGTTCATCGCCAATGGCTTCGCGGGAATTCAGCCTCCGCCGCCCGTTCCGACCCCGCCGCCAGGCTCGACTAACCAGCAACTCCTCAACGTCTCGACCCGAGCCACGGTTGGGGTCGGGGATAACGTCATGGTGGGCGGCTTCATCGTTAGCGGGACGACAGACAAACGTATCGTCCTGCGTGCCCTGGCTCCCTCGCTTGCCCAGGATGGCGTGCCCGGGACTCTCTCCGATCCTGTTATCACCCTGTACAGCGCGAACGGAATCCTGATGGAATCGAACGACAATCGGCTCCAACTCGGCGGCGTGGTCAATCCACTCCTCCCGGCGAATCCGGCCGAGTCGTATCTGACAGCGGTTTTGCCTCCGGGCAGTTACACGGCCGTGGTTGAGGGAGCGAATGGATCGTCTGGAGTTGCCCTCGTGGAAGCTTATGACCTGACGCCCGCCAGTTCTCGCGTCGGAAACATTTCCACCCGCGCCGACATCTCGACTCCGCAGGACGTCATGGTCGGTGGATTCATCATCGGCGGGAGCGATACGACGAACGTGATCGTTCGCGCCCTGGGCCCCTCGCTCGGCGCTTTTGGTGTGGCGAATTACCTGCCCAATCCCGCCCTCGAGATCTACGACTCGAACGGGACGCAGGTCGCGGCCAACGACGATTGGCGTTCGACCCAAGGCAGGGAAATCCAGGACACCAACCTGGCGCCGACAAACGACTTGGAGGCGGCGGTGGTGACCGCGCTCGCGCCCGGCAGCTACACGGCAGTGGTGCACGACGCCGGCCAGGGCACCGGGGTCGGCTTGGTCGAAGTCTACAATCTCGACCTTTAGCGGCGGCGCTGCCTCGCAAGGACTCGAACCTTGACAAAGAGATCCAGAATCTCTCGTGCTACCATTACACCACGAGGCACGATCGCGGGACGAGACCTAAGCCTCGCTCGCCCTCTCGCGCAAGTGTCGAGGCGCAAAGTCTGAGCCTAACGAGCTACTCGGAAGACGCTGTTTAGCACCGGGCCTCGCGCCCAATCGGCGATCGTCCGGGTGAGAAGCTCGAGACGCTGCGATCGCCTCGCGAACTCTGATTTTAGTTCGCGTTCCACGCGGCGACGTAGATCCGCGCTCGGTCCAATTCGCGCGAAGTCCCAGGCGTCTTCGCCTTCCGCCTCTAGAAGACTTTTCTCCAGCGCCTGCAGCGCCCGCTGCAACTCCACCCGAACGGCCCGCATTTGGGAAAGCGACTGATCGTCCGTGCGCTTCATTTCGATGTCGCTCAGGGCGAGAAGAATCTCCATGCGAGCCACGTCGCCCGCCGCGTAGGCTTCCTGGACTTCGTGCCAGAGCGCGGAGACGGCCGCGCTGCCATCCGCGCGCAGGTCGGGATGCAGCCGCCTAACGAGCCGTCGATACAGCTCCTTCACTCGCGCATCCACCTTGCCAGGCGTTTCGGCGGCGGCGTCGGATTCATCCGGCCGGGCCGGGCGCTCCGTCTCCCTCTGTCGTGTCGGGTTGCGCGGCCGATCCTGTTCCTCGGCCGGGGGACGAAACATGTGCGACTTGAAGGCTTCGAAGGAGGCGGAATATGCCTCGTCGTCCATTTTGTCGGGATTCGTCCCTAACGAACGCTTCACCCAGTCTTGGAAGAGTGATTCCTTTTCGAAATCGGTGAGCTTGCGAGCCGCGCCCTGGTCCTCACGCCCCGTCGGGTCCGCGGTCCGCGGATCGGCCGTCGGATTTGCGCGGTGAAACATCACGCGTTGATAAGCGCGATGCGCGTCCTGGAATCCGCGCCGCATTTCCATCTCCACCTCGTGGATGAGAGCCTGGTAATCGCGGATCTGGATTTCGACCTCGCGCGCTTTGCTCAGGAGCGCCCCAAATTCCCGCGCCCGCCACCGGGCAAACGCCGGCTTGTCCTTTCGCTCGAAATGATGCCAGCCGGTCCGGGCGCGATCGAGTCGCCCCATCGCCTCGGAGCATTCCTCCGCGACCCGGGCACGCAGCGGCGCCGAGTCGATGAGCACGAGATGAAACGAGATCCCATTCGATCCAGCCTTTGAATTTCGTGTCGATGTTCCGCGCGGCATGCGGCGAATTTACGCACAGCCCGCCGAGGGGAAAGCTTCGGTTCCGCGCTGGGCGATTAGCCGACGGAGGCGAGCTCGGGACTACGCGCGCTCGTCTTGGCGGCCGCGGCCGCCGCCCACTCCCGTTCCCGTGTCGCCATCAGTTTGCGCATCGCGAGACGAGCCGGGTTCTTCCGCGCTTCTTCGCCGTAAATTCTGCCAGCCAGGAGATCGAGCGAATCGACCTTGTCTCTCCAGGTCACGATGCGCTGGAAAGCGAGCGGATATTCCCAGAGCACTCCGATGACGTCTTCGACCACGTCGTTCCCTTCGTCGCAGAGCGCTTCGAAGTCGGCGAACGGATTGCCGTTCGCCTTCGCTTCACCGGAAAGATGCTTCGCGATCGCGTCGGCCGCGAACTGGCCTTCCTGAATTCCGAAGTAAACGCCGTAGGCGAAAATCGGATCGATGAAGCGGTGCGCGTCGCCGATGCAGAGGAATCCTTTCCCGGTGTAGTCGCGCACACGGTAGGAGAAATTGGGGATGGCATGGATCGGCTCCTGCGGGGTCAGGTCAGGCAGACGCTCGGAGAGCACCGGTGTCATGTTCCGGCATTCGTGCAGCATCATCTGCTCTTTGGTCATGCCGGTTTTCTTGAAATAAGCGGTCGGGAAGACAACGCCGACGCTGGTGATTTCGTCGTTCACCGGGATGAACCAAGCCCAGTAATGTTTCGCCTGGTAATAAAGGAGGGTGTTACCCGGTTGCTGGGACAGCTCTGGGCCGTCGTCGCGGACCGTGTTGGTGAACTGGGTGAACAAGGCAATCTGCTTGTCGGAAGCGCCCGGCTCTTTTTTGCCGGTCACCCGGTGGTTGGCTAGGAATGTGGCACAGCCCGAGGCATCGACCAGAACGTCGGAATAGAGCTTGTCGGTGGCTCCATCCGGCGTGCGGATGCTCAATCCAACGACCGTATCTTTTTCCAGGATCGGGGCGACCGCAGTCGCCTTGACCCAGATGGCGCCGCGCTCGATGGCGGCATCGAAAAGGATCTTGTCGAACGTACTCCGCATGACGTTCCAGGTGTAGTTGGGCACCTGCACGCCTTCTTCATTGCGCCGCACGAGTCCCACCCAAAAATCGTTTTTTCCGTTCGGTCCGTAGAAGACCGCGCCATGCTTCACCGGATAATTCTGGGCGTCGAGCGCCGGCCCGAGACCGAGTTCCCTCAGGGCGACCTGGCTCGCCCCGGTAAGAGATTCGCCCACATGGTAGCGGGGGTGGTCATCGCGTTCGACGATCACCGGTGTGATGCCCTTGCGGAGCAGATACATTGCCGTGGCGGCGCCCGCTGGGCCCCCGCCGAGGATGATGACTGGATGTTTCTTTGGAGCCATAGATTAAATTGGGGAGAGATACCCGGCATGGGGATCGTGACGAGGTAATCAGAATGGATGTTTTATGTCATTTACGTCAAGAAGTTTTGGCCGGGTGCACTTATTCGCCCGACTTGGGCAGCAATAACGGGACCAAACGGCCTTCATGAGCTGCGAGCGCCGGTGAAGCGGCCGAAGTGAGTGGCTGCTTTTTGGGCGATCCGGGCAAATTTTCGCCTCTGTTTCGTCGGGTAAAACCACGCGGCTTGCGCTTGGTAGGGCCAAAACCTATCCTCGCCCCATGAGCCAGAGCGACTTCGTTACCACCATCCAGGGCGGCTATTCATTCAAGGGCGATGCCGTCTTGCTCGGCGCCGCCACTCGCGATGGCAAGGTCTTTTCCGAGGCGCCGGTCCGTTTGCCCCTGCGCACCATGAACCGCCACGGACTCATCTCCGGCGCGACCGGCACCGGGAAAACCAAGACGCTGCAGATGATCGCGGAGCAACTTTCGGAGGCCGGCGTGCCCACCTTGCTCATGGACATCAAAGGCGATTTAAGCGGGCTCGCGATGGCCGGGACGCCTTCCGATGGCGTTACGGAACGCCACAGGAAGATCGGTTCCGAGTGGTCGCCCAGCGCTTACCCGGTAGAGTTCCTCACCCTCTCGAACGAACCGGGAGCGCGGGTCCGCGCCACCGTCCTCGAATTCGGGCCGCTTCTTTTCTCCCGCATGCTCGGGTTAAACGAAACGCAGTCGAGTCTCGTCGCGCTGGTCTACAAATTTTGCGACGACAAACACCTGCCGCTTCTCGACCTGAAGGATTTCAAGAAAGTCCTCGAGTACATCACCGGCGAGGCCAAGGCTAATGTCACTGCCGAGTACGGACTCGTGCCGACGACCTCGACCGCGCTCATTCTGCGCAAGCTGATCGAGCTCGAGCAGCAGGGCGCCGAGGAATTCTTCGGCGAGCCTTCCTTTGAAATGCCTGACCTCATGCGCGTGGTCGATGGCTTTGGCGGGATCTCGATCCTGCGCCTGGCCGACATGCAAAACCGCCCGAAACTTTTCTCCTCCTTCATGCTCCAGATGCTGGCCGAGCTTTACGCCACGCTTCCGGAAGTCGGCGATCTCGAGAAACCGAAGCTGGTTCTTTTCATCGATGAAGCGCACCTCATCTTCGACGACGCCGAGAAATCACTCCTCGACGAAATCGAAACCGTCATCAAACTCATCCGCTCGAAGGGCGTTGGCATTTTCTTCTGCACCCAATTGCCGACCGACATCCCGGACGACGTCCTCGGCCAGCTCGGGATGAAAGTGCAGCACGCCCTCCGCGCTTTCACCGCCCGGGACCGGACCGCGATCAAGGCTGTTTCGCGCAATTATCCCGAGACGGAATTTTACAACACCGAGCAGCTCCTGACCGATCTCGGGATCGGCGAAGCGCTCGTCACCGTGCTCGACGAGCGTGGCGTCCCAACCCCGCTCGTCGCGACGCTGCTCTGCGCGCCGCGCTCCCGCATGGGTCCGCTCGAGCCTAACGAATTGCAGGAGATCGTGAACCACTCCGAGCTCGCGCAAAAGTATAACACCACCCTCGATTCGCAGAGTGCCTACGAAATTCTTGGCGGCAAAATCGCCGCGGCCGCGTCGCCCCAACAGGCGCAGCGCCTTGGCGCGGCGGCGCGCAAAACCTTCGCCCCTGGCGCGGGTGCTCTGCGCAGCCCTGAATTGAATGCCGTCCTCGGCACGCCTAACGAATCCGCCGCTCCCGCCACCGAGGCGCCTTACGCCCGCCCGGCCGCCCCGGCCGCGCCGGAGAGAAACGTCATCGGCGAAATTCTCGGCAGCACGGTCGCGCGCAGCGTCATCCGGAGCGTGGCGGTCAACATCACCGGAACCCTCACCCGTTCGCTCCTCGGGGCGATGGGGGTGCGGGGGCGTCGTTAGGCAATCACAACGCGTGCGCCTGTAATTCCCCGAGCGAAACAAACTCCAGCGCGGAGGAGTGTGTCGCCTCCAGATCAACCGGCGGTGCCACTCCGCGGTCGAGCGCCTGTTTCCAGCGCGAAACGCAAATGCACCAGCGATCGCCCGGCTCGAGTCCGGCGAAACCCCACTCGGGATGCGGCGTCACGAGATCGTTCCCCATCAAGACCGAGTAATCGAGAAAGTCGCGTGTCATTTCCGCGCACACCGTGTGCAGACCCGTGTCTTCGAGCCCAGTTCGGCAGTAACCGTCGCGATAAAAACCGGTCGCGGGATCGGAGCAACAGGCGCGTAATTCAGTTCCCAGGACGTTGGTTGGCATGACCGAGAACGCTACTCGCGCCCCACGAAATTTCATGCGAAGTCAGATTCGTGAACGAACTGGAAGAGTTTGCCATGCCTACTGGCTCATTCCCGCACCGCCACTTCGGGAGTTCTTTCGCGAAACCTATCGCGTCTCCTGCAACTTCGAACCTCGTCGACTGAGCTAGGTCGCGGGTCGCCGCTCCCCGGGAGTCTAATCAGCGCAAAGGCTGATCAGCTTCATCTCCACCGCGTCGACCAATCCCTGGTCGGTTAATTTCAGCGCCGGGATCGGGGAGAGGCTGAGGAAGGAAAGCGACATGAAAGGCGCGGGCAGATTGCATCCTAACGACTGGGCGGCAACGTTGAGCGCCGTGATTTTTTCGATCACGCGCTCAAGCGGTTGATCCGAAACCAGCCCGGCGATCGGCAAGGCCAGCGCCGCTTCGATTTTCCCATCTGCGACTGCGACCTGTCCGCCGCGCATCTCCTCCAGCGCGCGGACGGCGGCCAAGATATCCTCGTCGTTTGTTCCGACGACGACCACGTTGTGCGCATCGTGGGCGACCGTGGAAGCGAGCGCGCCTCGCTGCAGGCCAAAGCCCCTCACGAAGCCGACGCCGACATTCCCGGTCGCCTGATGCCGCTCGAGGACGACGAGCTTGAGAATATCCCGCGCCGGGTCGGAAACGATCTCGCCCTCTAAAACTTTCGGTTCCTCCAGCGCCTGCCTGGTAATGATTTGGTCCGGAACAATTTCGATCACCCTGATTTTTCGCGTGCCTTCCGCCTTCACTTTGAAATCGTTAGGCGCCTGGTAACGCAGATTCATCGTGCTACGGGGCTGCGGGGTGTGCGCCGGTTTCTCGCCAAGGTAACAGCCCTCTTCTGCGACCAGTTTTCCTTTTTTATAAACCTGCCTGACTGAGAACTTTCCCAAATCGTCGAGGACAAGGAAGTCCGCCCAGAAGCGTGGCGCGATCGCGCCGTGGTTGCGCAATCGATAATGTCGCGCGGTGTTGATCGAGCCCATCTGGATTGCGGTGAGGGGTGCGATTCCGAGCTCGATCGCGCGCCGGATCGAATGATCGAGATGACCTTCATGCACGAGGTCGCCGGCCAATTTGTCATCGGTCGCGAAGGAACAGTTGGCGGAATTCTGCGGGGTCACGAGGCCGATGATATGCTCGAGGTTCCGCTCCGTGCTTCCTTCCCTAACGAGCAGATGCATGCCGAGCCGCAGCTTCTCGCGCGCTTCCTCAAGCTCGGTGCTTTCATGGTCCGAGCGAATTCCGGCGAGCGCGTAGGCATTCAGATTTTTCCCGCGCAATCCCGGCGCGTGACCGTCGATCACTTTGCCCTTCCCCGCGCGGATCTTGGCCAGTTCGCTTTCCATTCCGAGGAAAACTCCCGGGTAATTCATCAGTTCGGCCACGCCCGCGATCCGGTCGTCCGCGATCATGAGCGCGAGATCGTCGGCCGTGAAACGCGCGCCCGCCGTCTCGAGGTGCGTCGCCGGCACGCAGGAAGGGAGCATGATAAAAAAATCGATCGGCAGGTTCTTGCTCGACTCGAGCACGTAACGGATCCCGTCGAGCCCGAGAACATTGGCGTACTCGTGCGGATCGATCACCATCGCGCCCGTGCCGTGCGGGACCGCGGCCCTAACGAACTCCGGAATGGTCAGCATCGTGCTCTCGACGTGGAAATGTCCGTCGATCAAGCTCGGTGCGAGATAAGCCCCCTTCAGGTCGATCGTTTCCCGGCCCTCGTAATCGCCCAGCCCAACCACGCGGCCGTCGTCCACCGCCACGTTCGTTAGGTAAATCTCCGCGCTCAGGACATTGACCAGGCGCGCATTTTTGAAAACGGTCTCGGCCGGTGCTTCACCGCGCGCCACGCTCAGTTTGTGCGGGATATTCCTCATCGCAGGACCTGCTCGGCCATGGCGTGCTCTGGCGTTGCTTCCGCCGGCCGCGGCGAGCTCCTCCGGCCGTTGATCGCGTTGAAGATCGCTTCGCAGGTCGCCGGTGAGGCGAGGGGAATCTGTCCGCCGCCATCGCCAAACGCCGCCACCGCGTCGCGAATCGCTTCTCGCACCGAGATCGCGAGCATGAGCGGCGGCTCGCCGACGGCTTTACTTCCGTGAACGACGTTAGGCTGGGTCGCGTCGGTCAGGAACGCGACATTAAAAACATCGGGCGTATCGCCGATCGCCGGGATTTTGTAAGTGTCGGGCGAATGGGTTCGCAGCCGGCCCTCTGAATCCCAGACCAGCTCCTCCATCGTCAGCCAGCCGGCGCCTTGCACGAATCCGCCTTCCACCTGCCCGCGCGCAATCCCGAGGTTTATCGCGTCGCCGACGTCGTGCAGAATGTCGACCCGGCGGATGTGCAACATGCCCGTAAAACCATCCACTTCGACCTCACTCACAGCCGCGCCGACCGCGAAATAATGGAAAGGTTTTCCGCGCCCCGCTTCACGATCGTAGTGAATCTCGGGCGTCCGATAAAAACCCGTCGCGCTCAAACTGGTCCGCGCGAAATACGCCTGCTGCCACAGCTCGGCGATAGGGAAGGCCGCAGCCGGATCGTCCACGTTCAGGACCATGTTGTCGTGGAAAACGATCTTGTCGATCGGCACGGTCGCGCCGCTCTTTTGGGACAGCATTTCTTCCGCGAAAGGAAGGAGCCGCGCGCGCAATGTGTCGCAGGCATTCTTCACCGCCGCCCCGTTCAAATCCGTTCCGCAGGAAGCGGCCGTCGCCGAGGTGTTCGGAACTTTGTCGGTTCGTGTCGCCATCACCCGCACCCGGTCACTCGTTAGGCCAAGCTCGCGCGCGGCGATGAGCGCGATGTTGCTGTAGACGCCCTGGCCCATTTCTGTCCCGCCATGGTTGATCTGCGCGGTTCCGTCCTGGTAGAGGAGGACGAGCGCGCCGGCCTGGTTGAGATGGGTGGTGGTGAAGGAGATCCCGAACTTCACCGGCGTGATTGCCAAGCCGCGCTTTTTGTTAGGCTGACCCGCATTCCAGTCGTCCAATTCTTGGCGGCGACCTGCGAAGTCGCTCGACTCGGTCAGTTCCCGCCAGATTCGCCGGATCCGGTTGTCCTCGATCTCCTGGCCGTAGGGCGTGGTGTTGGTCTCGCCGCGCTCGCGATAAAGATTGCGCTGCCTAACGACCTCCGGGGCGAGCCCGGTGGCGCGCGCGATCCGGTCCATGATCTCCTCGATCACGAGCATCCCTTGCGGACCACCAAAGCCGCGGAAGGCGGTGTTCGAGGCGAGGTTCGTTTTCGCGACCCGGCCGCTGAATTCGACGTTCGGAATGTAGTAGGCGTTATCGAGATGGAAGACGGCGCGGTCGGTCACGGCGCGAGATAGATCGAGCGACCAGCCACCGTTGGAAAACAGCTCCACTTTTGCTGCCAGGAGCAGACCGTCATGATTGAAACCGACCTGGAATTTTCCAAGAAACGGATGCCGTTTACCGGTGATCATCATGTCCTGGTCGCGATCGAAACGGACGCGCACCTTGCGGCCGGTTTTGGTCGCGGCCAGTGCGGCCAGCGCGGCGAGCGTTGCCGCCTGAGTTTCCTTACCACCGAAGCCGCCGCCCAT
>DASXYO010000048.1:0-4525 GCA_036502465.1 Chthoniobacterales bacterium
GATTCGGTCGGGGCGTTGCTCTTCATCGACATGGCGCACATCGCGGGTCTGGTCGCGGGCGGGGAACATCCGAGCCCGGTGCCGCATGCGCATTTCGTCACGACGACGACGCACAAGAGCCTGCGCGGGCCGCGGGGCGGGATCGTGATTTGCCAGGAGCAATTCGCCAAGGCGATCGACTCCTCGGTTTTCCCCGGGGTTCAGGGCGGACCGCTCATGCACGTGATCGCGGCCAAGGCGGTTTGTTTCCACGAAGCGCTCCAGCCGGGCTTCCGCGAGTATCAGCACCAGGTGGTCTTGAACGCCAAGGCGCTGGCGGCGGGCGTGGCGAAACATGGTTTCCGGATCGTCTCCGGCGGGACCGATAATCATCTCATGCTGGTTGATTTGCGCCCGAAAGAAATCAACGGCAAGGACGCGCAGAACGTGCTCGATCGCGCCGGGATCACGGTGAACAAGAACGCGATTCCGTTCGATACCTATCCGATCTTTAAGCCGGGCGGCATCCGGCTCGGCACGCCCGCCGTTACGACGCGCGGAATGAAAGAGGAAGAGATGCTCGAGATTGCCGATCTGATCGCCGAAGCGCTTCTCGGCCGCGAAAACGAACATGTGATCGGCAAGGTGCGGCAACAGGTGCAGCAGTTGACGAGGAAATTCCCGTTGCCCGACTGACGCCGAGCGCTCGCCCTTCCGTTTTCGTTTACCTTCCAAGCGGCGATCTGCCTAAGTTGTCGGAGCCATTCAAGAGATGAGCGAAAAACAGCAACCCAATCCACTGCGCGAAGGGCTAACGAACCGAGCCGTGCCGCAGCCGTGCGCGGTGGTCATCTTCGGCGCGACCGGCGATCTCACGCATCGCAAACTCGTCCCCGCGCTTTACAACATCGCGGCCGATGGCGAGCTGCCACCGGCAGTCGCGGTCATCGGTTTCGCGCGCCGCCCAAAGACGGATGACGAATTCCGCGCCGAGATGGAGGAAGCGACGCGCAAGTTTTCGCGGCAAACCGTGCGCGATGAAATTTGGGACGGGTTTGCGAAGTCGCTCTTTTATCACCAGAGCGAGTTTGGCGATGAAGCCGGTTATCAGAAACTCGCGGAGCGGCTCGCGAAACTCGACCAGGAAAGCGGCACCCGCGGCAATCGGCTTTTCTATTTCGCGGCCTCGCCCGAGCAGTTTGAAACGATCGTGCAAAACCTGCAGAAGGCGGGCTTGAACAAGGCGCCGGACGGCGGCTGGGCGCGGGTCATTCTCGAGAAACCTTTCGGGACCGATCTGAAATCGGCGCGTCACCTCAATCGCGTCGTGCAACGGTCCTTCTCGGAAGACCAGACTTACCGGATCGATCATTTCCTCGGCAAAGAAACGGCGCAGAATATCTTGGTCCTCCGTTTCGCGAACGCGATCTTCGAGCCGCTCTGGAATGCGCGCTACATCGATCACGTCCAGATCACGGCCGCGGAGACGTTAGGCGTGGAAAACCGCGCCGGTTACTACGAAGGCGCCGGCGCGTTGCGCGACATGGTGCAGAATCATTTGCTCCAGCTCCTTTGTCTCGTCGGGATGGAACCGCCAACCGATCTCGGGGCGGATAGCATTCGCGATGAAAAAGTGAAAGTGGTCCGCTCGCTCCGGCGCTACAAAGAAGACGAAGTCGGCACGCAGGTCGTGCGTGGCCAATACGGCGCGGGCGCGATCGCCGGGAAGTCCGTGGTCGCTTATCGCGAGGAAGAGAAGGTCGATCCGAATTCGCAGACCGAGACATTCGTCGCGCTCCGGTTGCGAGTGGATAACTGGCGCTGGGCCGATGTGCCGATCTACGTGCGCGTCGGGAAACGATTGCCGAAATCCGGCACGGAAATTTCCGTGCATTTCAAGAAGGCGCCGCAGGTTTTATTCAATCGCGAATCGCAGGCGATCGACCAGAACGTGCTCGTGATTCGGATCCAGCCGGACGAAGGGATCTCGCTCCGGATGCAGGCGAAAGTGCCGGGCACAAGTTTTCGGATCGAGTCGGTGAAGATGGATTTTCATTACGGAACGTCCTTTGGCAAAGCGAGCCCCGAGGCCTACGAACGTCTCCTGCTCGACGCGATGGCGGGCGACGCGACGCTCTTCGCGCGGCGCGACGAAGTGGAACAGGCCTGGGCGTTCATCGATACGATCGAGGAAGCGTGGGCCGAGAAGGAAGGCGCGCCGAAATTGTGCACCTACCCGGCCGGCTCGTGGGGACCAGAGGAAGCCGACGAACTGATGGCACGCGACGGGCGGGCCTGGAGGAGATTGTAGCCGAGGCCGAGAAAATGCCCGCGACTGCTGAAACCTTCGCCGCCGGTCTTCCGGTCGAGGTCGATCAGATCCCGCGCGAACTGAAGAAACTTTGGGACGCGGGCGACGGCGTCATGACCCGCGCCTCGCTCATCAATCTCGCGGTTTACAGCGAAGCGCCCGATTCGTTAGGCACAAACACCGCGATTGTCGCCCGCCTGACTGAGGAGCACGCCTGCCGCGCGATCGTGATCGCGGCTAATCCAAGGGCCTCGGAGAGCCATGTCGAGGCGTGGATCAGCGCGCATTGCCACGTCAGCCGCGCGGGGAGCAAACAGGTTTGCTCGGAACAGCTCTCCTTTTCCTTGCAGGGCAAGCAGTGCGGTTTTCTGCCTAATATTGTTTTCGCTCAGCTCGATTCCGATCTGCCGCTCTATCTTTGGTGGCAGGAGGAATTCCGCGCCCCACTCGATCCGCAACTCTGGGCCTGGGTCAATCGCGTGATCTACGACAGCCAGATTTGGCGGAATTTTGGCGAGCAAATGCAATTAGTCGAATCCGCGCAGGAGGAAGCACGGCAGCGGATCGTCCTGTGCGATCTCAACTGGGTGCGCCTCGTCCATCTGCGTCTCGCCCTCGCACAATTTTTCGATCATCCCGTGACTCATCATCATCTCGAGGAAATCAAGACGCTCGAGATCGAGCACGCGCCGGAGTTTCGCTCCACTGCGCTCCTCCTCGTCGGCTGGCTGGCCGGCCAACTGGATTGGAAACGGAAGCGCGGCAAATCAAAATCGTTAGGCTTCACCAAGGAAACAGAAGCGGGTAAACGAAAAATTGCCGTCACGCTGCGCGAGAAAAAAGGCGAGCCGATCAGCGGTTGCCAGCTCACGACAGACTCGGCCGAGTTCCGGATCGAGCACCGCGAAGGCGCAGATTTGCTCGATGTGTTTTTTGGGCGCACGAACGGGAGAAAAATGCGGCAGATGCTGCCCGCCGGAAAAAACGACGCGGTCGAATTGGTGCAGGAAGAGCTGATGCGCGGCGGCCCGCATCGCGTCTACCTGCGCGCGGTCGAGAAGGTGCGTGACCTTCTCTAGGCTTCGACCCGGTGGCGGCAGGCGATGGTTCGGCGAATTACTTAGCCTCGTTTAACGACCAATCGTAATCCTGATAGGTGATCTTGGTGTCGTTAGGCAAAGGCGGGTTGCGCCGTTTGTTGATGAAGGCGATCGGACCGCCGACAGCTTTAAAGTCGTCCTTGTACCAATTGAAAATCGCGGAGAGCGCGGCGGTCTTTTTGCTCGGGTCGTAGTCGACACCCCGGGGCGAGTTGACGAAGGCGACTGCCAGCTTTTCGAGTTGGGAATCGAGCTTGTCGGCCCGGAAAGGTTCGGGATTCAACGGCGGGCAACTGCGGCTTGCGCAGTTGAGCGCGAAATGGACGCGTGGCTCGCCGAACTTCGGCCGGATGATGTCCTTCTCGAGGTGATTGAAGCTCATCTTCTCGCCCGCCACCTTGATCCGTTGCCCGGTGAAAAAAGTGAAGAGCAAATCCTTCACGCTCTTGGTCGGATATTTGGCGAGCGCTTCGTGCAGGATCCAGGCGTTGTAGGCGTTGAGATAAAAGGCGAGTTGGTCTTTTTTGCTCTGGCCGGAAATTTTTTCCTCCGCAATCCCGTCAACGACTTGCTGGATGGCTTGCATGTCGGCGGCGTTATTCTTCCACGCGGCGTATTTGACTCCACTGTTGGTGACGTACTTGCCGAGAAGGCTGCCGTAGGTCTGGACCCATTTCGGAGAGTGCTCCGCCCGCGCGAGGGAGGCGGACGCAAAAAGGAGCGCGCAAAGAAGCACGCGACGAGGGCAAAGGAGTGAGTTCATAGGAGGAATTTGCCCCTCCGGGTGGCGCCGGGCAAGGCGGGAATGGAAAGGCTAGACTGCGCCAAATTCCTGGAAAAGAGCACGCAACGCCGCACCGCTCTGCGCGATCGCGAAAAGGTCGGAGGCGCGCCGGCGGCCGGCCTCGCCTAACGACTTCGAGAGCACCTGGTCACCGAGCACGCGGGCAATGGCGTCAGCCAGAACGCCAGGCTGATGCTCGGGCACAAGGAAACCTGTCAGGTTTTCGACCACCATCTCCGGGACGCCGGCGACAGGGGTCGAAACAACCGGCAGACCTGCCGCCATTGCCTCCATCACGACGGTCGGAAGGTTGTCCATACCGCCACTCGCCTCCGCGACACAGGGCAGGAC
>DASXYO010000049.1:0-9818 GCA_036502465.1 Chthoniobacterales bacterium
GCTCGAGGATGATTTCGGCAAATTTCGGCTCGGTCCCGATCGCGCTGGCGTAGTAAAGGTTGCGCCCGTGCAGCTGGTAAGGATTGCGCCGAAAGACTTCGCGCTGGCTCGCGGCCGCCGTCGTCTCAGGCTCGATCCCGAGCAGAACCGGGATGTCCTGGTAGCTATGCAGACCATCCGAAATGAAAAACGGCACGACAACGACGTTGGGAGTTGTCGTTAGGCGGACCCAGTCCGAAATCAGCGGCGCTTCCTCCATGTAGGCGTTCTGGACCGATGCATAACAGCCGAGCGTGGCGATTTTTTCCACTTCGCGTTTGGCCGCGACCGCGCTGTTGTCGTTCAAGGCCGTCCCGTGGCCGACGACGAGGAGAGTGGTTTCCGCTTCCGGGACGCCGGGCGCGATCTCGCGTGCTCGCTGCAGGAGCAGCTCGGTCACGGCAGGATGGTTCCCGACCGGTTCGCAATATTTCCAAACCTGGCCATCCGGCCGCCTCGTTAGGCGTCCGCTTAGCTCCAGCTCACGCGGGATGACCGTCTGGGTGAAATAACCTTCGCTGATAAAATTTGGGACGACGAAGACTTCTCGAATCTCCGGGTCGGGAAAAAGAAACCGCGCGTCGCGCAGGCTCGGTTCTTCTTTCCAGAAGCAGCAGGCGACCTCACGGAATGGGCCGCGCTCCGCAAGCGTCGCCGCCTGCGCGAGGCTCGGTGCACTCGAGTCCGGATTCACAGTCGAGCCGTGACCGACGATGAGGAGTGCTGAGTCGGGTCGCTTCGATACCATTGGCGAACTTAGGACGGCTCGCGACCCGACGAAAGGCTGGGGATTTTCTTCCGCTCGCGCACGCCCTCTGCCATTTTCATTTTATGAGCGCTGCGTTCCTCTTTTCTCCCCGCGGGACGATCGATCGGGCGCGTTATTTTCTGGTCGGGCTGGTGTTTGTTTTATGCAAGTTTGCGGTCGACGCCACTCTCTCGGTTGACGTTTTTCACCAGCCGTGGAGCCCCTGCGAATATCTTTTTCCGCGGTTCTCGCTCACGCGGTTGCAGACGCAGTGGTCCTGAGAAATTAGTCCGAACTGTCTTCTTCCGAGTCGGACTTTTCGCCGCGCTCATTGTAGAGCTGCCGCAGAATCCGCCCGATCATCGGCGCCGCGGCCGAGCCGCCGTGAGCGCTGCTCCCGACGTCTCCTTCGTAGAGTGCAGCGAAGGCATATTGCGGATGCTCGGCCGGCACAAAGCCCGCAAACCACGCCGCGGTTCGCTCTTTTTCCTTCGGGCCCCATTGCGCGGTGCCGGTTTTGCCCGCCACGGAAACTTTATCCAGGCTCGCCTGGTGAGCGGTCCCGGCCGGGGCGTTAACCGCGTCCACCATTGCGGTGTGAATTTGTTCCATCACCATCGGAGAAGCGTCGATTGTCTTTTTTGCGCGGACCGAATAGGCCGCGACAATTTCGTTGCTCACCGTCTGCACCTGTTCGACGAGACGCGTCTGATAAAAGGTTCCGCCATTAGCCACGATCGCCATCGATTGCGCCATCTGCAGCGGTGTGGCGAGGATGTCGCCCTGGCCGATCGAGAGATTCGCAATGTCGCCATTGAGAATTTTTCGGCCGTGGGTTGCCTTCATGTATTCGTCGTTAGGCAAACGCCCGTCCGCCTCGCCTTTCAACGGAATGCCGCACCTTATTCCGTAGCCGAGCTTCGCCGCCCATTCGAGGATCGGTCCCGCGCCGGTCTGGATCCCGACCTGGTAGAACCAGGTATCGCAGGACTCGGTTAGCGCCTGGACGAAGTTAAGCGAGCCGCGATCGGTCTTTTTCCAGTTGTGAAAAGTCGTGTTGCCGACATCCATCGCCGGCACGCACTCGTACTGATCGTGCGGAGTGATGGTGTTGCTCTCAAACGCCGCCAACCCGACCGCGACCTTAAAGGTGGAACCCGGCGGATAAGCCGAGCGATAAGCGCGCGGCAAGAGCGGAATGTTTGGGTCATCCTGCAACTTCTTGAACTTCGCGGTCGAGATAGAGGGAACGAATTCGTTAGGGTCATAGGTCGGCCAGGAAGCCAGGGCGAGGATGTCGCCCGTGTTCGGATCGATGATCACGATCGCGCCTCGTTTCGCCTTCGCCGCGAGCGCTTTCTCTGCCATCTCCTGCAGTCTGAGATCGATTGTCGTGACGACGTTGTAGCCGGGGACGGGCGGTTCCACGACGCGCTCGGAAGTTTTCCGGCCGTCGCGGTCGAAGGTTACCTTGAACTTTCCGTGACGGCCGGTCAGCATGCTGTTGAAGGTTAACTCCAGGCCTTCGCGGCCTTCGGTTTCGGGCCAAAGGACCTGCCCGTTTTGGATAATGCCGTCGGCGTTGCGGCTCGTGCGGCCGGTGTAGCCGATGACCTGACCAGCCACGCTCTTGTTGGGATAGACGCGCAGGTAAATCGGCTTGAGCGATAGCCCCGCCGGAAGGTTGTCCTTTAAGTCGCCGCGCTCTTCTTCGCTCAGGTTTTGCGCGATCTCGAAAGGGAGGAAGCCGCGATTGTGATAGTGCCGGAGAATCGCGTTGTCCGTCACCTCAAACGATCGGCCGAGCCGCTTCTCTGCCGCGCGGATTTTTGCGCGGGCAAAGGAAACCGCCTGCGCATCGGAAAAATCAAGCGGGGTGGGGAAGTCGATCGTTAGGTTATAGCTTAGTCTGTTTTGCGCGAGCGGGTTGCCGTGCCGGTCGGTGATCTGCCCGCGCGGAGCGGGAATATCGAGGAGATAAGTGCGCGCCTGTTTCTGCGTCTCGAAAGTTGGCTTGATCGTCTCCTCGAAAGGCGTCGCGGCTGCTTCCACTGCCGGCTGCTTCTCCTCCGGTTGCTGTGCGATTCCGAGCGAGGCGACGAAAAGGAGAAGGATCCACAGGTGCCGGAATGGCGCGCCGATTTTTGGAAGAGACACGAATGTGGAGAATTTCAAACCTGCGTAACTCTGCGAGGCGGCTAGTGCCGCTCGAGGAAGCGATGCACTTCCTCCGCCAACTTCTGGCCTATCCCTTCGGTCGATGCAATTTCTTCGACACTCGCTTTGCGCAGGCGCTGCACGGAACCGAATCTGCGCAGGAGAAGGTTTTTCCGGTTCTGGCTCACGCCTGGACAATCGTCGAGAATGCTCTCGCCGATCCTCTTTTTCATCAGCAGCTGGTGATAGGCGTTAGCGAATCGGTGCGCTTCGTCGCGAATTCGTTGCAGCAAACGCAGCGCGCCCGAGTCCGGCGGAAGTTGCAACGGCATGGCGCGACCCGGCCGGTAAATTTCCTCAAACTCCTTCGCCAACCCGATGATCGGAAGATCGTGCAACCCGAGCCGCTGCAGCTCGCGGCAGGCCGAGGATAGCTGGCCCTTACCGCCATCGACGATGATCAGGCCGGGCAGGCGAACGGCGACGAAATTGTCCGCTCGCGCTGAGCGCAACGCATCCACCGGATTTTCCTGCGAGAACTCCGCCGTATCCGGATTTTCCTCGCGCGCCTGGAGGAGGACGCGCGAATAACGTCGCCTAACGACCTCGGCCATGCTCGCAAAGTCGTCCTGCCCTTCGACCGTGCGAATGCGATAGCGGCGGTAATTGTTCTTATCCGGCACGCCGTCGCGAAAGGAAACCATCGAGGCGACAACGTGCGTTGTGGAGATGTTCGAGATGTCGAAGCACTCCATCACTTTCGGCAGGTGTGGCAGCTGCAGCGCGTCGGCCAGCGCCTGCACGTCGGCTACCGGATCGATCGTGCTCGGCAGGCTGTGACGGGTGAAGCGGCGCATCGGTTTGGTCGTGCGCCGCAAGTCCTCCAGCATGTTGCGCAATTCCGCGGCCTTTTCGAAATCGAGCTTGGCGGCGGCCTTCTGCATCTCTTCCTCGACCACGTTCATCATGTCGCGCGAGGCGCCCTCAAGAAATTCCGCCGCCTGCGCGACGCGTTGCCGATAGATCTCGGCGTTGATTTCACTCAGCCGCATCGGTACCTGGTAGGTGGAGGATTTCAATTCCCGCTCCGTCGGCGAGCCGCGCCCGAATGTGAGAACGCCAAATTTCTTCCGCATGAAATTAAGGGTCTGTCGCAGCGCTCCGGCATGCGCATACGGCCCGAAGTAACGCGCGCCGTCATCCTTCTTAAAGCGCGCCAAACGAAAGCGGGGCCATTCTTCTGTCGGGTCGTATTTCACGACGAGGAAGCGCTTGTCGTCGCGGAACGAGATGTTGTAACGCGGTCGGTATTCCTTGATCAGTTTGCCCTCGAGTAGAAGCGATTCCGGTTCGCTCGCCACCGTGTGCGTCTCAAAATCCCAAACCGCGTCGAGCAGGGCGCGCGTTTTCAGGTCGGCCACCGCGATTTTAGAAGGCATGAAATAGGAGCCGACCCGTTTCCGCAGATCGCGCGCTTTGCCCACGTAGATGACGCGGCCAAACCGGTCTCGCATCAGGTACACGCCCGGCTTGTGCGGCACCTCGTGCACTTTCTTGTTCAGGTCTGGCTTTTCCTTCGACAGCGGCACGACCGTGAGAGAGTACTCGAAAATGTGGGATGTCGCCATCGTGGGGAGCGGTCCGGCCGGAGCCAGTTGCGCGGCCTTTTGCGCGGAGGCAGGTCTGCGCACGCTTGTGTTGGAACGCGCGACTTTTCCCCGTGAGAAAGTTTGTGGCGACTGTCTAAATCCGAGTTGCTGGCCAGTTCTGGAGCGGCTCGGAGTGGCGGCCGAAGTGCGCGCGGTGCCGCATGGAAAATTGTCGTTCGTCGAATTCATCGGAGTGGATGGCCGCTCGACCAGGTCCGCGCTTCCAACCGGCGAGCAGGCGGAGATCGCGATTCGGCGCAGCGTGCTCGATCACGTGCTCCTGCGCCGTGCCCGATCGTTAGGCGCGGAAGTTCGGGAGAACCAAACTTTGCTTTCGGTCACTTACAGTGGGCACTGGACCGTGCGGACCGAGCATGGAGAGGAGCGAGCCCGGATTTTGGTCGCGGCCGACGGACGTAACTCTACCGTGGCCCAGCTCTGCAACCTCATGCCGCGCAAAGGCCGCGATCGCGTCGCGCTCCAGACGCACGTGCCGCTCCCGAAAGATTTCGGCGACCGGATCGTGCTGCAACTGCTGCGTGAAGGTTATTCCGGCCAGGCGCCGGTCGGTGAGGGATTGCTCAATCTGTGCCTGGTGAGCCGGCCTAACGACCTTGCCTCCATTCGGCGATGGGCCGCGAAGGAGTTCCACATTTCGACCGAGCACGGCTGGCGAACGATCGCGCCCCTGGCCCGCGCCGCGCTGCCCGCTGGTCAACCTGGACTGTTCCTGGTCGGCGACGCCGCTCGCGTGGTCGAGCCCTTTACGGGCGAGGGGATCTACTACGCGCTCCGTTCCGGTGAGCTGGCGGCGGCGGCGATCCGGGCCGGAGACCACCGGCAATATTCCGTCGAGCACCACCAGCTTTACGCTGGCCGCCTCTGGTTGAACGCGCTCGCGCGCTACGCCGTCGAGCACCCGCGGCTCACCACGAATCTGCTCCGCTTGTTGCCTAACGAGAAGCGAGTTCTCGGTTTTTTGACAAAGAAAGTCGTGCGGCCTTGACCGTGTTCGACATCAGCATCGCGATCGTCATCGGCCCGACTCCGCCCGGAACCGGCGTAATGGCGGAGGTTTTCGGCGCGACTTCGTCGAAGGCCACGTCGCCGACCAGCCGGTAACCGCGCGTCGCCGTGGGATCGTCGACCCGGTTGATCCCGACATCGATCACGACTGCGCCATCGCGCACGTGTTCTGCCCTAACGAATCCGGCCTGGCCGATGGCCGCGATCACGATATCCGCCGAGCGCGTGATCTCGGGAAGATTTTTCGTGCGCGAATGGACCACTGTAACCGTCGCGTCCGTGCCTTTTTGCATGAGCAGAAGCGCGAGCGGTTTACCGACGATCATGCTCCGGCCAAGCACGACAACGTGCGCGCCGCTCACCTCGACTCCGCTTTCGCGGAGCAGGCGCAGACAGCCAAGCGGTGTGCAGGGTACGAACCCGCTCGCATCACCGAGCGCGAGCTTGGCGATGTTAATCGGATGAAATCCATCAACGTCTTTCGCTGGATCGAGTGCACGGATAATGGCCGCCTCGTCGATCTGCTTCGGTGGCGGAGATTGGACGAGAATACCGTGAATGGCCCGGTCGTGGTTGAGTTCATCGACGCGCGCGAGGAGATCGGCCTGCGTCGTGTCGGCCGGCAATTCCAGCTTCACGGAATGCAGCCCAAGTTCTCGACACATCTTATCCTTCGAACGCACGTAAGCGCGAGACGCCGGATCGTCGCCGACCAAAACCACCGCGAGCCCCGGCGTCGTGCCGCTCGCTTTCAGCGACTCGATTTCGCCGCGCAACTCCGCATAAACTTTTTCGGCCGTTCGTTTCCCGTCGATCAGCTTCATCGCATCTCCACTAGCTGCATCATCGCGTCCTGCAACCGCTGGCGTTCACGCTCGAATTCCTCGTCGGTCGAAGTCTGCGCGACCCGATGCGGCGCGCCAAAGATTACTCGGACATGCGAGAACGGTTTGGGGAGAATGAAGCGGTCCCAACTCTTCACCCGCCAACAGCTCGTGTATTCCAGATTAACTGGCACGACTTCCGCGCCGGATTGTTGCGCGAGAAAGACGATTCCTTGCCCGAGTTCGTAGGCTGGTCCACGCGGACCGTCTGGCGTGATCACGACGTCTTTTCCGTTTGCGATCACCTCGGCCAGTTGACGGATGGCGCTCGCGCCTTTTTTGGAACTGGAGCCGCGCACGACTTCAAAATCGAAGCGCTCGACGAGATCGGCCAGGAGTGCGCCGTCACGGCTGCCGCTGATCAGCGCCGCTCCACGCCGCTCCGGGAGGTAACGCTTGATGATGAAAGGAAGAAGAAGGAGCCGATTGTGCCAGAGCGCGCCGATGTAGCGCTCGTTAGGCGGAGTGCCGATCACGCCCGCCCGGTCGTCAATTTCGAAGCGCAAAGTGCGCGCCCAGATTTGCAAAAGACGATGACCGAAAGCGATCAGCCATCGCGCGCGCCAGCCTTCGATCTTCAAGACTTGGGAGGCGCTCCGCCCTCGTCCTTCCATCGATAGGCGCGCGGATTCGGGAGGCCGATCTGATCGAGAATGCGCCAGACAACGGTGTCGACCACATCGCTGACCGATTTGGGACGACTGTAAAAAGAGGGGATCGCCGGCAGCACGATCGCGCCGGCTTCGAGCAGGGTCACGACGTTGCGGGCGTGGATCAGGCTCCACGGCGTCTCGCGAGGGACGAGGATGAGTTTGCGGCGTTCCTTTAGGAAAACATCTGCCGCGCGAAGGATGGCACTGTCACTCGTGCCGGCGGCGAGCCGGCCTAACGTTGCCATCGAGCAGGGGGCGATGACCATCGCGTCGAAACGCGCCGAACCGCTGACGAAAGGCACGTTCAAATCATTTTCGCCATGCTTCTGCACACCGGCCGGGATATCGAGTTGTTCGACCTCCGTGGCGGCGACCTGCCGGGCGTGCGCGCTCATCACGAGGTGCACTTCGTTCGCCGAGGCATCGATCTGGTCGAGCAAACGCTGAAGATAAACCGTGCCGCTGGCGCCGGTTGCGGCGATGACGAGTTTCATTCGCGCTACAGAACCACAGAACCTCCGCGCACTCTAGAAGGATCACGACCTGCGCCATGAGGCGGCACGCGCGGTTTCTTGCCGAAGTTGTTGCGGTCGGCGAAGTAGAGCCGTGAAACTGGCTCGCGCATGAATCCAAAGCTGTCAGTCGTCGTGGTTGTGCATGACATGCGGCGCGAGGCGCCGCGCACGCTTTTCTCGTTGAGTCCGGGGTACCAGCGCGATGTAACGGCGGAGCAATATGAAGTCATCGTGATCGATAACGGCTCGACCTCTCCCCTGGGCGCAGGGGAGGTCGAGAGGATGGCGCCAAACTTTCGTTATCATCGTCATGAAACCTCCTCTTCGTCGCCGGTCGAAGCAGTCAACTTGGGCGTGGAACTGGCCCGCGGCGATGGCGTGGCCATTTGCGTGGATGGCGCGCGAATTCTCTCGCCCGGGGTGATTCATGACATGCTGGCAGCGTTCCGGGCCTTCGAGAATCCTTTTATCTACACGTTAGGCTGGCACTTGGGGGAGGAAGTCCAGAACATCTCGATCGCGGCCGGATATGACCAAATCGCGGAAGATCGCCTACTCGAATCAGTCGATTGGCGCGCGAATGGGTACGCGCTTTTCTCCATCTCGTCGCTGGCTCTTTCGTGCCGTGAGGGATGGTTTTCCACGGTGGCCGAAAGCAACTGCTTTGCGTTGCGTAAATCCGAGTTCGTTAGGCTGGGTGGCTTCGATGACGCCTTCCAGGAGCCAGGCGGCGGGCTGGTGAATCTCGATTTCTTTTCGCTCGCCTGCGGTGCGCTTGAATTGACGCCGGTGCTGCTCCTCGGAGAAGGCACTTTTCACCAATTCCACGGCGGAGTCGCGACCAACGTCGAGATGACGAATCACCCGTGGGAAAAATTTCACGAGGAGTATGTGCGCGTCCGCGGAAAGCCGTATGCGCCGCCTCAATTCTCTCCTCACTACTTCGGCCGTCTCTCACCCGAGGCGCGGCGATTTCTCCCTCGGAAAACATGAGCACCCATGTTGAGCGCCGGGTGGTTCTCGTGCTCGGGATGCACCGGAGCGGCACGTCTGCCCTGGCCGGCGCGCTCCACGCTCTCGGCCTCGGCTTGCCGGAGAATCTCCTCCCGCCTGCGCCGGATAATCCGGGCGGATACTTTGAGTCGAAGGATCTGACCCTGTTAAACGAGGAGATTCTCGTCGCCGCCGGCACCGCCTGGCATGATCCGGCGCCAATCCCGGACGAGTGGTTTGCCACGCCGGCGGCGCGCGCATTTCGCGGACGTGCCCAAGCATTCGTGAACAAGGCGCTTTCAACGGCGCCGATCATTGTGCTCAAGGATCCCCGGCTTTGCCGGCTGCTTCCGTTCTGGCTCTCCTGCCTAACGGACTTGGAAGTTTCCTGCGGAAGCGTCGTGATTCTGCGCGACCCGCAGGAAGTTGCGCGATCGCTTCAGGTGCGCGTGCTGACGGAACTAACCCGCCCCGGCGGGCCGCTCTCGATCGCGCGGACGCACTGGCTTTGGTTGCGTTACGTCCTCGAGGCGGAAAAAGGAAGCCGCGACCTGCCACGCGCGTTGCTGACCTACGAAGCATTGCTCAACGATGGTCCGCGCGAGCTGGCGTCGATCGGCAAGCTGCTTGACCTAACATATCCGATCCAAATCAAGGCGGTGGAGGGCCGATTCGATCGGGAATTAAAGCGGCAGGAGGGCGAAGAGACGAATTCGTTAGGCTGGCCTTCTGTGGCGACTGACTTCTACTTCGATTTGGCGGCGCAGATCAGTCAAAAGGGTGAAGTTGACCGCAAATCCGTCGACCGGTTTCGCGAAACGTTTGAGACAGTCGCTCTGCCTAACGAAAAACCGATTCATTCCTATTCGACGGATTACGGATTCGCGCTGATCGAGCTGGGCCGCGCCCGCTGGACGCTGCAGGCTGACGGACGGCTGCTCTTTATTTCCGATAACCCCGAGACACGCGGGCATCTTTATCGGGTCGAGCATCACGTAGCCGCCCTCCGGGACGGCGGCCTTCGAGCCGATTGGTGCCTGCTTGAGGATTTCAGTGACGACAAACTCGCCGGGGTCAGCGCAGTGATCGTGTTTCGCATCCCATGGGATGCGCGGATGGCCGCGCTCTATGCCGCCTGCCGTGAGCGCGGAATA
>DASXYO010000050.1:0-5454 GCA_036502465.1 Chthoniobacterales bacterium
AACGATGGAAGAATACTGATCGCGGGAGGGTTTGATTCCTTCAATATAACGGACGTCAGCCAAGTCGGGCGCGCACGTTGAGTCCCCCGATAGTGAATCAGAAGGCCTTCGTGTCCTTCGTGGTGGTAACGAAATCCGGCAGGCCCCTAGCCGAGGCTCTTGTCGAGCGCGCCGATTTTGCGGATCGACGGCCATTTCGCCGCGACTACGAGCACGACCAGGATCGTCCCGATGCCGCCCGCGATGACCGACACGACCGGGCCGAAGATCGCCGCCGTCAGCCCCGACTCGAGCGCGCCGAACTCGTTTGAGGTGCCAATGAAGATGTTGTTCACGGACGAGACGCGCCCGCGCATTTCGTCGGGGGTGAGAAGCTGGACGACGGTCTGCCGCACGACCACGCTGACGCTGTCGAAGACGCCGGTCGCGAAAAGCGCCGCCAGCGAAAGCCAAAACCAATGCGAGGCGCCGAAAATAATCGTCGCCACCCCGAAACCGCAGACGGACCAGAGGAGCATGCGCCCGGCGTGCCGCATCGGCGGCAGGTAGGCGATCGTGACCGCCATGAAAAACGCGCCGACTGCCGGCGCGGCCCGCAGCCAGCCGAGCCCGATCGGTCCGCAGTGCAGGATCTGGTCGGCGAAGATCGGCAGCAAAGCGGTCGCGCCGCCAAGCAGGACGGCGAAAAGATCGAGCGTGATCGTGGCCAGGATGACTTTTGTTTCCAGGACGAAACGAATGCCGGCGGCCAGGCTGCTCCACGCGCTCCCCGCGACGCGGCGCGCTTCGCGGATTTTCTGGATCGGCAGGAGGAGGGCGAAAAAGATCAGGGCGCAGACGGCATCGAGCGCATAGATGAAGGGGAATCCCATCCGCACGATGAGCAGCCCGCCCGCCGCCGGCCCGACGACGCAGCTGATTTGAAACATGCTGCTGTTCCAGGTGACGGCGTTGGCGAAGTGATCGCGCGGGACGAGCGTGGGGAAAAAGGAAGCGCGCGCCGCCCAGCCAAAGGTCCGGACCGAGGCCGAGATCAGCATGAGGAGGTAGATGAGTGGGAGGGAAAGATCGTCGAAGTGAAAGGTCGCGTGCCGCTCGAAAACGGTCGCGATCGCGCGGAGGAAATCATTTCCTCGCAACAGCACGGAATAGCGAGGAAGCGCGAGATGTTGCCACGAGACGAGGGCGAGGCAGATCGAACAGAATGCGCTGACCGCCTGCGAAAAAAGGATGATCGATTTGCGGCGAAGCCGATCGGCCAGATGCCCGGCCGGCAGGGAAAGCGCGACGATCGGCACGGCCGCGACCAATCCGACGAGGCCGAGCGCGGTGGCGGAGTGGGTGCGGGCGTAAACTTCCCACTCGATCGCGATGGTGAGCATTTGCCGGCCGGCGATGGCGATGGAATTGCCGATGGCGTAGAGGGCGAAGCCGCGAAAGCGAAAGGCGGCGTAGGGGTCGCGCGCCGCGCCGGGGGATGGTGCGGTTGGAGAAGGGGCGTACGGTTTTCGCTCGGGCATCGTGGCACGCGGGCGTCTCCCGGGCGCACGAAATTGTAGAAGGGGGCGCGGCCGTCGCAACTACCGCGACGGCCGCCGGACCGCGCTAGAGGACGAAGGTGCTGCGGCGCCAGCCGTGCCGATTGTTCGTCTTGTAAACTGCGTTCGACATCTGCGCACTTTGCAGGTGCGCCGATTCGTTGGCGCCCGGGGCCTCGGGTGCTTCAGGCGCTTCCGGGGCCTCGGGTGGTTCCGGCGCCTCGGGCAATTGCTGGCGTTCCAGTTTCTCGAGACGCTGGCGCACGTTCTCGGGCAACTTGGCCCGTTCTTCCGGGGTCTCGATCGGGCCGTTGAAGAGTTGATTCCCCTTCGCGTCCTTCGCCGTCAGCATCTTGCGGCCGTCGGCGTTTTCGATTCTCAACTCGCCCTGGTCGTCGGAGAAAGTAATCGTCGCCCGGCCGAGATCGATCCGGGTGGATTTCGTGAGGCCGTCGTCCGTCGTGACGATGCGCAACCCGCGGACCGCCCGTTGCGCCTCATCCTGCGCCCGCATCGCCTGCGCCTTGGCCCGCGCGACTGCTTCGCGCACGGAGGTCATGTCCGGCGCCGGGAAATTGAAGTTCATCTTGTCGAAGCCGTCGAAGTTCCATTCCTTCGCGGAACCGAAAGGTCCGCGCCCGGCGGGCACTTCCTTCTTCGCCAGGGTGACGTTGACTTTCATGTCCTTGCCCTTGCGCATGATGGTGAACTCAACCGCGGTGCCTTCGGCGAAACTGCGGACCAGTTTGCCGAGCTGGCCCGGGTTCACGATCTGCTGGTCGTTCAACATGCGGATGATGTCGCTCGGCTGGAGGCCGGCGTTGGCGGCCGGGCTGTTCGGGACGACGTAATCGACCACCACCCCGAAGCCTTTCGGCAAATTCATCTGCTCCGACAGGACGCGCGGGACGTCGGAGGTCTCGACCCCGAGGAACGTGACTGGTTCCTTCGGGCCCATGTCGTGTTCATGAATATGACGGCCCGGAGCGGGGGGCGCCGGGGGAGCAGGCGGCGCGGGCGGAACCGGCGGGAGTGATTGAATGGATTGAATCGCGGGCGTGGATGGAACGGGAGTGGGCGATTGGGCGAAGGCGGCGAGCGGGAGAGCAGCGGCCAGCGCGGTGGTTAGGGCGAGGTGTTTTTTCATGGCGTGTTTTTCTGGTTATTGAAAGGAGACCGGCGTGAGGACAACCTGCTCCGCCGGATAGGAGACGCGCAGTGACGCACCCGTCTGCGGGTTGCGCCACTGCATCGTCTCGCGGGTGTCGTAGCGGACCCGCCGGAGCGGTCGCTCCGATTGGTTAGGCGAGAAAACGAGACCTTCGTCGCGCCGGTGATAAACAACCTGGCGAAGGGTGGCCGGTTGCAGCCCGGGATCGTAGGCGGCGGAAGGCGCCGGGCTGGCATTCTGCGCGACGATCGGCTGACTAGCTGGCGGCTCGGCGAAAAAGGCGAGCCAGACCAGAACGAGCGCGGAAGCGGCCGTCAGGCCAAGGCCGAGCGACCACCAGAGACCGGGGCGCCGCGACCGGCGCGGGAGCACGCCGGCGGTCGCGCCCGCTGCGGGTTGGGCGAGGGCGACTTCGATCCGGGCGCGCAGTTCGTCCGAGGCCGGCACCGGTCGCAGCTTTTTCAATTCAGCTTCGAGTTCGGAAAAATCATTCATGGGGCTGTAAAGTTTTCTTGAGCGCGCCGAGAGCGTAGCGGTAGCGCGAGGCGGCGGTGTTTTGCGAGATCTCGAGGACGCTGCCGATCTCGGCGAAAGTGAGGTCGTTCCAGATTTTCAAGATGACGACCTCCCGTTGTTCATCGGGCAAACGCTCGACGGCCGCGGCCAGTTGCTGCTGGCCTTCGTCGATGCTCGTGAACTGCGGCTCGAAATGAGTGTCGCCATCGAGCGCGACCACGGCTTCGCGTTTGGCGCGGCGCTGTTCGCCGCGCAGGCGATCGAGCGCGGCGGAGCGGACGGTGGCGTAAAGGAGGGCGCGATTTTCGATCGAATGCTGGCGGCGCCAAAAGCGGACGAAGGCGTCCTGGACGACATCCTCGGCTTCCGCGCGGCAGTTGGTCCAGCGGCGGGCGAAAAGGAGCAGCGCGGGGCCGAGCTGTCTAAAACAGGTTTGCCAATCGTCTTCGCTGCGCGCGCTCTCCATTTCTTCTTCACGGTCTTTTAGATTGAGACGCCGCCAAATGCAGCTTTTGTCTAACGACGTGAAAATTTTGTCCTACTCCGCTTGTTCACTTTTTTTCTTTTGCGGCGCGGCTTCGCTCCTGGCGGAGGAAACGCCGAAAACCGGGAGCGCGAAATCGCTCGCGGCGGCAGAGACCGCGTTTGCCCAGGAATCGCTCGACAAGGGAATGCGCACCGCGTTTCTGCACGCGCTTGCCGACGACTCGACCGTTTTCGAGCCCGGACCGATGAACGGCAAGAAAGCCTGGGAAGCAAAACCGGAATCAAAAGGTGTCCTGCAATGGCAGCCGGTCCTGGCGGCGATTTCGACGAACGGCGACCTCGGTTACACGACCGGCCCCTGGAGTTTCAAGAAAGACGCAGCGGACAAGGAGCCAGCCGCCTACGGCCAATTCGTCTCCGTTTGGCGCTGGGAAAATGGTGCGTGGAAACTGCGCTTCGATCTCGGCTCGGATAATCCCGCGCCGACCGGGCCGCCGGAGGAGCTGGTGCTGGCGCAAAATCACGCGCCTAACGACTCGGCAACCGACGCGGAGGCGATCATGCGGGCGCATGATCGACGTTATGCGGCCGACCGGGCCGGGCAGCTGGTCGACTGCGCGGAGGAAAATATGCGGCTCTATCAGCCGCAGAAATTTCCCGTCGTGGGAAGCGCGGAAGCGGCCGCGGCGTTGCGAAAGGAAACGACGACGAACAAGTTTGGCGAACCGAAGGGCGGCGATGTGGCTCACGGGGGCGACCTTGGCTATGTCTGGGGCGAATACATGGCCGGCGCGGCGACGGAGGCGAGCGGCTATTACCTGCGCATCTGGCGCAAGGACCGGGCAGGCGACTGGAAGCTTGCGCTCGATCTTCTGCATCCTCGTTAGGCGAGGAATGCGGTTATCTGGCGGGCGAGATCGGGCGCAGGATCAGGTCGCCTAACCAATACGGGTCCGCCACGCCTTTTCGGTAGGCGGCGAGCGCTTCGGGTGACGAGTTGATGTGCAGGTTGCTGTAGGTCTGATCGGCGTTTTGCCAGCGTTCGTGCCAATACACTTCCGCTTTCACGCGCGGCAGGCGCGTCTTCATGACGTCGAAACCTTCCTCGATCCATTTCGCCTTGTCGCCGGAATGGGGGAATTCGCCGGTCGCCCATTCTGTGATCATAATCGGCTTGTCCGGGTCAAGCCGGCTCATTTCCTGGTAAGGCCAGTCGATCAACGGCCAGAACGGGGACCACGGCTCATCGGCGAATTGCTGGCCGTAAACGCTCAGGCCGAGCCAGTCGACGTATCTCGATCCGGGATAATAGGCGGCCGCGAAATTCCAGGTATCCATCGGGAAGGAATAATTGTTCGTCTGGAAAAGCCACTGCACGTTGCGCGCGCCGCGCGCCCGGACGCGATCGACCACGTAACGAAATGCGCGCTTGAAAGTTTCCGGTCCGACCCATTCGTTAAGCCGGCCCTCAACCTTCTTCTTGCCTCCGTAATAGGTGCCCGACCAGGGGAACCAATCGCCGTTCATCTCGTCTCCAAACGAGACGATCATCGGATGCCCGAAGGCGCGCGCCCCGTCCGCCCAATCGTCGATGTAGCGATTCCAGGTGCCGTCAAGAATTGCCTGTAACCCGAAACGGTCCGGGCCCATTTTTTGTTCGTAGGGTCGATCCCACGGCGACCAGAAAACGAGCGGAAGCGAGCCGTGTCGCCAGATGACCTGCAGGTTGGCGGTCGGAAAATT
>DASXYO010000051.1:0-22452 GCA_036502465.1 Chthoniobacterales bacterium
TGATTATTTTTAAATGGTCGGACGTTGCACCGGCACACGCCGTCCATCGAGCCACCACGAAATTCCTTCACCGTCCGGCGCGGTCACTCCGCCGTCCGATTAGCCTGCTGTCCATGTCCCGAGCCGTAGCAGGCGTCCAGCCCGGGACATCGCAGTCAATTAAGCCGCGAGAGCGAGATCTTGGTGATCTGCATTTATTTTTTTTGGTCCGGATTTTAACGAGGCCAACGAACCATCCTCGACATGCCGCCTGCGCTTCAAACAATCAGTCGAAACCAGTACGCCCCCGTTTTTGGGAGGCAAAAACTTACCCGCAACCGGCCGAATAACAACCGTCGTTATGCCATTCGCCGCGCTGTCGATTTGCTCAGCGGCCGTCCGCTTTTTTCGCGGCTATCTGCTCGACACGGGCGTACATCTCGAAATAGATCCGCTCGAGCGCGGCCGCCGGGTCCTCCAGCATCATGTTCTCCTTGATCTTGCTCGCATAAACCGGGAACGAAAAAGGCGAGACCACGGGCAGTTCCTTCAGTGTCCACTCGTAGGCTTGGACGTCATCGAGAAACGCATAGGCGGTTTCCGCGTCGAGGAAGGTGTGCATCGCCTGCCGGTAAGCTTCCTCGAGCAGCGGGTGATCCGGTTCGTGTTGCTCCAGAACGCGGAAAAGGACCTCCGAACTCCAACTAAGCTGGCGCGGCTTGCGCTCCCGGCCCGGTAGATTGCGTGGAACCATGAGACCTGTCTGCGCCACACCGCGAAATTGCCATTTCACCAACTCGGAACCGCGCAGGGCCGCGTGCAAATCATCTTCCGCTTCAGCGCGCCGAAAACAGCCTTTCCATTGCCCCAGCGGCAATTCCTGAAAACGGCGCAGAGTAAGGAGAAATCCGTAGTCGTCGATCGTGACCAGCGCGTTGCCGCCGATCCGGTCCCGAACCCGCCAGGCGACGATGCGTGAAAGTGCGTCGTTCGCGCTCCGCCCGATGAGAGCGTGGAAGAAGTAGTGGGAGAAATCGCCTTCGCGATAGAGTTCGATCAGGAATTTGCCCACCACCGGCACTTCTGAGATGGCGAGCTGAGCCCGGAAGAATTCAATGATCGGCTGCGCATTGGCGATCGAGATTTGGAAGGTCTCGACCAGCCACTCGATCACGTCGGCGTCCGGGCCGGAGCGGAGGCGCCGCTCGAGATCGCCGCGCAAATCGCGCACGGCCTTGGCTAATCCGGAGGTAAGCGGCATCTTGGCCGCGTTCCAGCGTGGGATCGTCGGGAGATGTCCATCCGCCCGCTCGACATACGCTTCCTGCACTCCGGTATCGATTAGCCTAACGACGCGTCCACCGAGGACAAAAAGGTCGCCGACCTGCAGCTGTTTAATGAATCCTTCCTCGACCGAGCCGAGCCGGCGCCGGCCGAGAAGCACGCTGACGAATCCCTCCGAGACGATCGTCCCGATGTTGGACAGGAATTCACGCGTCACCCGCGGATGGGCGAGCGAAATCACGCCGTCCGCCAGCGCGATTTTCCCGAAGAGCCCGGTGTACTGCCGCTGCAGCGATTCGCCGCCGCCGGTCAAATATTCGAGGACATGCTCGAACTCGTCCCGCTCCAGGTCGCGAAACGGATAAGCTCGCCTCACGATGGCAAACGCTTCCTCGACCGCGATCGGGGCGAGCGCGGCCATTCCCACGATGTGTTGCGCAAGAACGTCGTTAGGCTTTTCCAGGACCTGAATCGGATCCAGGATCGCTTCCCTAACGAGTTGAGCGGTGGCGGTCGCTTCCACGAGATCGTTGATGTTGGTCGCAACCAGCACGCCGTGGCTGCTCTTGTTCAGCGAGTGCCCGGAGCGCCCGATCCGTTGGATCGCGCGCGACACGCCCTTCGGCGTTGCGACCATGACGACAAGATCGACCGCACCGATGTCGATTCCGAGTTCGAGACTGGTCGAGCAAACCACCGCGCGCAGCTTTCCGTTTTTGAGCCGGTCCTCCACTTCCATCCGCACACTGCGGTCGAGCGAAGCGTGATGCGTTTCAATCTGATCAGCGAGATCGGGCAGGAGTTCTTTCAGGCGCAAGCCAAGTTGCTCCGCGGCCGAGCGCACATTTGTAAAAACGATGACCGAGCGACGCGAGCGAATCAGCTCTGCCAGTTCCGCGTAGAGGCGGATGCCGGTGTAGCCCGCGGGCGGATAGGGCTTGCGGCGAATCGGCGAAAACACCTCGACGATCGATTCCTTTTCCATCTTCGCCTGGGCGATTCGACAGGGTCGGTGGTCGCCCGCAAGAAATTTCGCCAGCAACTTGAGCGGCGCTGCTGTGGCGGAAAGTCCGACGCGGCAGAGCGACTGCTCATTTTCGTTTGGCAAAGATGCGATGCGCTCCAGCCGCTCAAGCGAAAGAACGAGGTCGACTCCGCGCTTGTTGCCCGCGAAAGAGTGCAACTCGTCCACAATGACGAATCGACAAGTGGAGAGATGCGCGGCGTAGCTTTCCTGCGCCAGCATCACGGCCAGGCTTTCGGGCGTCGTGACCAGGAAGTGCGCCGGTTTGCGCCGAAATTTCGCCCGCTCGCTCGCGCTCGTGTCGCCGGTCCGGACGTGAATGAGCAATTCCTTTTCCAGCCCCATCCCGGAGATCGGCTCGCGCAGATTTTTCCCGATGTCGTAGGTCAACGCGCGCAAGGGAGAGATGTAGAGGCAATGCACGCCTAACGACAACTTCCCGGCATCGAGTCGACGTAGGAAATCATCGAAGACACCGAGGAAACCGGCAAGCGTCTTGCCGCTCCCGGTCGGCGAAGTGAGCAGGATCGATTTTCGTTCCAGGATCGACGGCACGCAACGCAACTGCGCGTCGGTGAAACTGCCATAAGTGGCCCGGAACCAGTCCGCGAGCCGCGGGTGCAGCCGCTTGAAAAGCGCTTTCTGGCTCGCGACCGGAGACGGCATCGGAGACTTTCGCGAAAGGCGACCCTCCGCGCTAGCTCGGACGTCTGGTTGCGCGCTCGCCACCGAAGAACGAAGTGACAATGATGACCGCAACCCTTTTCGCGATCGTAAGGCAGCATGCGGATTCCGTCCTTGCCTTGCGGATCGTCTTCTCCATCTGCCTCGTTCTTGTTCTGCTGAGCGGCGCGTACATTTTCAAAATCCGGAAACGGCTTTTTGATCGGGACCCCGAAGTGGCGGCGGATCATTGGGCGGCGCGCAACCTGCGGCTCTGGCAGGTCATCCTCGTCTGGCTCCTTGCGATCGATCTGCTCGTAACCATGCTCTGGCGGCTCTAAGGGGTGCGACGGAGATAACGGTTGTGTTTCGGCGGAAGCCAACGATCTTTCGCCTGTATCTCTGCTACGATTTCTCGGGAACACCTCCAAGTTCCCTGTCCCTCTTCTGGGAAAGGCGTTCGTCGTTAGCCGCGAATTCCGTCGGTCCGTTACCTATGAAAACTCAACTCCTTCTCGCCGCTTCGAAAGTCATTCCCAATCAAATGATGCTCGTGAATGTCATCTCGCGACGTGTCCGCCAGCTCGCCCGCGGACATCGCCCGTTGGTTGCCTGCCCCCCCGGCACGGGTCTGGCTGATGTCGCGCTCTCCGAAGTGATCGAGGGCAAACTGACTTACGAGGCAGCGCCGGTTCTCAAGGCGGCCGACGAACCAAAGGCGGTCATCCCCTTCCCTGTCAAAGACAGCCCCCCAAAAAAGGCGGCCTAGCTAGCTTCGCCTAACGTTCCGGATTGACCGGGAAATGCTTGTTCTTCAGCTTCTCCGGGACACGCTTGGTTTTCTCGGCCTCGATCTCTTCCGTCGCCGCGCCTAACGCGTCGTAGGCTTCGCGATTTTTCTTTGCCCGGCACATGTAGCAGACCGCGTGGGCAAGCGGGATACGCGCCTCCGGCATCCCGACAAATTCCACCGCCTGCTGGGTCGCGATCGCGAGCGGCAGGGCTTCCGCATCGCCGAGTCCGACGTCTTCGCTTGCGAAAATCACGATCCGCCGCGCGATGAAACGAAAGTCCTCCCCGGCGTGTAGCATCTTGGCCAGCCAATAGATCGCGCTTTTCTCGTCGGAAGCGCGCATGCTTTTAATGAAGGCGCTGATCGTGTCGTAGTGCGCGTCGCCCGCCCGATCATAAACCACCGCCTTGGTCTGGATGCTTTCCTCTGCGACCTGGAGGGTAAAAGGAATGATGCCCTTCTCGTTAGGCGGGGTAGTCAGGACGCCGATCTCGAGCGCGTTCAGACATTTGCGCGCATCGCCGTCACTGAGTTTGGCGAGATGACGTTTCGCGTCCGCATCCATCTTCACGCGATACTTGCCGAGCCCTCTCTCCTCATCCTTCAGGGCGCGCTCGATCAGCCGCTCAAGCTCTTCCACGCCTAACGACTCAAGCTGGAAAACCTGCGAGCGCGAAACAAGCGCGCTGTTGACGTAGAAGAACGGATTGTAAGTCGTAGCGCCGATCAGGCGCAGATTCCCGCTCTCCACATCCGGGAGCAGAATGTCCTGCTGCGCCTTGTTGAAATGATGAATCTCATCCACGAAAAGGATGGTCTTTTTCCCGGAAGTGCGCCGACGATTGGTCGCGGCGGCGACGACTTTGCGCATCTCGGCGACGTTGCTTTCCACTCCGCTCAGGCGCTCGAATTTCGATTCCGTCATGGCCGCGATGATCTGGGCGAGCGTCGTTTTTCCCGTGCCCGGCGGTCCCGACAGGATGACCGAGGGCAAGCGGTCCGCCTCGATCGCGCGCCGGAGCAGTTTGCCGGGCGCGAGGATGTGCTCCTGGCCGACGAACTCCTCCAGTGACCGGGGCCGCATCCGGCTGGCGAGCGGCGCGGCCGGGTCGGCCTGAGTTTCCGGCTCCGCATCGGTGAAGAAATCCTGCACGCGCGAGCATAAGGGGCGCGTCAATCTTTTCCAACCGCTTGACCCTTCGTCGCGCTTCCCTCATTCTCTTTTTGCAGGCGCAGCAGTCATGAAACGAATCCTCGTCCCGGTCGATTTTTCCCCCGCGATGGAAGGCGTGCTCAGGCAGGCGCGCGAACTGGCGGGCGCGTTCGGAGCGGAACTGCATCTCGTCCACGTGCGCGAGATTGCGGCCGTCCCGGTTTTTCCGGCCGCTACTATCGGTTACCCGGGAATTGGCATGCCGGAGATGGGAATGGCCGGCGGTCTGCCGGTCGGAGCTCCGGGCTACCTGCCACCAGAACTGCCTAACGAGAAGGGGAAAAGCCGGCTCGATGCTCTCCAGCTCGAGCTTTCCGGAAGCGGACTCAACACGGTGGCGCATGAACGCGAAGGAACGGTCGTCGAGGAAATCCTCAGGACCGCGCGGGAGGTTGCGGCCGACTGCATCGTGATGGGCTCGCACGGCCACGGCTCGGTGTACAATCTCCTTGTCGGCAGTGTGACCGAAGGTGTTTTGAAGGCGGGCGAGCGCCCGGTTCTGCTCGTCCCGGCCCCGGCAAAATAGTCTTCCGCCTTGCGCGGCACCCCTTTTGCTCGAAACGTCAGGGAGCATGCGCGCGCTTGGATTTTCTCTGGCACTTTTTCTTTTTCTGGGAGCCGATGTCGGCCTAACGAGTGGTGCGACGCTTCCTTCGAGCACCGTTTTCAAGGGCCGTGATCAATTCGATCGTCTCGTCCGGGAAGCGCGCGCCAACGACTGGAAATCGCTCCGGATCGGCGAACGGACCGCCGCCGTCGGCCGCGCCCTCGTCGGCACGCGCTACAAATCTTTCACCCTCGAGATCGACGACCGGATCGAGGCGCCCTCCGCCAACTTTTACGGGATGGACTGCTGGACGTTCTTCGAAATTTCCCTCGGCTTCGCCCGCATGCTGAACGACCCCGAGGTTTGGTGGACGCCGGAGCGTCTCCTCCATTACATCGAGCTCGATCGTTATCGCGGAGGCAAATGCACCGGTGAGTATCTGTCGCGCCTGCATTACCTGGAGGATTGGCTGGCGGATAACGACCGGCGCGGGCTGGTCAGCGATCTCACCCGGCAACTGGGCGGCGTCCGGGTAAACCACGCCGCGCACGAAATGACTTTCGGCTGGCGGCATTATCGCTACCTGAAAGCGAATCCCGCTCTTCTCGGTCCGTTAGGGCAAATGGAGGCGCGGGTGACCGCCCGGCCGCTTTACCAGATTCCCAAAAACCGCGTCGCCCGGATCGAATCGAAATTGAAGAGCGGCGACATCATCGGCATCGTTTCGCGCGATCGGCCGGGGCTTTACTCGACGTCGCACGTCGGGCTCGCCTACCGGGCTAAGGGCGGCGTCCTCCATTTCATGCATGCGTCATCGCCACGAAACTACGGGAAGGTCGTGGTCGACTCGCGGCTCTCGAGTTATCTCGCGCGTTACAGCACCGATACCGGTATCCTGGTTGCGCGGCCGCTCCGCTAAAGCGATCACCGTTCCGTCGTCGCGAGCGGAAGTTCGACAAGAAAAGTCGCGCCCTGGCCGAGGCCCGCGCTTTCCGCGCCGATCTGGCCACAGTGCAAGTCGACGATAGCTTTGCTGATCGCGAGGCCGAGTCCCAGCCCTTCCTGCCGTTCGCTCACCTGCTCGAAGGCATCAAAAATTTTCGTCAGATCTTCCGCGGCGATTCCGACGCCGTGGTCGCTGACCGAGATCGCGATCGTTCCTGGCGCACGATTTTCGGTCCGCACCAGGACCCGGCCGCCCGCGGGCGAGAACTTGGTCGCATTGCGCAGCAGATTCCAAAAGACCTGCTGCAACCGCGTCGCGTCGCCCTCGACCTGCGGACGGGTGGCCGTTAACTCCACCTGCAAATCAAGGCCCCGGGGACTATCCCCGTCCCGCACGATCTCAAGCGCGTGACGCAGCACTTCGTGGATGTCGGTCTTCTGCACATGAAGGCGCAGTTTGCCACGCGCGATGCGGGTCAGATCGAGCAGGTCGTCGATCAGGCGCGCTTCCAGCTCGATATTGCGGGCGATCATTTTCAGTCCGTCGCGCAGATCTTCTGGAAGATCCGGGTCGTGCAGCATGCCGCCCGCCCACATCAGCACGGGCGTGAGCGGAGTGCGCAATTCATGACTCAGGGTGGCAAGGAAAGTGTCCTTGGCCGCGTTGGCCGCCTCGGCCATTTCCTTTTGCTGTTGCAGTTCCACCTCGACTTGGCGGCGCTCGATGAAATTCCCGACCTGGCTGCCTAACGAGTCGACAAGGAGGAGTAAATCCTCGTCCGGCTGGACCGGTTCGGCGCTGAAAAGTTCAATCACGCCTTTTATTTCGCCCCCAGTCGCGACAGGGAAGGCAAAGGCGCCCGCCAGCCCGGCCGTGGCCGCTGCGGCCGCCCGGGGGAAAGCGGAATCGTTTTTAACGTCGGTCACCCAGGTGGGCTTGCGGGAGGCGAGGACGCGGCCGGGCAGGCTGCCGGCATCTGAGAAAACGAAGGCGCGCGAGACGCCGGCAAATCTTTCCAGCTCCGGAAGCGCGACATGCCAGAAGGAATGACAACGCAGCGCATCGTCGCCGGTCTCGCGCAACCAAAGCGCGCCGCAAATCCAGTTTCCGCTCTGCGCAATCCGCTCGATGACCGGGGAGGCGACCTCCTCGATACTACGAGCAGAGGCGAGCAGACTCGCAATCGCATATTGCGCGTCGCGCCGTCGCTCCGCGCGCACGCGCTCGGTGATGTCGCGCAGGTAGGCGGTGAAAACCGGCATGCCCGCAATCCGGAAAGCAGTGATCGCTAGTTCGACCAGGAGCCGGTGCCCGTCGGCATGAAGGCCGGCGATTTCGATCCGGCGCCCGAGGACCGGTCCTTCCCCGGTCTGCAGATAATGCGCCAGCCCCTGGCGATGACGCTCGCGCAGCTCGGGCGGGATGATGAGCTCGGCCAGCTCCCGGCCGACCGCCTGCTCGCGGGTCAATCCGAAGGTCCGCATCGCCGCCGGATTCCATTCTTGGACGAGGCCGGCCGCATCCATCGTGATGATGCAATCGAGCGCCGAGTCGAGAATAGCGCGGTTCAGTTCGGCCAGACCCCCGGAGGCGAAGGCGGCCCTGAATTCGTTGGATGCCACAGTGCTGAATCGTTTTGCAGATACGATTACGGTTGGTTTCTCGTTTTTCAGGCCGTGCCGTAACCGAAGCGATGATCGAGTTTGCGCAGGGCAGCAGCGGCATACTCCTGGTCGTTAGGCGAAAGATAGTCTCCGAAGCCCCCGATTTTTCCCCGCCGCACCTTGAAGGATTCCGGATCACGCGTATCGCCGGCCCGCAGAATTTTCGACTCGAACGCGCCTTCACCTTCCATCTTTTTCATCTGCCCGAAATCGGAAAACCGAAGCGCGTGGGCAAAGCCGGATTCCTGCACCGGCGCCTCCCCGAGAAGTTGGAGGAGCGCCCGAAATCCCGGCGCCGGGTCCGCGCGCAGAGTCTCGTAGCGGAGGAGAAGAAAGTTGGGACGTCCGGACCATTCCGCGAGCCAGCAGTTCATCACCTCGACCATCGAGCGAATCCCAAACGCCGGATCGCGCAGCAGTTCGGTCGCGCTTTTTTGCTTGAGCTCGTCAGGCGTTTCCTTTGTCCGGCGGGTAAGTTGAATATGAAGCGAGACGAACGCGTCGCGCGGATCGCGCGCGAGGAGAATGATTGGAAGCCGGGCGCGTTCCCGCGGCGGAATGAGGTATTTGCCGCGCACCTTGTCCCAGCGATCAGCCTTTGTCCGCTGCTCGAAGAGATCGTGGGTGTAAATGACGCGCGGCACTCCCGCGAACCGCTCCGGTTCGAGCGAAAAAGGTTGCCCGGCCTTCTCGCAAAAATAGGCGCAAAGAAAAGTGCGCACCCAGGTCCGGCCGCTTTTCGGGATCGAGACGAGAATCGCGTCGCCGCCGGAAAGCTGACGCGCGCGTCCGCTCACGTTCCACCTCACGATTCGCCTCATGACAATTCGATCACGCTATTTCGACGCGCGGCGAGAGCGCGACGGAGCCGGGCCCGCCCGAGCGCGCGGCGCAAACGCCGCTGCCAGGTCCGCGCGGGAAAAACCGGACGAAAAAAGGGATCGACCGTCACCCCTTGGGAACGACAGAGCTCAATCGCGTCGGGCATCCAGAGGCCGCGCGAGATGGCGGACATGAGGTAACGAATCGGCGCATTTTCCCGGCTGGCGTAGGAAAGGATTTGCATCTCCTGCGTCCGGGCGCTGCCCCGGGCCTCGAAATTCCATGCCGTCTCGCCCTCCCGCAAAATCGACTGGAGCGCGCTTCGTTTCCAAAGCGTGACCTGGCAACGTGTGCGGCCGTCGGAATCGAGCGGCACGACTCCAAAACGATCGTTCAGGGGGCGCGGCGCAGCCTCCGGTTTGGAGCGCGCGCGAAAGCAGAGTGAGTCGGCGTCGCCGTTGATCACATGAGCAAAATCAGCCGCCAACTGGGCGCGCTCGACCGGCGCGGTCAGGAAATAGTCTTCCTGAAAATAAAGGACATAAGGATGCGCGATCTGCTCGAGGGCAAAAAGGAGATTGCTCGACCAGCCGCGATCTTCCCCGACGGCGATCCCCCGCATCCGCGGCGAGTGAATCATGAGTTCGTTCGTGAGGAGGAACATCTCGAGCGGGCAGTCGTCCCAGAACTTTTCGAAGAAGGCGTGGAAGGGACGCCAGGCATCGAAGAACGCATCGCAACTGGAAACGAGCAAAGCAACGGAGCTTTTGAAATCGTCCAGCTCCGTCATGCAGGATTCGTCTCGCACACTCGCGCCGCGAGCAAGGCTTTTCGCAGCCTAACGAGAGGGAGGGACGCAAAAAAGAGGGCGGATCTTGCGATCCGCCCTCCCTCTCCGTGGAGCAAGCTTCTCCCTAGCTTTTGCTCTGCGAAACTACTTCGTTCAGCTTGAAGATCGGCAGGAACATCGCGATCACGATGCCACCCACGATCACGCCGAGGAACACGATCAGGAGCGGCTCGATCAGCGAGGTGAGAGCGTCGAGCAGGGCCTCGATCTCTTCGTCCCAGAAATCGGCCATTTTCTCCAGCATGGTGTCGATCCGACCCGTCGATTCGCCCGCTGCGACCATGCGCAGCATCATCGGCGGGAAAATTTTCTTCTTCGAAAGCGCGACCGAAAGGTTGTCGCCTTTCTCCACGTCAGCGCTCACACCCTTGATGCTCTCCTCGACAACATGGTTGCCGGATGTGCCACCGACGATGTCGAGCACTTCCAGGATCGGCACGCCGCTCCGGATGAGCTGCGCAAACGTCCGGGCAAAGCGCGACATGCAGATTTTATGGATGAGCGGACCGAAGACCGGGAGCTTGAGCTTCCACTTGTCGCTCCATTGCCGGCCGCGGGTGGACCGGAAGAAGGTGCGGAGTCCGAAGAAGACCGCGCCCATTCCGAGGATCATGAAGTACCACTGCGCGCGGATGAAGTCGCTCAGGTCGATCAGGAATTGAGTCGGAGCCGGCAGCTTGGCGCCGAAGTCCTTAAAGATCTCGCCGAAGACCGGGACCACCCGGACGATGAGGAAGGTCGTGATGAGGAAGGCGATGCTGATGACGATGACCGGGTAGGTCATGGCCGACTTCACCTTCTTGCGCAGCCGGGCGCTGGCTTCGAGGAAGCCGGCCAGTCGGTCGAGAATCTCGGAAAGCAGACCGCCCGCTTCGCCGGCTTTCACCATGCTCACAAAGAGACGGTTAAAGACGCGCGGATGTTTCGCGATCGATTCGTGGAAGGTTTCGCCACCCTGGACACGCGCGGTGACGTCACTGATGACGTTGCGCAGGTTCTTCTGGCGTTTCGGGTCGCACTGCTCGTAGAGCGCGGTCAGCGCCTGGACGAGCGAAATGCCGGCCTCAATCATGGTCGCCAGCTGCCGGGTGAAGAGGACGAGGTCGGTTTCCTTGACCGTCCAAATCTTGTTTTTGGTGCGGGAAGCAGCAGCTTTCTGCTGGAGTGAAAGCACCATGAGCCCGCGGCTCATGAGACTCGTGACAGCGTTGTCCTCGTTGATCGCGTCTTGAATACCGTTTACGATATTTCCGGCACTATCCCGAGCTTGATAGGAGAAGGTCAGCATATGGTGTTTCTAGTAATTATATTCCTTGTAGCAGCTACGGTGCCACGCACCCCGGCCCTTTCCCTCAATCCGCATGTTTCAGGCTCCTGAGATTCAGGCCCTCACCCCGTTTCTCTCCTTCTGGCACGCCTACGATCCGGCCGTGAAGTCCGACCTCTATGCCACGGCGGTGAAATCCGCCGCCGGGCTTTTCCTGGTCGACCCCATCCCGCTGGAGCCTTCCGCATTGGAGGAATTGACCGGACAGGACACGGTTGCGGGAATCCTGCTCACAAATTCGAATCATCTCCGGGCGGCAGAGCGTTTTTCGAGCCGGTCACAGGCGCCTGTTTTTTGCGCGCAGGTTGTCGCGGGGGAATTGGTCGCCGGCTGTGCGCGAGAGATTTCCGACAAAGAGGAGATCAGCCCCGGTGTTTCCGCGATCGCGATCGAAGGCGCCGCGCCGGGCGAGACGGCTTTCCATTTCGCGGAGGACGGGGGGACGATTGTGGTCGGTGATGCCCTGATTAATTTCGAGCCCTATGGCTTCACCTTTCTGCCGCCGAAATACTGCGCCGACCAAAAAGAGATGCGGCACTCGCTACGGCGGCTGCTCGACTGGCCATTCCAACGCCTCTTGTTCGCCCACGGGACGCCCATCCTGAATTCAGCCCGCGAGCGTCTGGAGACGCTGCTCCGATGACCGCGATTGGATTGAATCCGGAAGCCAGGAAGCCAAAAAGTGGCAATGGCCTGACCCGTTTCCTGCAGCTCATCCGGTTCTCGCACACCGTCTTCGCCTTGCCTTTCGCGCTCGGGGCGCTCCTCGTCGCGACGCATGGGCGGCCGTCCCTTCGGCTGCTCACCCTCGTCCTGCTTTGCATGGTCTTCGCGCGGACGGCAGCGATGCTTTTCAACCGGCTCGCGGACTGGACCCTCGACCAACGAAACCCGCGGACCGCGCTGCGTCACAAACTGATCCCGCGTCCGGCTGCGGTGGCTCTGTTAATTTTTAATTCGGCCGCCTTTGTCGCGACCGCGGCCGCCATTAACCGCGCCACATTTCTTCTCTCTCCGGTCGCTCTCGCGATCGTTTTCTTTTACTCGCTAACGAAACGGTTCACCGCCCTGAGTCATTTTTTCCTCGGGCTTGCCCTGGCCGTCGCGCCGGCGGGCGCGTGGATTGCCGCAACCGGGCGGCTCGCTTTCGCTCCGCTCCTCCTCGGCGCGGGGGTCATCGCCTGGGTGGCGGGCTTCGACCTGATCTACGCGACCCAGGATCTGGAATTCGATCGGCGCGAGGGACTCCGCTCTCTCGTCGTGCGGCTCGGCATCGCACGCTCGCTCCGGCTCGCGCAATTCCTTCATCTCGCGATGTTCGTCGCCCTCCTCGCCTTCGGTTTCGCAGCGTCGTTAGGCATGATTTACCTCGGGGGCATGACGCTCGTCGCCGGCGCGCTGGTTTACGAACACCGGAGCGCGGCCCGGCTCGACCTGGCCGCGATCAACCGCGCTTTCTTCCAGAGCAATGCCTTCGTTAGCGCGGTTTTTTTGCTCAGCGTCTGGTTCGCCGTGACGCGCTGAAGCCCGCGCTAAACATCGAGCATCGCGATCCGCGCCGTATGCCGGCCGCCCTCGAAATCGGTCGTGAGCCAGACGCGCACGATCTGAAGCGCGAGCTCCTCGGAAATCATCCGCTCGCCTAACGACAGGACGTTGGCATCGTTATGCTGGCGGGAAAGCCGGGCGCTCTCTTCATTCCAGCAAAGCGCGCAACGGATCCCCCGCACCTTGTTGGCTGCCATCGCTTCGCCGTTGCCGGAACCACCGAGGACGATTCCGCGCTCGCATTCGCCGCGCGCCACCGCCTCCGCCGCCGGCCGGATGAATTTCGGATAATCGACCGGCTCCTCGCTCGTCGTCCCGAAATCCTCGACCTCGTGCCCTAACGACAGGAGCAGTTGCTTGATTTTCTCCTTGTAACGGAAACCGGCGTGATCCGAGCCGAGGGCAATTTTCATCCGTGCTTCTTACGGAAAGGCGCACGCCTTGTCGAGCGCTCCCATTCAGCCGGCGAGCTGCTCCCAGAGCGCGCGCTCGGCTTCTGTCAGCTTTTTGGGAATCGCGATTTGCGTGACCACGTAAAGATCGCCTCGCCCACCGGTCGCGGTCGGGAGCCCACGGGCGCGCAGACGAAATCGCTGTCCGCCTTGCGTGCCGGCGGGAATCTTCAGCCGGCGAAAGCCTTCCAGGGTCGGCACCTCCAGTTGCGTGCCGAGGACGGCCTGCGCAGGGGTCAGCGTCGCCTCGTGCACGAGGTCATTGCCCTCGACCGAAAAATCAGGATGCCGCGCCAGGCGCACCCGGAGAAAAAGATCGCCTTTCTTCCCGCCCCGCGTGCCGGGTTCCCCCTGCCCCGCGAGCCGGATGCGCTGTCCTTCATGCACCCCGCGCGGGATTTTAACCTGGTAGGTTTCCACCTTCTCGGAATCGCTCCGGCGCAGCGAAACCTGCCGGGTCGAACCATTCAGCGCTTCCTCGAGCGTGACCATGATATCGGCCTCCACGTCCTGCCCGCGCTCCTCCGTCGCGGGCCGCCGGCCAAAGCCGCCGCCAAAAGCCGACTCGCCGCGACCGCCCCCGAAGAAAGCCTCAAAAAAATCGCTGAACCCCGTGCCGCCGAATTCAAATTCGACTCCGCCGCCGTTCCCGCCGGCCTGACGGCGAAAGCCGCCGCCGCCGCCCGCTCCGCCCCGGCCCCAATCGGGCGGCGGTTGAAATCCGCCCGGCTGGTTCCAATCCGCCCCAAGCTGATCGTACTTCGCCCGCTTTTCCGGATCGCTCAGGACCTCGTAGGCTTCGTTAATGATCTTGAATTGCTCCTCGGCGGCGGCCTTCTCCTTCGCCTTCGCCATGTCGGGATGGTGCTTGCGCGCGAGCTTGCGAAAAGCGCTCTTGATCTCGTCGGCGCTGGCCGTTTTGGAGACGCCGAGCGTCTCGTAGTAATCCCTGAATTGAACCGCCATAGAATCGTGCGGATGAATTTCCCGCATCGATGGGATTGCGCAACCGGAGCCGGCTTCGCGAGTCCGCTGCGGACAGCGGACGCTAAACCAAATCCAGCCTAACGATCGCTGAAGACCGTCGCGCTCACGTCGGCCGCGTCGAACGTGAAACCGTGGCCGCCGCTGCGGTCGAACGATTTCAAGAGCTCCGAGACCGCCAGCGCAGTCGCGGTGGAATAAAAGCGCACCAGGCCCACCGTCGTGCGCGGTCCGAAAACCGTGATCATGATCGTGTCGTCATCGACCGAGTTCATGAAAATGTGGCTGCCGTTTCCCTGATGATAAAGCGCGTTGAACTCGACTTCGCCGATCCGGCGCGCCAGTTCCTTGGTCGCGGCAAACGAACCCGCGGCCAGCGCCGCGATAATCGTCACGTCCATCACCGCGACATCGCCATATTGCGAGATGACGTTGCCGCCGCGATCGATCACGACGGTCAGTTCCGCGTCCGATTTCGTCAGGAAATCGGCCAGGATGCCGTCGAGGTTGGCGACGTTTTCGATCGTTAGGGCCGGGATGCAATTCATGATGTGGCCTCGACTGAAAGTTTAGGTGCGGGAGCCGGCTCGACCGGCACGGCGACCGGTGCGGGCGCGGCACCGGGCACGCCGTCGCCTTGTTTGCTGAACTTGTGCAGCAGCATTTGCGAGACGGCGTTGAGCGAGGCGAAAACATTCTGCCCGGTGCTTGAGACGACCTCGAAACTCTGCGCGCGCTTCTTCCGATTGTTCATCAGGAATTCGAGATAATTGATCGGCGCGACGTTGTTCAGGTCCCGCTTGTTGTATTGCAGGACGTAGGGAATCTCGTCGATCGCGAGATTTTGCTGGGCCAGGTTTTCCTCGAGATTTTTGAAACTCTCGACGTTTTCCTCCATTTTTTCCCACTGCGAATCGGCCACGAAAACGACTCCATCGACGCTCCGCAACACGAGCTGCCGGGTGGCGTTGTAGATCACCTGCCCGGGCACGGTGTAGAGCTGGAATTTGGTCACGAAGCCCTTGATCACGACTGCGTTGAGCGGCAGGAAATCGAAGAACAAGGTGCGGTCGGCCGCGGTCGCGAGCGAGACGAGGTCGCCCCGGTTGGCCGGGCTGATCCGCTCGTGGATGTAGGCGAGGTTGGTCGTCTTGCCGCAGAGCGCAGGCCCGTAGTAGACGATCTTGAATTGGATTTCGCGACTGGCGTAGTTGATGATGGACATGGCTTTTTGTTAGGCGTTAGGCTGGCTGGCATACATCGCGGCGAGCTCGCGCGCCGCACAACTGAGGCGGGCGCGGACTTCCGCTGTGATCTCACCGCCGGAATGCAGAGCGGCGAGACAGATCTCCCCGTGGGCGAAAAAGCTGACCGGCGTCTTGGCGCAGTAGAGCGTGATGCCGTTGAGCGGTCCGAGGCTGGCTCCGACCATCTGGTCGTTGATCCGCTTGACGATCGAGGGGGCGAGGGCGCAGAGCGCCTCGGTCTGGTACTCGGCCGGGATATTCCCGGCCAGGCTGAGTCCGTCCGAGAAAACGATCGCGCAGGCGCTGACGCCGGGAAGCTTGCTGGTCTGAGCGACGATCGCTTTCGCGTCGAGCACTTCATCGGTATCGAAGGCCACCTGGAGCGCACTGCGCACGGCCGGCGCCGTCGCCGGGATCGATGATTCTGGCAGCTTGACGTCCTCGGCGGTGATCTCTTCCGCGACGCTCGCCGGGACGGGATCAGGCGGCTCGGCGCTAACCGGAGCTTTCGCGATCGGGCCGGCCGCGACTTTCATCCGGGCCGCGTCTTCCGCCGCTTTCGCGCTGAAGGGCGTCTCGAACGTCTCCGTCAAAACCACTTCCACCTGGTCGGGGCGCAATTGCAAACTCTCGTTAGGCAGATTCTGCAGCACTTCCTGGAGCGGCAGGACAACCGGTTGCTCGGTTTCCTCGATCTTGAACAGGCCGCGCCATTCTTCCGGCAAGGCAGCCTGGAATTGCGCCGGCGAAACGGCGATCCGGCCTAACGACAACTGCGGCTCGATGATCGAGAACGGAATCTCGATCGTGGCCGTCTCCGGCACTTCGTCGACCGGGCCGGACAACTGGAAGGGCGAAAGACCGCGCAGCACATTGCGCAGCGGCAGGCGGACCCGCGGCCCGTCGGGCGAAAAGCAAACCGCGGCCGGCTTGGGCGGCGGCGTTGCAGTCGCCGGCAGGACCGACCCGCGCAGGTCGTTCGACGGCGGGCTGACCTTGAATGGAATTCGCGCTGGCGCCGGCGGCGCAAAGGGCGAAGGCAAAGGGGTGGGAATGGACGGCCCACTTGAGGCTGGAACTCTCTCAGTGGCGGGCACGCCCATTCCGTTCGGTGAAATTTTCTTCGCCGCCAGCGGAGCAGGCGCGGCGGCTTCGTCCGTGGTCTTCTTGACGTCGTTAGGCAGAGTCAATCGAATCGGGCGGATCGTCTTCGGCGCGGCGGGCTCTTCCGCGACGGGCGCGGGCGCGGCGGCGGCAGGTGCCTCTGCTTTGATCTCGTTAGGCAGAGTCAACCGAATCGGGCGAATCGTCTCCGGCACTTCCGGCGCAACATCCGCGGGCGCGACGGGCGCCGCCTCCACTTCGGGCGCAGCCGCGGCGGCCGCGACGACCGGCGCGGGAATCGGCGTCGCCGGTTTCCCGAGGCGCTCACCGTCCGCGATCGTCATTTGCAGGAAAGGCGTTTCGACCTGCGGGACCGCTTCGTCGATCACCTGGTCGGGCCGCACCTGGAAAGCGGTAAATTGCTCGAGCACCTTGCCGAAGGGCAGCAGCACTTCGCGCACATCGGTCGCCTCGATATCCGTCACGAAAAAATCCGGCGCCTGTTGGAAAATCGACCGGAGCAGGACCGACGGCCGGCCGCTCGACATGCCGCGCTCCAGATCGGAAGCCTTGAAGAGGACACGCTTTTCCGGATCGACCGGCATCGTTTGCAGGACTCCCGCCGGGAGGTGCTCGACGAGGTCGGCCAATTGCAGCGCGATCGCGCGCTCGCTCACCGGGGCGCTGGTTTCCGCTTTCGGCAGAACCGCGATCGAGCTGTTGCTGCCGAGCGAAATCTTGCGCGGAGCGCCCGTGACTGCGACGGGCGCGGGATTGCCCACCGGCATCGTCATCGGGAAACCACCGGCCGGTTCCAGGCCGACGATGCGCGACACGTTAGGCATGACGGTCTTGCCGTAACGTTCCGAGGCCGGCTTGACGAGCGGGGCCACCGGGCTCGGCGATGGCGCCACCGCGACGCCGCCCTCGGCGCTCTTGTCCTTCTTGAAATTAAAGTATCGGAGAAACGGTAAGTTCATTCGAGTGATTCCTGGCGGTCTAGTGGTCCTCAGCGGTTACGCGCCAGACTTCTTCGAGGGTGGTGATGCCTTCCATCGCCTTGTCGATGCCGACCATGCGCAAAGTTTTCATGCCTTCGGTGATTGCCTGGTTCTTGATCACCGCCGCCGAGGCGCGCTTGATGATCAGACGCCGGATCGCTTCGCTCACCGGGAGCGCCTCGATGATCGCGGCCCGGCCGGAATAGCCGCGGTTCTTGCAGCGGTCGCAGCCGATGCCGTGATAGAAAACCGCGCCCTCCGGCGCTTCCATTCCGAGCCGCTCAAACATTTCCGGCTCCGGCACAAATTCTTCGCGGCAATTGTTACAGACCCGCCGGATGAGTCGCTGCGCGCAGGCCATGATGACCGAGCTGGAAATCAAAAACGGCTCGATCCCCATATCGTCGAGACGCGCGATCGCGCCCGCCGCGTCGTTCGTGTGCAGCGTGCTTAAAACCTGGTGACCGGTGAGCGCGGCCTTGACCGCGATGTCGGCCGTTTCGTTGTCACGAATTTCGCCGACCATCACGATGTCCGGATCCTGCCGGAGAATGGAACGGAGCGCGGAAGCAAAATCGAGCCCGATATCGGGCCGGGCCGCGACCTGGTTTACGCCCATCAGCTCGTATTCGATCGGGTCCTCGACCGTCACGATGTTGTACTGCGGGCTGTTCAATTCCTGGAGGACGGAATAAAGCGTCGTCGTTTTACCGGAACCGGTCGGCCCAGTGACGAGGATCATGCCGTGCGGCGCGTCGATCGCCTTCCGGAAACGGCGGATCGTTTCCTCGTCCATCCCCATGCTGTCGATGCTGCCGGCGAGCGCCGATTTATCGAGGATACGGATCACGACCTTCTCGCCGTGCGAGGTGGGCAGAATCGAGATACGCAGATCGACTTCCTTCCCCATCACTTTGATGCGGAAGCGGCCGTCCTGCGGCACGCGGCGCTCCGCGATGTTGAGGCCGGCGAGAATCTTGATACGCGACGTGATCGCGAGCTGGAGCGCCTTGGGCGGCGACTCGGCCGAGATCAATTCGCCGTCGATACGGTAACGCAGTTTCAGCGTGCGCTGGAACGGCTCGATGTGAATGTCGGAAGCTTTTTCCTTGATCGCCTGGGCCAGGATCAAATTCACGATCTTGATCACCGGCGCGTCTTCGCTGTCGTTCGCGAGACGGTCGAGATCGATGTCCTCGCGCTTGGTCGACTGCACTTCGACATCGTTGGCCACTTCCTCGGCGACCTGCTTGAGCACTTCGCTCATGTTCGTGCCGGCCGCGTGCACGCCGCTGAGCGCATCGGTGACCGCTTTCTCGGTCGCGATCATCGGCACGATCTCCATCTGCACCCGGCGCTTCAGGTCATCGACCGCCAGCACGTTGGTCGGGTCGGCCATCGCCACGAAAAGCTTGTTATCGAGCCGCGCCACCGGCATGAGCTTGTGCGTCTTGGCCATGTCGCGCGGGACGAGATTCATGATCTCCTCCGGCACCCGCACTTTGCTCAAATTGACCGGCGGCGTGTTCAGGCAACGGCCCATGCTGAAGGCCATGTCCTGGTCGCTGACAAATTGCTTGTCGGTTAAAATCTTGAGCAGCCGGCCGCCCTGCTGCTTCTGGATGTTGATCGCCTCATCGAGCTGGTTGGGCAATAGGAGCCCGTCCTCGATCAGGACATCTGCGATGCGTTCGCCGAAAGATTTGCTTCTCATTTTGGGGGACGCCTAGGCGCGCGGCTCCAGTTTATAGATTTCCTGCAGCGTCTTGATGATGACCGACGGCTTGGCCAAGTACCACGTGACCGTGTAATCGAGCGACTGCTGCACCGCTTCGCGGCCTTCCGCGTCGAACGGGTTGCAGACCGCCACCATGATCGTGCGGCTGATCAGGTCGAACGGCACAAAGAGCCGGTTGATCGTCAGGTCGTCGGGCAACATCCGCACGACCTGACGATCGATATCATAATATTCCAGCGGCACGTAGGCGAACTTCGTCCGGTCGATCAAAGCCGAGAGGACCGACTCCATTTTGGTGTCGTTGCCGTCGTAAAGCCGCTCCAGGAGCGAGCCGGCGAGCATCTGGCCCGTCATCGCCTTGTTCGCTTCCTTCACCGCCTCGAGCGCGGCATTCACCTCGTCTTCCGGAAACATCTGCTGGAGGACCAAAAACTTCGCCAACTGATCATTCCCCTGCTCCGCATCCTGGAGAGCAGCCCGCTTGTGCACCTTCCCCGTGTTGCGGCCGCCCACCTCGAGCAAACCGGTATCGGCCGACGGAGTGACGATCCCGATATCCGCGATGAGGGCATTGTGTGCACCGGCCTGCGCCTTGGATTGGCCGGCCTCCTGGAGGCGCGCTTCGATCTGGCCGAGCATGGCCACGATCTCCGGCGTGTTCGGTTCGATCGCGAGGACCGCCTCGCACTCCTGCATCGCGAGAGAAAACGAGCCGACCCCAAAATATGCCTCCGCCAGGCGGCGGGAGATGCGCAGCGCCTCCTCCGTCTTGCCCAGCTTGCGATAAGCCACCTTCAGAATCTCGAGCGATTGATAATCGTCCTGCTGTGTTTGAGTAATGACCTCAAACATCTCGATCGTCTGGAGGATCTGGCTTCGCTCCTCTTCGGATAATGTGTGTTCCAGCACGGAAGCGTAAAAAGCTAGATCCATGCCCACCCGCTTCGCAGTCTCAATTTTGCGAAAAAACGACAAACCCGGACCCGCCGCGGCCGGAATGATCGTTTCACCCCGAAGGGCACGAAAAGCACGAAGCGTTGAGATTCGTCACCCTCCCATCTTCGTGAACTTCGTGCCCTTCGTGGTAAACCACATTCCCGTCCTCAGCGCATCGAGGTCAGTTGTCAGATTTCCGAGGTCGGCTTTTTGCGTCCGCCCTCACTTCTGCCTTCCTCCTTCATCCTTCTACCTTTGATTCCGAGCCCCCTTGCTTCCCGTCGCCGTTTTCTTTACGCTCGGGATATGAGCAAGACGGATCTGGCGGAGGCGACGTCAAAGCTGGCACAGCTTTCGGACGATCGAGCGCAGCGGGTGCTCATCCTGATTCAGGATCTGGCGGAGCTCGAGGCGCTGGAAAATCGAGCCGACTTAAAGGCGGCCGGTGAGGCGCTCGGAGAGACCGAAGCGCCCCTTCCCTGGGAACAGGTGAAAGCCAAATTGGATGCACAATTCAGTTCTCCTCAGTCGGCGAGCTGAAAAATTCCTCGCCGCCGTCGGCGAGGCTGGCCTTTATCGGCGGCTGCGCGAGGCGATCGATGAACTGGAGCAAAACAGCCGGCCATCCGGGTGCGTCAAGCTGACCGGAGCACCCAATTTGTATCGGGTTCGGGTGGGGGATTATCGCATTGTCTATCAGGCAACCGACGCCAGACGGCAGGTGTTGATTCTCTCGATCGGCCATCGTCGCGACGTTTACCGGGGGTAGAGGTTTCCGAATTCAGGCGGCCGCCGCTCATTCAGAGGTCAGAGGTCCGTGGTCAGAAGTCAACGCGGACGTGCGGATTGCCCGTACTCTCCCTGAGCGATCCCACGGATGGAGAGATCCTCGTCCAAGTCCGGCCAGTGCAACCCGAAAGGCGAGATCTCGATGTTGCTCAGCTGTGGCGGGCTGCCCTTGGCCAGCCGGGGATTCTCCGAGATCGGAAAGCTCAACTGCGCACCGCTCTGCATGGAGATGACGATGAATCCGCCCTCGACGCGAGCGGATCGTGCGGTGTCAGCCAAGGTACTCATGCCACTTCTCGATGATAAGGTCTCGCTGTTGGCGCGCAAGCTCCTCGGCATGCGAAAGCTCCCGGATCTTCAGGCCGATCGACTCGCGTAGCTCGACAGTGGGCTCAACGTCAAACACCGCTTCACCTCCGCCGTAGCGTACGTGGACGTGGATCGGCCGATGCTCGTTGCTGTAAAAGAAAAATCGGTATCCGTCCTGCTCGAAAATCTTGGGCACCGCCGCATTATCGCGCAAGGCGCCTCGACGGCCAGAGCATATTCTGAAAGCATGAGCCTTGGCTTTCTCCTCCGCCGCTCCTGCCCGATGTCAGCTTTCAGAGGTCAGAGGTCCGTTGTCAGTTGTCAGTTGTCAGCTTTCCGAGGTCCGTTGTCAGCTTTCCGAGGTCAGTTGTCCGTTGTCAGTTGTCAGCTTTCAGAGGTCAGCTTTCCGAGGTCAGTTGTCAGCTTTCAGTTTTCGGAAGTTAACTTTCTACTTTTTACTTTAAACTTTGATGCGCTCGTCCCCACTCGCTTCCGCTACCTCGCGGCTTCCCGTCCATCTCGCTCACCCCAGTCGCTCGATTGATTCAGTCGCAGCCCGCTCCCTCACCGCTACCTCGCGGCTTCCCGTCCATCTCGCTCACCCCAGTCGCTCGATTCACCTTTCCTCTGCCTCGAGCGGTCAACTGCTCACCTCCCCTTTCTACTTTAGCCTTTCAACTTTCACCTTTGCTCTGCTATAAGCCGGAGCCTTGAATCCGACACCGCACCCGCTGCCCGCCCACCCCCGGCGCGCTTTTACGCTAATAGAAATGTTGGTGGTGGTGGCCATTATCGGCGTTTTGCTGGCGTTGTTGGTCCCTGCGCTGGCGCCGAACTCAGCGCGAGCGTTGGAAGGGGATGCGCGGAACTTCGCCGCCCAACTGGAGAACGCGCGACTGCTCGCCATGTCCAAACGAACCAAGACGAGAGTGCTTATCGCGGCCGACAATAATTGGGGGACAGACTACAGCTGGCGAGCCTACGTCCTTACGCGCTTCGATTCGATCTCGGGTAACTGGCTGCAAGAAGGAAAATTTACCCGCCTGTCCCAATCGACCGCGTTCGATTCCGCGACTGGAATTGTCCAAGCCCGGAGCGGCACGACCACACAGGTTGTAAAAGCTCCCAATGCTACTCCTACGCCTGCCCCCAGCCCATTCGTCGGCGCCTACGTTGAGTTTAGCGCTACCGGGACGACTAGTCTCGACCCGACGGCGACCCCCGAAGTGGTT
>DASXYO010000052.1:0-12804 GCA_036502465.1 Chthoniobacterales bacterium
CCACGATCCGAAGCTCAACTTTTTTGGCGTGAACGCTTCCCAGCCGCTTTCCGTATGGCGCGCGAAAGGTTGGATTTATCACGAAGATCCACGTGGCTGGTTTCAATGGTATTGCCGCTATTATCTCGGGCGCCGCGGCCCAGATGATGAACGCCAGATCAAGCGCTGGCGCGCGGTCCGCCGCCATCTCGCGCAGCTGAAAAAAAATTGCCGGCGCGGCGACCTCGGCTGCCGTCCGCGACAACGCCAGGCGCTGCTTCACTGGGCCTACGATTCGCGCAAGATCTGATTCGCTAGGCCGCGTTTAGGCTGGCGCAATAAGTCGCGTGCATCGCGTTGCTGATTTCCACCAGCCGCTCTTGGATCTGGGTCAGGTATTCGTGCAGGCCGAACTCAAAAATCTCGCCGATCGTGACGTAATCGAGATCGGAGCGGAGCCGTCCGGAGAGCCGCTCTGCTTCGTTCGCGTAACGGCTTTCATCAACCCCGGAGATGCGATGCAGGGCGGCGTCGAGTGAATCGACGCAGAATCGAATCGAGCGCGGAAATTCCTGATGGGTGATGAGGAATTCCGCAACTTTCCACGGGGCGACCTGGCTGACGTAAAGTTTGCAATAGGCCTCGAGCGCGCTGCAGGATTTCAGGACTGCCATCCATTGGATGGTGTCGATGTTTCCGCCCACGTTCTCCCCGGTCGGCAAGAGGATGTGGTACTTCACATCGAGGATGCGCGAGCTGCTATCGGCGCGTTCCAGGAGCCGGCCGATGCGAATGAAATCCCAGCCTTCACCATGCGTCATGGTCGCGTCCGAGATTCCCTGGAAAAGATGCGAACCGGTGATGACAGCCTTGAAAAATTCGTGCGGACTGGCGCTCAGCATGCCGGCCGCCTCGTCGCTCTGCACGAAAAGATAGAGCCGGTTGATCTCTTCCCACATCTCGCTCGAAATCTGTTCGCGAGTTGTGCGAGCGTTTTCGCGCGCCAGGGTGAGACAGGAAATAATCGAGTTTGGATTTCTCTTTTGCAGGGTGAGAAATTCGGTCACGGAACGTTCGTCGGCCGCGGGGTAGAGCGAATCGAAGAGGTCGGTTTCCTCGAGTGTCGCGATGACCGGCGCCCAATGTTGCATGGCATCGGCCTCGCCTCCGAGGTCGAGCAGCAATTGCAGATTCACGTCCAGGATCCGCGCGTCATTTTCCGCCCGTTCGATGTAGCGGCTCATCCAATAAAGCGAATCTGCGACCCGGCTCAGCATGGCTTAGTTTCCTCCCTCTTCATCGTCCACCACCCACGTATCCTTGCTCCCGCCGCCCTGCGAGGAATTGACGACCAGGGAACCGGCCCGCAAGGCCACTCTCGTTAGGCCGCCGGGAATGATCGTGACCTTTTCTCCATACAAAATATAGGGCCGCAAATCGACGTGCCGCCCCTGCATCGAGTTCTCGCAAAAGGAGGGCGAACGGGAGAGCGCGACAATCGGTTGCGCGATGTAATTGCGCGGCTCTTGCCGGATCTTGCCGGCAAATTCTTCCCGCTCCGCCGCGGTGGACTGCGAGCCGATCAACATCCCGTAGCCACCGCTCTCGTTAGCCGATTTCACGACCAGTTCGGGCAGGTGCTCCAAGATGTATTTGAGATCGTTAGGCTGGGAAGCCAGGTAGGTCGGGACATTTTCCAGAATCGGATCCTGGTCGAGGTAATAACGAATCATCTTCGGGACGAAATGGTAGATGACCTTGTCGTCCGCCACTCCGGTGCCGATGGAATTCGCGAGGCTCACCGTCCCGCGGCGATAAGCTTCAACAAGGCCCGGCACCCCGAGGCCGGAGTCTTCGCGGAAGACGCGCGGATCGAGAAAGTCATCGTTGATCCGTCGGTAAATGACGTCGACCCGGCGCAGGCCTTTCGTCGTCCTCATGTGGACGCAGCCGTCCTGCACGACGAGGTCGCGGCCCTCGACGATCTCGATTCCCATGGAGCGCGCGAGAAACGAATGTTCGTAGTAGGCCGAGTTATAAATTCCAGGAGTGAGCAGGACGACGGTCGGTTCCTCCGCATTCGGCGCGATGTAGCGCAGTGCGTTGAGCAAATTCTGGCTGTAATCCTCCACCGGTCGCACCCGGTATTCGGAAAAGAGCGCCGGGAAAATCCGCTTCATCGTCTGACGATTTTCGAGCACGTAGGAAACGCCGGAGGGACAGCGCGCGTTGTCCTCGAGGACGAGGTAGTTGCCGGAGCCGTCGCGGATCAGATCGGTGCCGCAGATGTGGATGTAAACATTCCGGGGCACATCGAAGTTCATAAACTCCGGCCGGAAATGCGCCGCTTCCCAGACAATCTGCTTTGGAATGACGCCGTCGCGCAGGATGCTTTGCCCGTGGTAAATGTCGTGCAGGAAAAGATTGAGCGCAGTGATCCGCTGGGTGAGCCCGCGCTCCACGAGGTCCCATTCGCTCGCCGGGATGATGCGGGGAATGAGGTCGAAGGGAAAAATCCGCTCCGTTCCCTGGTCGTCGTTATAGACCGTAAAAGTCACGCCCTGGCTGAGAAAGCTGGCGGCCGCCAGTTCGCGTTTGCGTCCGAAATCAGCCGCGCCCATTTCCTTGAAGGCCGCGAGCAACCTGCTGTAATGAGGCCGCGCCAGGCCCGGCGCGGAAAACATCTCGTCGAAAAAATCGTCGACCTTGTATTGGGAAAAAAGGTCGGCCATTGGAATATTCACTTTGTCAGTGCAGGAGAGCCACGCAATGAGAAATGGATCGTGCGCCGTCGCGCATGAAGATGCCTGTGCCCGCGTCGCGGCCCGCTTTGGCGAACGCTGGCTGCGCATTTATGCCGGCCGGAAATTGCGGACCGACCCGATCTTTCCCGCTGCCTACGAGCTCTTTGGCGAATCAAACCAGCCACTGGTCGATGTCGGGTGCGGCGTCGGGTTGCTCTCCTTTTATTTGCGGGAACGCAATTTTTTGCCGCCGATCAGCGGTCTGGACAGCGATGGACGCAAGATCGAGCGGGCTAACGCTGTGGCGCGGGGTGTTTATCGTGACCTCGAATTCCTTGAGCGAGATGCCAGCGAACCGTTTTCTCAAACGGGCAACATCGTTCTTTTTGATCTCCTGCATTACCTTAGGCCTAACGAACAGGCGAAGCTCCTCGCCCGGCTTGCGGAACGGGTCGCGCCGGGCGGGACTTTGGTAATCCGCGATTGCCCACGCGACAACAGCGCCCGCTTCTGGCTGACGAATCTGGCCGAGCGTTTTGCCCAAGGGACGACCTGGAATATGAAAGCGGTCCTCCATTTCCCGACTCGCGAGGCAATTTTCTCCGCCTTCCCGCCGAACGAATTTTCGCATGACGTCGCGCCCCTCTGGGGGCGGACGCCTTTCAATAATCACCTCTTCATTTTCCGCCGACACGCGTCCGCAGCTGTTCCGGCCGGGGCAGGATACAGCGGTAATTAGCGTTCGTTAGGGCAACAAGTGTCTGTTCGAGGCAGCGCGGATGAAAGTCCGGATCGGTTTTGGTGCGGTGTCCTTCGTGGAGCAGGAGAATCACGCCAGGGGCGACCCGGCGCATGAGGCGCGCCGCGACCGCTTCCGGCTGCCTGCTCACCGTGTCCAGACCGCGTGCCGACCAGCCGATTAACCGCAGGTTGCGCTGGGCGAGGACGGGATGAACGAAGAAGTTTTTCATCCCCGCGGGCGCGCGAAAATAAGAACCGGGAATGTGGGCGTCGTCGATTTCCGCAGTAATACGCGCCGGCGGCAGACACCAGAACGTTCCGCTCGGATGCGAGAATGTGTGGTTCGCGACTTCGTGGCCGGCCGCCTGGATTGCCGCTATTTCGTTGGGGAATTTCTCCGCCTTATCCCCGATGACGAAGAAAGTCGCGCGCGCCTCGAAGCGCTGCAGGATCTCGAGCATGCGCGGGGTGTGAATCGGGTCCGGGCCATCGTCGATCGTCAGCCAGACTTCGCGGTCCTTCGTTTCGAAGCGCGTCATCACCGGCCCCCACCATTGGCAGTTCGCGACCAGCGTCGGGTAAAGAATCAGCATGTGGGAGAGGAATAGGACGCCGATCGCAAGAAACGGATGAAACGCTACCGCTGCGACGAAGAAGAGCGCCGCGCAGATCGCGAAACCGAGAATCAGCTTACGGCTCATGCCGGAATTTGAGAATGACGATGGCGAGCAGATTGCCCAACAAGAGCATGAGCCAGAAAACGCCTAACGAGCGAATCCAGGCGCAGTCGTCGCGCAGGAAGAGGAGCGCGAGCAGGGTCGTCCCGCACATGATCATGAAGTGCTGGAGCGGATTATTCGTTCGGGCCGTGTAGAGCCCGAGCCGGCGGAAGAGCGCTGCAACTTGCGCGTTCACGAAATACCAGAGCAGAAACGCGATCCAAAGGGCGAAGGGCAGAAGGGGAATCGTGAGCCACTCCAAGACGCCAGGCCTAACGAGCGGAAGAAGCGCCCGCCCGACAAACAGGCAGCTGATCCCGAAAACCAAAATCCCGAGTCCGTAAGCTTCCCAGCGACTGAATTCCGCACGCCGCACCGTGCGGCCGGCGAGCCGCGCGACCAGGCGCGAGAGGGCGAAAGCATATCCGATCTGGCTCTTCTTGGGCGTGTTCATCGCTCGGGAAAAATCGGGACTAACGAAAACCATTGGGACCAATTGACGGCGATGACGTTTTCCAGCGTGCGCGACCATTCGCGCATCGCCTCCTCGATCACGGTTTCGCGTCCACGTTCGTCCCGCCGGCAATGAATCGGCGGACGAGCAATGATTTTATAATGATGAAACCGCGTCCGGACGATGAAGAGCGGATAAATCGGTGCCTGCGCGACGAAAGCGAGCATGAACGGGCCGTCCGGCAGCATGACTTCTTCTCCGAAGAGTCGCGCCGGGCGTTGCGAGACATGCGCGACCGCGCGATCGCCCTGGATGGAAACAATCTCGCCCGCCCGAATTGCATTCAGGAGCTCGAAAGGGAGCGCCATACTGGCAGTGTTGTAGGCGACCTTGACCGCGCCAGCCCCGGCCTTCTCAAGTGACTCGTCGAGGTGTTGCGCGGTTTCCGCATCCGCTTCCGGCGCGCGAACCATCCGGATGTCGCGCCGGAAACGTTCCGCGAAAACGGCTGCGCCCAGGTCGTAATTTCCCATGTGGGCGGTGAGCAGGACCGCGCCCTGCGCGGCCGCCAGTTGCTCGAGAAATTCTGTGCCTTCCAGTTCGTAGGCGAACTCCGTTTTTGCCAGCTTGTGATCGGCGGCATCGGAGATCGTCCAGGCAAAATTATAGAGCGTCAGCCAGGCGCGGCCGAGATTGACCAGCGGATGCGAGCCGGGCAGGACCACCCGCAGGTTGCCCAGAATGGCGCGGCGCGCCGGAGCGGCGAGGAAGAAAAAAAAGATGGTCCAGAAAAAGATCATGACCGGCCGGAGGTAGAACGGCACGTTCGTTAGGCCGAAGTCGAGGTATTGCCGCCAGAAGACGCCGCGAACCGCGAAGCGGCGCCACCAACCGCGCGACATCAGGCTTCGACCGTCGCGGTCGCCGGGGCGGTTGCGCCGGGCGCGTGCTTCGGGCTGGCGAAGAGATAGCGCAGGTTGCGCAGCTCGGCTCCCCACCAGCGGAAGAGACCTTTGCGGATGAGTTTCTGGAGCCGGAAATCGGGCACAAATCCGTCGTAAAGTTCGCGCCAGCCGGAATTGTTCGCCCCGCAAACGCCATGCGCGATTCGGTTTTTCGCAAGAGCGACCAGGCGCCGGTTGTAGAACTTCATCATTCCGGCAAACAGTCGGCCGGGCGTGCCTTCGAAGGGCAATTCCAGAAAAGCCCGCTCCGGATTTCCGTAAACAGGCCTAACGAGTCCGATAAAATAAGTCCCGACGTCGAGGAGGAGCGCGGCCGACATGAGATCGGCTTCGCCCATGTAGAAATATTTGTCCTGATAAAGCGTCTCGAACCAGAGGCGGTAAGTGGTGGCGAACTGCTCGTTGTAATAGCCGCGGCGTTCCGTCATGTCTTCTCCGCCTAACGACCGCAAAACCAGATCGCTCACCACCGAAGTGGTATAAGCGCAAAGATCGAGCCCGGGACTGTAAAGCGGATCGATGAAGCTGGCCGCGTCGCCCGCGATCGCCCAGCCGTCGCCGCAGACTTGGGCGCTGTAGTAGGGAAGCGCGGAATAGGCGCGGGCGTCGTGCTCGACCACTTTTGCGTCGCGAAAAATTTCGCGGCCGACCGGATGATTCAGGATGTGATCGTGCAGCCGCTGGCCAAGGCTGACGCCTTCCGGAAGTTTGAAAAGGCGGCTGTCGTAAACCAGCCCGGCGCTGAAATCGCCGCCCTTGAGCGGAATGATCCAGCACCACCAGCCCTGGCCCATGAGATGGTTCGTCGCCCAGGCCCGGCCGGTGCGCGAGGCAGCCGCGTAGTCGGGAAATTTCTCCCGCCATTCGTAGCTGTCCCAGTCCTTCACGCCGGTAAAACGCGCCCAGACGGCATTGATCGGGTGGTCGGTGTTCTGGCGAAAATGACCGAGCTTGCGGGCCAGAAAAGCGGCCCGTCCGCTGGCGTCGATTACCCAACGGCAGCGCACCGCGCGTTCCTCACCTTCAACGTTTACGCCTAACGATTGACCGTTCGTGCCGTCCAATTCGCAGCGCGTCACCTTGGCCGGCTTCCAGATCTCGCAGCCCGCGGACCGAGCCAGTGCGAGAAGGTGAGCGTCCAGTTTTGCGCGGTCCACCTGAAAAGTCGGAAGCCGCGCCTGGTAGCGCGCGCCGATTTCGACGCAGTCGTCAAAAGGCTGGTCGGGGCGATTGGCAAACCAGAGCCGCAGGCCTTGTTTGGTGAGTTGCTCGTGGCCGAGATAACTCGTTAGGCCAAGAACCTTGGTCAGGAAACAACTGCTCACTTCGGTCGTCGATTCGCCGACTTTGCGATCGAACTCGGTCGCCTTCTCGATGATCAGGATGCGAGTCTCGGGACGGCGCCGTTTCATGAGCAAGGCCGTGGCTGCGCCGGAAAAAGCGCCGCCGACGATCGCGACATCGAACTCGGGAACCATCAGGAGGATGATGGACTGCCGCCCCGGGAAACGCAATGATGCCGGGCGGCGATGATCTTCACCAATGGACGGCTGATTTTTCCCGATCGGATCGAGGACGGACTCGCGCTCCGGACCGAGGCCGGGCGGATCGTTGGGGTCGGCGGGTTAAAGCCGTCCGCCGGGGAAGAAGTCGTCGATCTGACGGGCAATTTTCTTGCGCCTGGATTCATCGATCTGCACGTGCACGGCGCGATCGGCCGCGACACGATGGAAGGAACGGCCGAAGCCTTTCGCGCCATCTGTGATTTCCACGCTGGCGGTGGGACCACTTCGCTCCTTCTCACCACCATGACTGCGCCGATGGAGGAGATCGTGGAGGTCGTGCGCGCGATCGAGAGGGAAGGGGGGAGGATTCCGCAGATTCGCGGCGCGCATGTTGAGGGACCGTTCATCTCCCGCGAGAAACACGGGGCGCAGCGCCCCGATTTCATTATCGAGCCGCGTCCGGATTTGATCGCGGCGCTACTCGAGAATGCCGCGACGATCAAGCGGGTGACGCTCGCGCCGGAAGTGCCGGGTGCACTCGAGCTGGTTTCTCGCCTAACGAAAAGCGGAATCGCGAGCAGCGGCGGACATAGCAACGCCTGGGAAGAGGAAGCGCGAGCCGGGTTCGAGCGCGGGATGCGGCAGGTCACTCATACCTTCAACTGCATGTCTTCGCTTCGTCGCCGCGACGGTGAGCGGGTGGCGGGCCTGCTCGAGTTCGCGCTCAGTGAGCCGGAGATTTTTTGCGAACTGATCGCCGACGGCCATCACGTCGGCACGACCCTGATGCGGATGCTTTATCGCGCGAAAGGCGCAGGGGGGATCTGCCTTGTGACGGATGCGACCGCGGGTGCCGGTTTGCCTAACGACGCTCGCTTCCAGCTGGGCGGCGCGGAATGCATCGTGCGCGACGGCGCCTGCTGGGTGGCGGATGGATCGGCCCTGGCCGGGAGCGCGGCGCGGATGATTGATCTCGTTAGGCAAATGGTGCAAAAAGTTGGCGCTCCGATCCAGGAAGCGGTTCGAATGGCGACGGAGTCGCCGGCCCGCGCGATGGGCTGGAAAATCAAAGGTGCGCTCGAGGTGGGACGCGACGCCGACTTCGTGGTCCTGAGCCCGGACTTGGAATTGATTCGGACTTTTCTCGACGGGAAAATCTTCGAAAAGACAGCCTAAAGCTGCGAACGAAATGGCAGCATGACCCATTCGGTCACCCGCTCCCAAAGCGAGCGGTTCTTGAATTGCTCGTAGGTGTATCGGGTGGTGCGCTTGAGGTCGCTCTCGAACATTTCCTCCATCGTGTGCGCGAAACCGGCGTCGTAAATTGCGAGGTCCAGTTCCTCGTTTATCTCGGAGGAACGCGGGTCGAGGTTGGAGGAGCCAACGAGGGAAAACATTCCGTCGATCACCATCGCCTTGGTGTGAATCATGGTTGGCTGGTATTCAAAAATCTTCGCCCCGCCCTCCAGCATTTTGCCGTAGGCGGCGCGCCCCGCGCTTTTCGTTAGGGGCTGGTCGTTGTGCTGCCCCGGCAACATGAGGCGCACATCAACGCCCCGCTTCACTGCCTTGACCAGCAGTTCGACCTGATCGTCGCTCGGCGCGCAATAGGCGTTCGTGATCCAGATCCGCTTTTCCGCGGCGGCAAAGGCGACCGCTTCGGTCAAGGGCAGGGGAGCCATCGAGAATGAGTGCGAGGCGATCAGTTGTCCTCTGATATTGCCGGCGGGCGCGAGGGCGGGGAATTGATCGGCGCCGCTCAGGGTTTCACCAAAGGTTTTGATCCAGTGGTCCTCGAAAGCGTTTTGCAATTCGCTGACAAGCGGGCCTTCGACGCGCACCTGCACATCATGCCAATGTTTCGGGTCCTGCGCGTGGCCGGACCATTGGTCGGCAAATCCCACGCCGCCGGTAAAACCAACCTTGCCGTCCACCACGAGGACGCGCCGATGCGAGCGGCGATTGGTGCGATCGATTCGCCAGGAGAGGAGCGGATGATAATAGGCAAACTTGCAGCCGGCCTCCTTCATCATTTTGACGTCGGAATTGTCCAGGCTCCAACCGGAGCCGACACCATCGAGGAGGAGGCGCACCTGCACTCCGGCCCGGGCGCGCTCGATGAAAGCATCGCGAAATTCCCGGCCCGTCGGATCGGAGTAAACAATGTAGGCCTGGAAATTGATCGTCTTTTTCGCGCCGCGAATGGCCGCCAGCATGGCGGGGAAGTAGCTGTCGCCATCCTGCAGGAGTTCGAGCTTGTTCCCCCCCAGTGGTACCGGGTCGGAGAGCGCCAGAGCGGAGCCGAAGAACTCCGGCGAATCGACGCCGTAGGTGTGTTCGATGTGGTACTCGATGACGTGGCGACGAATGAAGAAGATGCAGAAGACAGCGATAATCCCGAGCAAGGCAAGGACGACGGCGACCCATTCGAGGATCTCCAATTCCAAATTACCGAGCTTCTTTTTTTTCCGCGCGCGCCCCATTTGACGAAGTCTAGTGAGGGCCCTGTCGGCCGCACAGGAGATTCGCGGCCGGGTCCCGCTCTGGTTGCGCGGGAGCGCAAGCGAAGAGGCGCACCGCGAAATGTGGTGATTGCGCCGACGGTGATTTGCGCGGGCGGGTGGGAGAGGTTTCCTTGTCCCCCGCCCGCCGGCCCGTCCGCGTGTGGCTTTTCTGTCATGCCGAACCGCGCCACCTCTTCCAAAGTCGCACCGCCGGGCAATGTCGTCCCAATGCCCCCGCCTAACGAGAAGGTGGGACCGCGCAGTTTTTCCGATCCGAGAAACTTCATCAACCGCGAGCTGAGCTGGCTCGAGTTCAATCGCCGCGTGCTGGAGGAAGCGCAGGACCCGGATCAGCCGTTGCTCGAGCGGGTCAAGTTCCTCGGGATTGTGAGCTCGAATCTCGATGAATTTTTCGAGATCCGCGTGGCCGGCATCAAGCAGCAGATCGCGAGCGAGACAAGCGATGTCGGGCCCGATGGAATGAGCCCGACTGCGACCTTCGAAGCGATCGAGCGCGTGGTGCACGAAATGGTCGCGCAGCAGTACGACCTGTGGAACAAAGAGATCGAACCGCTCCTGCGCGAGCATCAGATTTTCCTCCATCACATGGCGGAACTGAGCGCGAAACGCGCCGCCTGGGCGCGCCGCTATTTTCAACAGGAAGTTTTCCCCATGCTCACGCCGCTGGCGGTCGACGCGAGCCATCCCTTCCCCCAACTCCTGAACAAGAGCCACAATTTGCTCGTTAGGGCGCGGGCCAAAAAAGGCGGCGAACCGATGCACGCCATCGTGCAGGTGCCGCGCGCCGTCTCGCGCCTCATCCATATGCCGCGCGGCGAAAAAGGCGACGAGAGCTGGAACTACATTTACCTCGCCTCGCTCATCAAACAGCACGTGGCCGATCTCTTCCCCGGGCTCATTCTCGACGGCGTGCACGCTTTTCGCGTGACTCGCAACAGCGACCTCTACATCGACGACGAAGAAGCGGACAACCTCCTCCGCAGCATCGAGCAGGAACTGCGGCGTTCGAGCCGCGGCAACGCCGTTCGCCTCGAAGTGGAGGCGGATTGTCCGAAGGATTTTTCCGACCTGCTGCTCGATTTTTTCCAACTCAGCGAGCTTGATCTCTACAAAATCGACGGACCACTTTCGATGACGCACCTCGCACCGCTGGTCGCGAATGACGCGTTTGCCAATTTAAAGGATCGCGTCTTTCAACCCGCGCGCGATGTCGCCCTCCCGCCGCACGCCGATATCTTCGAGGCGATGCGCAAGCAGGATATCCTGCTGCATCATCCCTATGAAAGTTACGATCCCGTAGTCGAGTTCGTCGAAAGCGCGGCCAAGGATCCGCTCGTCCTCGCGATCAAAATCACCCTTTACCGGACGAGCGGCGATTCGCCGATTGTCGGGGCGTTGATCGACGCGGCGAACAACGGCAAACAGGTCACCGCGCTGGTCGAACTCCGGGCGCGCTTCGACGAAGCGAACAACATCCAGTGGGCGCGTCGCCTCGAGGAAGCGGGAGCGCATGTCGTTTACGGCGTGGTCGGATTAAAGACGCACTGCAAGGTGCTGCTGGTCGTTAGGCGCGATCCCGACCGGCTGCGCCAGTATGTGCACCTCGGGACGGGAAATTATCACCCGAGGACGGCGCGGGTCTACACGGACTTCAGTCTCTTCACGACCGCGCCCGACCTGACCGAGGAAGTGGCGATTGTCTTTAACACCTTGACCGGCCTGGCCGGTTATCCCGGGTTGAAAAAACTGCTCGTGGCGCCATTCGATCTCCACCAGCGGGTCATCGCGATGATCGAACGCGAACGCGATCTCGCGGCCGCCGGGAAGCCGGCCCGGATCGTGGCCAAGCTGAATTCGCTCGTCGACCAGGAGATCATCGAGAAACTTTACGAAGCTTCCTGCGCCGGGGTGAAGATCGACTTGATCGTTAGGGGAATTTGCTCGCTTCGGCCGAAAATTCCCGGGCTGAGCGAGAACATCCGCGTCATCAGCATCGTCGGGCGTTTCCTCGAGCACAGCCGGATTTATTATTTCCAAAATAACGGCGCGCCCGATCTCTACCTGGCGAGCGCGGATTGGATGCCGCGCAATTTCTATCGCCGGGTCGAGATCGCTTTCCCGATCCTGGCGCCGCCGCTGCGCCAGGAAGTGATCGAAGAAGTGCTGCCGCGTTTCCTGACCGACTACGGCAAGGCGCGCGAGCTGCAACCGGACGGCAGCTATGTGCGCCTGAAACCGGAAGAAGGTGCGCCGCGCTCCCAAGCCCAGCTTCAGTTTCGCGAACACTCCCGCCGGCAGGCGAAAAAGCTGGCCGAGAAACAGGACGCCGCGAAAATGCGCTTGTCCCCGATCCGGAAAATGCCTAACGAACGGAAATAAAGCGCTCGCGAGCGTTTCTCTGGAAGGAGAAATGACTCTGGGATTCGCAGCGCAAATATTTCTTAGGGAAAGGCTTGACCTTCATCTTTCGAGTAGCCAACCGGCGGTCGCCTTGCCGATGAAAACAAGGTTCCTCTCGTTCACTTTCTCTCTCGCCCTTTTTGATCTCCGTTCCTGCGCTGGCGATTGATTTCGGTCCGCGTTTGTCTTCACCAGTGCCTGTGCGCGACAACGTGCTCCACGACGAAACTACTGTCGCCGAAGCGTCGTTCGATCCGACGGCTGAGGCCGATGACGACGGCAAAACCAATGCTGAGGAGGCCATATTGGGAACTGACCCGGCGATCTTCAATCTCATCTCAGAAACGCACTACAGCGGCTATCCCGAAGGGCCGCACTCCGATTCCGACCCGGACGTGTGGACGTTTTATACCCAGCCGCTGAACGGTGCGCCGGCGGAATGGACCGGTCTGCCCATTATCGCGAAAATCGTTTTCGACAGTCTTAATCCGGTTTGGAACTGGTGCGTGGACGATTATGCCTCGATCAACGGTCAGAAATTCCTCGATTACGGGTATAATCAATTGGTTTACGACCTCCCATGGGATCCTATGAACTCCAATACCTTCACGGCCACCTCAAACAAGCGACCGCAAGCTTCCTGCCAGCCGTTCAAGGTTGTTCTGGTTGCCACACCCAATGTTAGCATTGTGCCGGATACTGGCGTCGAAGGCGTCCTCGGCGGCACGGTCAAAGGAAACAAGGAAGTCGCTGGGACGAAGCCTTTCGAAAA
>DASXYO010000053.1:0-14439 GCA_036502465.1 Chthoniobacterales bacterium
TGGCAGTACGAACCGAAATGGGACGGTTTCCGCTGCCTCGCCTTCCGCGATGGAAAGGAAATTTATCTGCAGTCCAAAGCCGGTCAGCCGCTCGCGCGCTATTTTCCGGACGTCGTTAGGGCGCTGGGCGGAGTGAAGGCAAAGCAATTCGTTCTCGATGGCGAATTGGCCATCCCGGTGAACGGCGCGCTTTCCTTCGACGAATTGCAACTCCGCCTTCATCCCGCCGCCAGCCGGGTGCAGAAACTGGCCGCGGCTCATCCCGCTATTTTCATCGTTTTCGATTTGCTCGCCGGCACGGACGGGAAATCACTCTTGCGCATCCCGCTCCGGGAGCGCCGGGAACTGCTGGAAAAGTTCGCGGCGAAATATTTCCCTAACGAAAAGCAAATCCGCCTCTCCCCTGCGACGACGAAGCTGCCGCAGGCCCAGAAATGGTTCAAAAAAGTCGGCGGCGACCTCGACGGTCTCATCGCCAAACGAGCCGACGCTGCCTACGCCTCGGGCGAGCGGACGGCGATGGTGAAGATCAAGCAGATCCGGACGGTCGATTGCGTGGTCGGCGGCTTTCGTTATGCGACCGATTCGAAGTTGATCGGCTCGCTCCTGCTCGGTCTCTACGACGACGAAGGTCTGCTTCACCACGTGGGGTTCACTTCCGCTTTCAAGGCGGCAGAGAAACCCGCCCTAACGAAAAAGTTTGAGGCGCTAAAGAAAGCGCCTGGCTTTACCGGCAACGCGCCCGGCGGCCCGAGCCGCTGGAGCACGGAGCGAAGTGCGGAATGGGAGCCGGTCGCGTCAAAAGTGGTGGTGGAAGTGACCTACGACCATTTCACCGGCGATCGTTTTCGGCATGGCACAAAGATCGTTAGGTGGCGCAAGGACAAGTCGCCACAGCAATGCACGCTCGATCAAGTGGCGCATCGCGAGGGAAAATCGCTCGCGCTGCTGTAGCGTATCAGTCAGAGCGCACCTCGATCGCGCACACTGGGTCCGCTGAGGACAGCGGACGATACAGTTACCGCGACCAGCTCGGCTCGGTGATTTTGCCGAGACCATCGAGGATCTTGCTCTTCCGGCTGTTCACCGTGTCGAGCATGTAAAGCGCGCCGCCCTCGGTAAAGATCACGTGCCGCGAATCCGCGCCCCAGACCGGATCTTGCCCGGTCGCCACGGTGCGCGTCGCGCCGCCGGCGAGGTCGAGAATCGCGATCTGAAATTCTCCCCCGCTCCGCACATTGAATGCGACCTTTTTTCCATCCGGCGACCAATTCGGCTCGGTGCAATAACCCCGGCCGGTCGAGATCTGATGCCCGGTCCCGCCGCTCGATGAAATCCGGTAGAGCTGCGGCGAACCACCCTGATCCGAAGAGTAAATAATCTCGCTCCCGTCAGGCGACCAAGTCGGGCCGGACTCGACCCCGCGGGTGCGGGTCAAGCGCCGCGCGCCGCCGCCGCTCGCGCTCACCGTGTAAAGCTCCGGATTGCCATCCTTGCTGATCGTTAGGGCAAGTTCGCCGCCGTTCGGCGAAAAGGTCGCGCCGCTGTTCGTGCCGGGAAAATTCACGATCCGATGGCGCGATCCGCTCGCGACATCAATCACGTAAACATCGGCGTAACCGCTCTGGTAACCGGTGTAGGCGATCCGCCGCCCGTCGGGACTGAGCGAAGGATGAACGCTGATCCTGCCGTCATGAGTCAGCTGCCTAACGTTGCTTCCGTCGAAATCGGCCAGGTAAACTTCCTTCTTCCCGCTCCGGGTGGCGATGAATGCGATCTTCGTCCCGGCCAATCCCTTGTGGCCGGTCAGCGTCTCGATGATGTCGTTCGCGAATTGGTGCGCGTTCTCGCGCGTATTGCTGCTGTAGGTCTTGGAAAGAACCGTACCGCCGCTGTGATCCGCCACCTGACCTTGCAGGCTTCCGCCGTCCGCGGAGCCGCGCACGATGTACGAACTGTCCGCGCCGCCAAATTTGAAATAGCCGGAGAGCGCGAGGTCGCTTTGCACGATCTTGGTGGCGGCCGCGCCTTCCACACCGCTGAGCGGGGAAACGGAGAGATTGATTTGGTCGCCTTTACTGACCGTGATCGTCGGCACGTCCTCAGCCGCCATAGTTCTCCCGATCGTTAGGCAAAAAAGGAAGAGCGCTACTGCGGCCAGGTTGGAAATTCCTTGTCTCGTCATCGTTTAGTTTAATTCGAAATTGATGTTCACATCATAATAATCGTCACCCAAACCGGAAGGCAAAGGGTCGACTTGTTTGACGCGTGCGGCCGCGGCCGTAACCGAGTCGTCCACCACCGGATTGCCGGATGATTTCGCGATCGAGTAATCGGAAATACGCCCGTCCTTGTTGATCCGAATGCGGAGGAGAACGGAAAGCTTTGCGCTGTGCACGACTGACGTCGGCTGCACCCACTCGCTATAAAAGCGGTCATGCAACATGTTGCCGTACCAGCCGAACTCGGACGCTCCGCCCTCGCCCGATCCTTTTCCGCCGGAGCCTCCGCTGCCCTTGCTTTTCTTGTCTCCGCCCTCGCCCGCGGCAGTCGCTTTCTTGACCGATTTCTCGGAGGCTTCGTCACCCTCGTCTTCCTTGTTTAAGGCCGCTTTGGCGATCGCCTTTTTCTTCTCGAGCTCTTTCTTCGCTTCTTCGGCTTCCTTGTCCGGCGTGGGTTTCGGTTTCGGAGTCGCCTTCTTTTTCGGGGTCGGTGAAGGTTTTGGTTTCGGCTTGGGAGTTGGCTTCGGCGTCGGGCGCGGAGTGGGTTTCGGGGTTGGTTTTGGAGTTGGACTCGGCGTCGGTTTTGGGGTCGGCGTTTCGGTCGGAGTTGGGGTTTGGGTTGGTGTCGCCGCAATGGTCGGTGACGGAATTTCGATCTCGCTCTTGGCGGTCGGCGCAACTTCCGGCGTCGGCTCTTCGTTCACCTCTTCCGGAGTCGCGACCGCAGTCGCTTCGGGCGTTACTTCCGGGGTCGCGGGCGGAGGTGTGTCGGCGCCCGTCGCCGCGCTCGCCCCAGCGCCGCCTTCCATCCAGACGATGTCCTTCGGCACCTTCGAAGGCGAGCGACTCCACCAGAGCAGGCCGAGCAACACGACGACGTGAACCAGCCCCACAATGGTGACGTTGCGCCAGAAACGCGCGTCGCGAGTCATCGCTATTTCGGCTCTTCCTGCGTCGCGATTCCGACCTTCGTGATCTCCGCGCGCTGCAGCGCATCCATTAGGCTAACGAGTTTCTGGACGGGCAGGCTGCGGTCGGGGCGAATCACGACCGCGAGATTCGGATCGGCCTGCTTGAGCGCGGCCAGCCGGCTCTCGAGCGCGGCCGGCTCGACCACTTCCTCGTTTAGCCTAACGACTTCATTGCGATCCATCGAGAGGATTTGGACGGCGGCCGGGTTGACCGGCGCATTGGTCGTCGCGCTCGAGGGAATGATAAGCGTCTTGCTGTTCTCGAGCAGCGGCGTCGTGATCATGAAGATGATGAGAAGAACGAAGGCGAGATCGAGCAGCGGAGTGATGTTGATCTCCGAGAGCGTCGACAGAGAAGTGCGGCTGGAATAACGGCGCATGATCAGGCGGATTGGGAAGTAATCTGGAAGCCAGGAAACCAGGAAAAAATTCTCCTGTTCCCACCTCCTGGCTTCCTGGTTTCCAGATTCATGATCAACGGCGGAAATCGGAAACGCGGCCGCCGTGCTCGACGTATTTGTGTTCAAACTCCGAGGCCAGCTCGGCCGCGAAGTTATCCATCTCCACCGTCATGGCGCGGATGCTGGTGACGAGAAAATTGTAGCCAAACATGGCCGGGATCGCGACGCAGAGCGCGGTCACAGTCGTGATAAGCGCGCCGGAAACGCCGGGAGCCATCGCCGCAAGGTTGGCGGAGCCGGCCTCGGCCACGCCGGTAAAAGTATCCATCACACCCCAGACCGTGCCTAACAATCCCAGGAATGGAGCGCCGCTGACCGCGGTCGCGAGCAGGATCATCTGCGACTCGAGCTTGAGTGCGGTCTCGCCCACGGCGCGCTCCATGGCGGCGTTGACCGCGTGCATTTGCGCCGGCGTGATTTTGTCCGCGATCTCGAGCCGAGCGCGAAATGTTTCGTCGAGTTCGGCGGAGCCGAGGAGGTGAAAAGTCAGCTCTTCGCAGCCCGCGCGGTAAACCTGGAAAACCGGTGAGCCGGGAAAGCGCACGCTCGATTCAAACAAACGCAATGGCTGCCGATCCTGGCGAAAAGCGGCCAGGAAACGGTCCGTTTGTTTGCGCGCGAATTGCACGACGCGCATTTTCGTCACCATGACCGACCAGCTGAAGATCGAACCAATGGCGAGGACAAAGAGGACCGCTTTCCCAGCGATCGTGGCGTGCTCGAACGAAAAGACGAGTCCGCCGGCCGCGAGAAAATGCAGCGGGGAAATCAGTTCCGTCATTCTGCGTTAGTAATAGCGGAACTCGCGCGAAACGAAAGCGTCCAATCGCCTCAGGCCGCCGCGACCGGCGCCGCGTGATGGTTTCGAATTTTCCCCACGATGATGAAGGCCAGTCCAATCGCGATCAGGAAAAAGGAGAAAAATTGCCCCCGCGTGAAGCCGGCAATCAAGGAAGCGTCCGGTTCGCGAAAATATTCCACGACGATCCGGAAGATGGCGTAACAGAAGAAAAACAGCCCGGTCAGGACGCCATCCGGCTGACGCGTGCGGGTCCGGACCCGCCAGAGGATGGTAAACAGCGCGACGCCCTCGAGGAGCGCCTCGTAAATCTGCGAAGGATGGCGCGGAGTCAGTATCGGGCGCAGGATTTCTCGCAACTGGGGCTGCGAATGCAGGCTGCTAACGACCGCTTCCGGACTCGTTAGGCTTGGGTTCACCTGTTGCACCGCGAGCAGCGCGCGATCGGCTTCCGCCGCGTTTTGCGGTTCGAGCAATTCCTTGGGAAAGAGCATCGCCCAAGGCACGTTCGTTAGGCGTCCGTAAAGCTCGCCGTTAATGAAATTCGCGCAGCGCCCGAAGAACAATCCGATCGGCGCCACCACGACCAGATTGTCGCCCAGATTGGTCCAGGAAATTTTGTGCCGCCAGGCGTACCAATAAGTGAAGACGATGAGCCCGATCATTCCGCCGTGGCTCGACATTCCGCCTTCCCAGACGCGCAGGATCGAAAGCGGGTCGCGCAGCATTTCCGGCCGATAAAAAAGAACGTAGCCAATCCGGCCGCCGAGCATGACGCCGAAAAGCGCGCCCCACGTGATGAAGTCGCCAACCTGTTCCGGGCGCAGCTGGGTATAGCCGCGCTTCGCCAGGACGCTAAGCAACCAATACCCGCAGGCGAAAGCGAGGACATACGCCATCCCGTACCAGCGCGGGCCGAAGTTTCCCCAGAGATGGAAAATGAACGGATCGAAATCGTGCAGGTAGTAGGCGAACATCCGGGGCGCGACTTTCCACGTGATTGCGGCAAGCGGCAAATCGCAGGCCTTGTCTTTAGCGGAGGTTTATGCGAGCGCCGTACGCCTTCCTGGAACCGTGCGACCCTGCGCGAGGACTTCCCGCAAGAAAGGCGCCGTCCGGCTGAGGCGGTTTTTGGCCACCTCCTCCGGCGTCCCGGCTGCCACGATTTCTCCGCCCAACGAACCGGCTTCCGGCCCGATGTCGATCACGTAATCGGCTTCCGCGATTACGGTCAGGTTGTGCTCGATTACGATCACGGTATTCCCATCATCGACCAGGCGATGGATGACGTTGAGGAGCAATTCCACATCCGCCATGTGGAGCCCGATGGTCGGCTCTTCGAGCAGATAAAGCGTCGACTTTGGAGTCCGCATCTTGCGCAGCCGTTCGTTCGTTGCGCGGCTCACGCCCCGCGTCAGTTTGGTCGCGAGCTTGAGCCGTTGCGCTTCACCGCCGCTTAAAGTCGGGCTCGGTTGGCCGAGCTGAAGATAGCCGAGACCAGTTTCGACTAACAAGGAAAGCGGGCGCGCGATTTTCTGATTGGCAGCAAAGAATTCCGCGGCCTGCGCGATCGTCATCTTCATCACGTCACCGATGCTGCGTTCGTGATAGAGGACTTCGAGAGTCTGCGTGTTATAGCGCTGCCCGCCGCAATCTTCGCAGGGCACGTAGCTGCTCGGGAGAAAGCTCATTTCCAGCTTGAGCACGCCCTGACCGCTGCACGTTTCGCATCGCCCGCCTTCAGTGTTGAAGGAAAATCGGCTCGCGGTATAGCCGCGCACCCGCGACACAGGGAGCTGCGCAAAGAGATTCCGAATCTCGTCGAAGACTTTGATGTAGGTCGCGGGCGTTGAGCGCGACGTTTTGCCGATCGGCGACTGGTCAACTTCGTAGATCGCTTCCAGCGCCTCCGCGCCCGAGATGTTTGCCGGCGATGCGGAGCGCTTCCGGTCGAGACTTTCCTGCACCGCGGGAAGCAGCACCGAACGCATCAGGGTCGACTTGCCAGAGCCGGAAATCCCGGTGATAACCGTCAACCGTCCGACCGGAAAACGAATGTCGATATTCTTCAAATTATTGGCCTGCGCGCCGCGGATCTCGAGCCACTGCTCGACTTCGCCTAACGATCGGCGCGACTTACGTACCGGATGACAAAGCGGCTCGCGCAAACAGCGGCCAGTCTGCGAGGCCTGGCTCTGCTCGATGTCACGCAGAGTTCCCGCCGCGACCACTTCCCCCCCATGCACGCCCGCGCCCGGGCCGAGATCGATGATGTGATCGGCCTGGCGCATCGTTTCCTCGTCGTGCTCGACGATGACTAACGAATTCCCCTTCGCCCGCAGCGCGCTCAGAGTTTCGAGCAACCGAATGTTGTCCCGCGAATGCAGCCCGATCGTCGGTTCATCGAGAACGTAGAGGACGCCGCGCAGATTCGAGCCGAGCTGGGCCGCGAGCCGGATGCGCTGCGATTCGCCGCCGCTCAGCGTTTTGGCGGAACGCCCGAGCGCGAGATAGCCGAGCCCGACGTTTTCCATGAAGCGGAGCCGCTGCTCGATCTCCGGCACGAGATCGGCCGCGATCACTTTTTGCGTGCCGCGAAAGCGGAGCTTGCCGACTAACGACAGCGCTTCACCAGCCGAGCGCGCCGCGAATTCATCGATCGTCTTGCCCTGCAGGCGCACGTGGCGCGCAACCGGGTTGAGGCGCGAGCCGTGGCAATCAGGGCATGGCATCGACTCTTCTTCCTCGACCGATTCAAATTGCCGCTCGGCGTTGAGCTCGTTCTCGAGCATCGACTCGCCCGTTTCTTCTTCGTTCTTCTGCAGCTTCTCGTTCCAAATTTCGCCGAAGCCCGCACACGTCTCGCACCAGCCGTGGGGCGAATTGAAGGAAAACAGACGCGGATCGAGTTCTTCGAAGGCGCGTCCGCAACCCGGGCAGCTCATCTCCGTGCTCACGACGGTGAGACGATTCTTCGCGTCGAGGAGATGGGCGGTCCCGCGGCCGATCTCGAGCGCGCGCTGGACGAGATTGCGCGCCTTCAGGATCCGCTTGGCATCGATCATTCCGACGACGGCGTCGATCGTATGTTCCTTGAAACGCTCGAGCTTGCGGAATTGCGCGACCGGGATCAGCTCGCGATCGACATAAAGCGTGTCGAAGCCCTGTCGCTCCGCCCAGCGCGCCACTTCGGTGTGGAATCCTTTGCGGGCTTTGACGAGCGGTGCCAGGACCTTGAGCGGACCGCGCCGGGCCGCCGATTCCACCAGCCTAACGATTGCGGAGAGGCTCTGCTTTTCGACCGGCAGGTCGCAGTCTGGGCAGTACTGAGTCCCGGTCTTGGCAAATAGGAGCCGGAGAAAATGATAAACTTCCGTGACCGTGGCGACGGTCGATTTGCCGCCGCCGCGCGTGACGCGCTGCTCGATCGCGACCGTTGGCGGGAGGCCTTCGATCAAGTCGACATCGGGTTTCTCGAGTTGTTCGACGAACTGCCGCGCATAAGGCGACATGCTATCGAGAAAACGGCGCTGGCCTTCAGCGAAAAGGAGATCGAACGCGATGGTCGATTTGCCCGAGCCGCTCAGTCCGGTAATGACGACCATCTTGTCGCGCGGGATGGCGAGCGAGATGTTCTTGAGGTTATGCTCGCGCGCGCCGTGAATGGCGATGGCGCGCTCGCGGGTCGCGGCAATTCCGGGAAGCACAGGCCGCTGGCCTGTTCCGTTGGGCCGCCGGCCCGGCGGTTCTTCGGCGGCGCGGAGAGTGGGTTGGTCATCGTCGATTTCGTAGCTTCGCGACGAGCCGCCGCGAACGACAGGCCAGCGGCCTGTGCTCCCCGGAAGGGATAGCAGCTCGCGCAGATAGTGGCCAGTGTGGGAAGCGGCCACCTTGGCCACCTCTTCGGGGGTGCCGCTCGCCACCACGCGTCCGCCTTCTTCGCCGCCTTCCGGGCCGAGATCGATGATCCAGTCTGCGCACTTCATCACCTCGAGATTGTGCTCGATCACGACGATGGAGTTGCCCGCCTCGACGAGGCGCTGGAACAGCCTAACGAGCAGGGCGATGTCGTCGAAATGCAGTCCGGTGGTCGGTTCGTCGAAGATGAAGAGATCGCCGTTCTTGCCCTTCCGGTCGCTCCCATCGGTCAAATGCCTAACGAGCTTGAGACGCTGCGATTCGCCGCCGGAAAGTGTGTTGAGCGGCTGGCCAAGGCGGAGGTATCCGAGGCCGACTTCCTCGAGGACGAGTAACGGCCGGGCCAGCGTGCCGGCTTCCCCAAGTGCCGTGAAAAACTTGATCGCTTCGCTCACCGTCAACTCGAGCACTTCGTGGATTGAGCGGCCTTCCAGCTTCACTTTCAGGACGTGAGGCTGAAAGCGGCGGCCTTCGCATTCCGCGCAGCGGACGTAGAGGTCGCTCAGGAATTGCATCTCGATTTTCTCGAAGCCCGTTCCGCCGCAGCGCTCGCAACGGCCGCTCCCGGAATTGAAGGAGAATGCGCTCGCGGTCAGCCCCTGCGCCATCGCCTCGGGCAAACCCGCGAAGAGCTCGCGCACCCGGTCGTAAATGCCGAGGTAAAGAATCGGGGTGGAGCGCGGAGTCCGCGAGAGCGGTGCCTGGTTGACCATCACAATATCGCCGACCCGGTGCGCTCCGGTCACGCTCTTACAGGCGCCGGCTTCTTCGCTTCCCGAGCCACGGGCGCGGAGCAGATTTTGGTAAATGACTTCGTGAATGAGAGTCGATTTACCCGAACCCGACACGCCGGTCACGCAGGTGAAGACGCCTAACGGAATCTCAACATCGATGTTCTTGAGATTGTGTTCGGTCGCGCCCTTGATCCTGAGCGCGGCGGTCGAGGTGCGACGCTTTTTCGGAAGCGGGATGGACTTCTTTCCACTTAGATAATCGCGCGTCAGGGACTGGGGAGCACGGACACTGCCCAGCATCTCCGGCAACGTCCCCTGGAAGACCAACTCGCCGCCGCCTTCGCCGCGACCGGGGCCGATATCGAGCAAATGATCCGCGGCGCGGATGACCGCCTCTTCGTGCTCGACCACGAGCAGGGTGTTGCCCTTGTCGCGCAGGTCGTGCATCACCCTAACGAGCCGTCCGACATCGCGCGGATGCAGGCCGACGCTCGGTTCGTCCATGACAAAGAGGGTGTTGACTAACGACGCGCCCAGACAGGTCGTTAGGTTGACGCGCTGAACTTCGCCGCCGCTCAGGGTCCTCGTCGAGCGATCAAGCGTCAGGTAACCGACCCCGACGTCGCAGAGATAACGCAACCTCGCCACAATCTCGCCTCGCAGCATGACGGCGGCGGAGTCGTTAGGCGGAAGAGTCAGACTGGTGAGAAATTCACGCCCCTGCGTGATCGGCAGCGCGGCAAATTCCGGGAGAGTGAAGGCGACGCCGTCGCCCGTCATGAGCCGGTAGTTCAGCGTTTCCGGCTGAAAGCGGCCGCTATGACAACTCGGGCAGCTGGTGTAGGCGCGGTAGCGGCTGAGCAGCACCCGCACGTGCATTTTGTAGGTCTTGCTTTCGAGCCATTTGAAAAATCCCCGGACTCCGTACCAGCGATCGCTCTCGTAATCTTCCTCGCTGTATTCGCCCGCGCCTTTCTCGCCGTTAATGACGAAGTCCTGGTCGTGCTTCGGCAATTCCTCGAACGGGAGATGGACGTCAATCTCTTCGCGGGCACAGGCGCGGAGCAGATCCTTTTGGGACTCGCCCATTTCTTCGCCCCGAAAAACGCGGACCGCGCCCTGCGCGATGGAGAGCGCGCGATCGGGTATGGCGCGGTTGTAGTCGACGGCAATCGTGCGGCCAAAGCCACGACACTCCGGGCATGCACCTAACGGATTATTGAAACTGAAAAGCCCGGGTGTGGGCGGGCGAATGTCGAGATCGCAATGCGCGCAATGCCAGCCGGTGGAAAACGGATGTTCCTCTTTCGTCTCGAGATCGATGAAGTTGATCCGATCCTTCCCGAAGCGGAGCGCGGTTTCGATCGACTCGACGAGCCGGGCGCGGTTCTCGTCACTAATCGTTAGGCGATCCTGGATCACCTGGACCCGCGCGCCGAGCCGGAGCTTCTTGTTCGCGCCATCCGCCCTAACGACTTCGCCGCCGAGCCAGATGCGCAGGTAGCCCTGCTGCTGGAGGAAGGCGAAAAAATCCGCCGGCTCGGTCTTGGCCGGCACCGCGACCCAAAAAGTGAGGAGCCCGCTTTTTCCTGCACTTTGTCCGCTGATTTCATCCGCGATCGACTTCGCGGTCTCGGGCCGGATCTCGCGCGCGCAGTTTGGACAAAAGGCGCGGGCGACCCGCGGCATCAGCAATTTCAGGTAGTCATTGATCTCCGTCATCGTGCCGACAGTGGAGCGCGAACTTTTGACCGGGTTCGATTGCTCGATCGCGATCGCGGGCGGAATGCCGCGGATTTCGTCCACCCGCGGCTTGTCCATCCGGTCGAGAAACTGCCGCGTGTAAGGACTAAAAGTCTCGACGTAACGGCGCTGGCCCTCAGCGTAAATTGTGTCGAAGGCGAGGCTTGATTTGCCGCTCCCGCTCGGGCCGGTAACGACGGTTAATTTGCCCAGCGGCAGGTCTAGATCGAAGCCCTTGAGGTTGTTCTGGCGCGCGCCTCGAATCTCAATGCACTCCGCGTCAGCGGGCGCGATGACATTGGGTTTTTTGCCGTTGGTGGAGGCCACCGAAGACAATCGTTTCTGCGCACCGAAAGCGCAAACCTTATGTTCAGCTGAACCTATAACTTTCGCCTAGTGAACGATCTTTCCCAGCTCGTGCTCAAGCGCGCCTTGGGCTTCGGCGTCGTTTTCATGACCCCAGACCGCCAGCTCGAGCATGCGTGCGCCGAGCTCGCGTTTTCCCTGCCAGGCGGCGTGGAGACGTCCGCGCGCCGTCCAATCTTCCGAGGCGGCGGTCGCATCGTTGACATAGGAAGAACGGCCATCCCAGTAGCAGTAAAAGACATGGAGCGGACGGCCATTATCATCGAACCTATAAGAGCGAATCGGCAACGGAACCCCGTTCACTGTGACGAGATGGACGCCGCTCTGCTGCTCCATCGTTAGGCCGCTGGCCGGCAGGCAAATATCCGGGCGATGATTTTTAACAAAGAGCGCGGCCGTCCGGCCTGGGAGCCAGTGAAAGGAATACATCATCCAGCGCCGATCGTCGGCTGAACGCCAGGTGGCCGCGCCGCCTTCGTTGTAACGCAGGAGGAGTTGGGCAGCCTCAGGAATCGGCTCGCGGCGATACTCCGGTTCGCTCGTTGGCCAGGTCACATTCCACGGCGCGCTGGACACGTTTTGCGAGGGACCGGAATACCAGACCGCCGTCGCGATCTCGGCGAGAACGAGCCATAGGATTAGAGCGACCGCCAACCATCCGCGACCGACACCGCGGGAGGCCGGAGTCATCGTCTGGCGTTCGGAAGCAGCTCCCGGTTTCAACCAAAGACTCAAGCCCCAAAGCGCGAAAAGGCAGATGCCAAGAATGGTAAAACCAGCCGAATCATGCCAGCGGTCGATGGCCGCGACGCCGGAATTTGCCGCCACTTCGCAAAGGATGAAAGTGCGCCCGATATTACAGACAAACGCAATCACCGCTCCGGCGACGACGAGCAGGACGCGGCGCCCGAAGCGCATCCGGTAAAATTCGCCAAGGAAAAGCGCGACCATGAACGTGGCCTGAAGAGAGCGCACGCCAGTGCAGGCGTCGTCGATTCCGACCTGACCGGTGCTCAATTCGATGACGTTCCCGTGCCGGACGGCCAGCGTGCCGATGAGATTCAAAATCTGGATCGTGATCGCCGTATCGGCGCGCATGAGCGATTGCACGACCACTTGCTCGAGCTGCACGGGCCACGGGACGGCGACGAGGAAAAACAGAACCGGAAAGGCAAAATGACGTGACCAAGGCACGCCGCCCGCCAATTGCAGCGCGCAAAGCGTCATGACGACGGCCGCGAGCGACATCGTCCAGCTGATCAAGCGCCAATCGGGATTCGCGACTGCGATCATGCGCGCAGGCAAAAAAAGAGCCGCGGCCACGACCGCCAGGCTTATCGTTAGGCGAGCGTGAGCCTCAGGCGCAGGCGCGGGCCGGCTCAACCAGCGTTGGTAAAACAACCATGCGGCAAGAAACGGAACCGTCCAGCCGTAGCCATATTGCGGATTGAGCGACCACTCGCTCTGGAGTTGAAAAACAATTTCCAACCAGAGGATGAGGAAAGCGACAACGGCGAGCGCGAGCGGCCAGCCGAAGACCATTCCCGCTCCGCGCCCTCGCGCCTCCCGCGCCGGCGCTACCGCGATGGAATGGGACATGCTAATTTCTTAGCAGTTTGTGCGCCCTTATGCCACCTCCGGCATGGGGCGCGCCCACTCCACACCATGGCGCAAGTTCCAGAATCCCACCTCGATCTCCTGCACCAGAGAACCGAGAAAACCTACGCCAGGCTCTGGCTGATCATCATCGGCGCGCTCTGCCTGCTGGTCGCAGTCAGCTGGGGCGGGCGTCAGTTTTATGTGCGCTGGCAGGAGCACAAGTTGATGCGACAGGCTCATGTCGCGTTCGACAAAAATGATCTGCGCTGGGCCGCGATGGCTGCGCAACGCGCGTTCGCGGTCGATCCGAAGAGCGCCGATGCCTGCCGGACGCTGGCGGCGATCGCGGAAAAACAGCATGCACCGGAAGCGATCGATTGGCGGCGCCGGGTCGTCGCGCTCCTCCCGGAATCGATGCCCGACCGAGTCGCGCTGGTGGAATGCGCGCTTCGCCTGGAGCAGCCGTCGATTGCGGCCGAAGCACTCGCGAAGGTTCCGCCCGCGCAGCAAAACGACGCCCGCTACCACACCACGGCGGCACACCTTGCCTTGGTGAAGAAGGATTTTGCATCCGCCGAGAAGCACTTGGAAGCGGCGGTGCGGCTTTCGCCTAACGAACCGCGACGCCGGCTCGAGCTGGCGGAATTTCAGATCCGTTCCGACGACGAAGCCAAACGCCAGGCCGGCCGCGCGCTCGCCGAGGAGTTGAAGAGCGATCCGAAATTGAAGCTCGAAGCGCTCCACATCCTGATCAACGACGCCGTCCGCACGCATAACGATTCCGCCGGTCTCGAACTGGCAAAGGAACTCGACGCTTTCTCCGGAGCCAGCTACGCCGATCGACTGCTCGCGCTGGGCATCCTCCGCAGCTTGAACGATCCGGCCTTTACAGCCGCCCTGACGCGGCTCCAGGGCGAGTCGTCGGCCTCGGCAGACAAGGCGGTGCAATTGATGAACTGGATGAACAGCCATGAGCTGGCCCTGCTCGCAATCGACTGGAGCAAGCGGCTGCCGCCCGAAATGCTCAATAGCATTCCGCTCCGCTTCGCACTGGCCGATGCGTTTGTGCGGTTGCGTGATTGGACGGCGCTGAAGGCGATGTTAAAGGGCGGTTCGTGGGAGCGCGGCGAACCGGTCCGCCGCGCCTTGCTCGCGAGAGCCGCTCGCGAAACGGGCGACGATATGGCGTGTGAGAAAAATTGGGTGGCGGCAGTTGGCGCGGCCGATGGCGACCCAGCCCGGCTGAATCTTCTGCAAACCATCGCTTTCCAGTGGAAATGGCCGGAAAAAGGGGTCGCCGTGCTCTGGATGCTGGCGGAAAACCCCGGTGCCCAGCGCGAGGCGCTGCAGTCGCTCTATCGCTATTATGCGGAACAGCGGGACACGACCGGGCTCTACCGGACCCTCTCGCGACTGGTCGCGGTCATGCCGGACGATCCGGCGGTGCGCAACAATTACGCGCAGATCTCGCTCCTCTTGAAAGCCGAGACGATCCGCGCCACTGGGATGGCGCGCGATCTGCACGAAGCGCATCCGCACGATGCGGCCTATGCCTCGACCTACGCTTTCGCCCTCTTCCAGTCGGGTGACGTGAAAGGCGCGGTGAAACTCATGAGCCAGCTCACG
>DASXYO010000054.1:0-5046 GCA_036502465.1 Chthoniobacterales bacterium
TGGCAAAAAAAGCCTCAGATAGCGTCGGCCCCGAGGCAGAGATCTCCGTAGCCGTTCGCGATCGGTATGTCGGCCGCGGCGGAATCAAGCTGGAAGGCGCAATTGCCCACTTCGGTATCGATTGTGCGGGGAAGATAGCGCTCGATATCGGTGCTTCGACCGGCGGTTTCACCGATTGCCTGCTGCAGCACGGAGCGGCCAAAGTATTCGCTGTCGATGTCGGGCACGGTCAATTGGCTTGGAAAATTCGGGCAGATTCACGCGTCGTTGTCTTCGAAAAAGTCAACGCCCGCCGGCTCTCCCGCGCCGAAATCGCGGACCCGATCGAGATCTGCGTCATCGACGTTTCCTTTATCTCGCTCACTTTGATCTTGCCGAGCGCCTTCCAGCTGCTCACACCGGACGGGGTGATTCTGGCCCTCATCAAACCGCAGTTCGAGCTCGCGCGGGCTGACGTGAGTCGCGGCGGAATTGTTCGCTCGAGCGAATTGCGCGACAAAGCGCAGCAGAAGATCGTCGCCTTTGCCGAGACGCTCCGCGCCCAGGTGGTAGGCCTGGTTGCCTCCAGCATCGCCGGCACAGACGGCAACCAGGAATTCTTCATATGTCTCCGAAAACCATCGGCCTGATCGCTCATACCGGGAAACCCGGTGCGGCGGAGTTGGTGAATCAACTCCGGTCGGAATTTGAACAATCCGGGGTAAAAGTGAAAGTCGAAACGGCGACTGCGGCGCTGGTCGGTTTAAAAGAGGGACGGACCACGGCCGAACTCGGTGACGAGGCGGATCTCCTTGTCGTCTTGGGCGGCGACGGGACAATTCTGAACGTCGTAAGTGGCCTTGGCGACACGATCAAGCCGATCTTTGGCATTAATATCGGGTCGCTCGGCTTCCTGACCTGCCTGAGTTCGTCGGCTTACCAGGAGGCTGTCAGCTCGATCGTGAACGACAAATTCGCCCTCAGCGAGCGGGTGCTCTTGTCGGTCGAAGTGAGCAAAGGGGACAAGCGCGTCCATCGGATGGTAGCGCTGAACGACGCCGTCCTCAGCCGGGGTGAAGTTTCGCGGCTTATTCGCCTGCGCGCCCGGGTAAACGGGGCGCCTTTGACAGAATTCAATGCGGACGGTCTGGTCGTCGCGACTCCAACCGGCTCGACCGCTTATTCACTTTCCGCCGGCGGGCCGATTCTTGAGCCGCAATCGGGTGTCTTCGTCATTACGCCGATCTGTCCGCACGTCCTGACCAATCGTTCCGTGATCGTGGGAGACAGTGCGGTCATCGAGGTCGAGGCCAGTGAGCCCGATTATCCGGTCTATCTGACCCTTGACGGCCGTAGTCCGTTGGGGCTGGAGTTCGGCTCCGTCGTCACGATCCGGCGGGCGGAAAAAACCTTGCCGCTCGCGGTTTTGCCGGAGCTCTCATTCTTTGGCGTGGTCCGACAAAAACTGAAGTGGAGCGGGAGCGCGACGGCCGGTTAAGCTTGACGTTTCTCTGTTTTGCTACTGTTCATTTAGAATCTCCATAATCAAATTACATCAACACCCTAGGACTGGTGTTGCGGTCGGTTCGCTATGGAAATTCAGAAACCGGAGGGTTTCTAAGTGAAGCCTAAGAAACGCTCACTTTTGAAACAGTCTGTTGCTCGCCATCCAGAGGCTTTTGAACTCATGCTTCGAGAGGTTTTGGATGGCTTCAAACTCGATGTTCTTTTCAAGAGAGCGCAACGCCTTCTCCTCAAGCGCCGTCGGATAGCGGCAGCCAAAGTAAATCGGAAACCCGTGGATTAAATGGTCGCGATCATCGCCTGCTCCTTTCAATTCGACGTACGCTCGAATGGTGATGATGAGGAGAATTCCGGTTGTGTAAGATTCGGACTTCGTTATCGAGGGCTCAGACGCCGACATAGCGAAAGCGAAAAAGGTGCTCGACCTAACAGACTAGAGGCGCGGTATGAGTCCCATTATACAAGCTAGAATCGCTCAAAACGTGTTCAAGAAAAAACAAGAGATGATTAAAGCTCGCAATCTGGGTTTTATTGCGGGCAGTAAGCGCGCCGCCGTAGTCGCAAGAAAACTGGTTGAATCCGGCTGGACCGACATGGCCACGTTCGAGGCGAAAGTGGTTCGGAGAGCCCGGTCGCCTAAGAAGTAGCGGGACAAGATTCAAATTTCCATAACGAAGCAACCGCAACATCCTAGGACTTTATATGACACATATTGTCTGATGTTGTTAGTTGCTTGATTCTGGTGGAAAAATCTTTCCCCTCGCACCTCAGTGGCGATGTTTCCGGCTATGAGCCTTGAAGTCGACTTGCCTCTCGGTCATTTGCCGCGCTCGCCTCGAACGCCTTCAGAATGGGAATCCTATTTTGATCTTCGTTGGCGAATTTTGCGCGCGCCTTGGGATCAGCCGCGCGGATCTGAAAAGGATGAGATCGAAGAGACCAGCGATCATCTGATGATTGCCGGATCGGATTCACGTCCCCTCGCGATCGGTCGCTTGCATTTTAACAGCCCGGATGAAGCCCAGGTGCGGTTCATGGCCGTGGAGCGGGAAGCTCAGGGCAAGGGACTCGGTGGACGCATTCTCCAAGAATTTGAGGTCCGCGCCCGAACCGCGGGCGCCACGTCGATTGTCCTGAACGCCCGTGAAGATGCCGAGCGCTTCTATCAAAAGCACGGATTCATTACGGTGGGCCCTGCGCCAACGATCTTTGACGCCGTCAAGCACGTCCGGATGCGGAAAAACCTCACGTAATTTCGACCCCGACGGCAACAGCGGCTCACGCCGCAGCTTGACCGCTTCCCCGCAATTGATACGCTGCGGCACTTGCCGCTCTCAATTTCATGAAAACCAATCCGCTTTCTCGTCCGATCTTCATTGCCCTCGCTTTGACCGTCGCCTTCTCGTTAGGCTCCGCGCCCCTTGTGCGCGCACAGGGCGAAGCGGCCGGCATCCAGCAGTCGATGACGCCGGAGGAATTCAAAGCGGCCGGCCTGGAAAAGCTCTCTCCGGCCGAACTGGCCAAACTCAACCTCTGGCTGCAGGGCTACCGCGAGAAAGCAGTCGCGAAAGCCGAAAAGAAAGCTACCGAACGTGCGGCGCGTGACAAGCAGAGCCTGATCGTGAGCCGGATCAATGGCACCTGGGGCGGCATCACTCCCGGTGTTGTGATCGAGTTGGAGGACGGATCCAAATGGAAGCTCGCGAACAAAGACGAGCACTATGGCGGATATGCGGATCATCCGGCCGTCGCGGTTTGGAAGGCCGGCATGTTCGGCTGGAAAATGCGGGTCAGCCGGATTGCCGAGTTTTACGTCAACCCGGTGAAGTAACCGGCTTTCGCCCGAAAACGAAGTCGTTAGGCCGCTGAACCGCGTCGTTAGGCCGGATTCGGATTCGGCGCGCGCCGCGACGTCGCCAAACCAAAAGCCGCATGCGTCGCGTGTGCGGCCCGATCGAGTTCCCCTTCATCGATCACGACCGCGATCTTGATTTCCGAAGTCGAGATCAGCTGAATATTCACCCCCGCCTCGCCCAGGCAGGCAAAGAGCCGCGACGCGACGCCCGCGTGCGAACGCATTCCGATCCCGACCACGCTCAGTTTCGCCACACCGGTCGTCGCCGTCATGGCCGAGGCGCCGATTTCCGGGACGAGCGGCGCGAGCATTTTCTCGGCAACGGCGAAGTCATCCTTGTGCAGCGTGAACGACATGTCAGTCGTGCCGGTCGCCGAAGCACTTTGCACGATCATGTCCACGCTCACGTTCGCGGCCGAGATGGCGGAGAAAATTTTCCCTGCGCTCCCCGGCCGATCGGGGACGCCGCAGATCGTCACCTTCGCCTGGTTGCGTTCGAGGCTGACCGCGCGCACCACGATGTCCTCCATGTTCGGCGCCTCCTCCGTGGCGCGCGTTCCCGGCACATCTTTCATGCTCGAGCGCACCTCGAAGCCGACCCCAAATTTCTTCGCAAACTCCACCGCGCGCGACTGCATCACCTTGGAACCGGCACCCGCCATCTCGAGCAATTCATCGTGCGCGATCTCGTCGATCTTGCTCGCGTCCGACACGACTCGCGGGTCGCAGGTGTGCACACCGTCCACGTCGGTGAAGATCTGGCAATCGTCCGCCTTCAGCGCCGCGGCGAGCGCGATCGCGGTTAAATCCGAGCCGCCTCGGCCTAACGTCGTCAGCGCTCCCTCCCGGCTTTGTCCCTGGAAACCAGCCACGATCACGATGTAATCCTCCGCCAGCAGCTCATTGATCTGCCGCGGCGAGATATGCGAAATCTTCGCCTTCGTGTGCACCCCATCGGTCACGATCCCGGCCGCCGCGCCGCTTAACGAAACCGCCTTTCCCCCGATCGCGTTTACCGCCATCGCGATCAATGCGCTGGCCCCCTGCTCACCGGTCGCGAGCAGCGCGTCCATCTCGCGCTCGGTCGGCTGCGGCGAAATTTCGCGCGCCAGTTTGATCAGGTTATCCGTCACCCCCGCCATCGCGGAAACGACCGCCACCACATCATGCCCGGCGCGCTTCGTCGCCAGCAGACGTTCCGCCACTCGCTTCATGCGCTCGGCGTTGCCGACCGAAGTCCCGCCGTATTTTTGAACAATTAAACCCATGATGAAGCGCGCCGCCCCGTTTTCTCCATTCCACGTGCCCTGTCAACACCCGGCCGCATCAATCGCGCGCAAAACATCCGACTCGTTAGGCGCGACGGCCGCTGTCGCATCGCTCGAAATCACCTCCGGATCCTTCAATCCGTGCCCCGTTACTGTGCAGACAATCAGGCATCCATCCGGAATCCCCGCCGCCGTAAATCGAGCCTCCGAATTCCCATCCGCCGCCCGCAGCAAACCCGCGATCGGCGCCGCGCTCGCCGGCTCGACGAAGATACCTTCCGCGCTCGCCAGCCAGCGTTGCGCGGCGAGAATTTCCTCGTCGCTCACGATATCGATCGCGCCGCCGGATTCCTCCAGCGCGCGATTCGCCTGCGCCCAGCTCGCCGGGTTCCCGATCCGGATCGCCGTCGCGATCGTTTC
>DASXYO010000055.1:0-4576 GCA_036502465.1 Chthoniobacterales bacterium
ACGCGCGGATCGACGCCCGAGATGTCGTGCGCGCCGCTCGTTTCCAAAAGGATGGTGCGATCTTCATCCGCCAGCATCGTCATCAGCGGCAGGACGTTTTTTTGCAGGAGTGGCTCGCCGCCCGTGATCTCGACCAGCGGGCAATCGTATTGCACCACTTCCTCCACGATCTCGCCTAACGATTTCTTTTTCCCATCGTAAAACGCGTACTCAGTGTCGCAATAAGTGCAGCGCAGATCGCAGAAAGTCAGGCGCACGAACACGCAGGGCAGCCCCGCCCAGGTGCTCTCGCCTTGGACGGAGAAATAGATCTCGTTAATCGTCAGCTTTTTTTCGCGGTCGGACATGCAGCACAACCTAACATCGAAGCGACGGCTCTTGTAGGGCGGGCGCTCCGCCTGCCTGCCAAAGACGGCAAGCGGGGCGCTTGCCCTACAATTCTCACCTCCACAACCAGACCAATCGCACGGCGAAGAAAAGCATGACGAACGCGCTGACCGCCTGGGTTCCGATCTGCCAGGCGGGGCGGGCAAAGATGCGGGCGCCGAGTTTCAAGGCAGTGCAAAGGACAATCGTCCACGCGATCGCGCCCGAGACGACTGACGCCGCAAGCAGAAGTGAGCTGAGAAAAGTGGCCTGTCCCTGGGCCGCGCCCTGGCCGCCAACGACCGCAAACCAAAAGCCAATGTTCCACGGACTCGTTAGGGCAAGGATCAACCCGAGAAAATAGCCGCGCGCGTTGCCGCGCCGAAGCGGAGGAGGCGCGATGGAATTTGCGTGGGCCTGCCAGGCGCGCCAAGCGCCGCGGGCAAAATTAAACGCCAGGAAAAGCAGAAGCGTGAAACTGACGACCCCAAGCGCGAGATGGAGCCGCGGTGAAGCGAGGAGCGCGCCGGCGCCGGCCGCCACCCCGAGAGCCCACATGAAATCACCGGTGCACGCTCCCAACCCCAATTGCCAGGCAGGCCAAAAGCCGCCCCCCTGCGCCCGCGGGAGGAGAACCCGCCGGATCATCTCGGCATTGATCGGTCCCGGCGGCCAGGCGACCGACCAGCCAAGCACGAGACCGTTTAGAACGGTAGCGGTCGACAAATCCACCATCGTTAGGCCGATTTCACATCCCGCATTTTTCTTTCGCCTCCTCGTAGCTCGAGCGGACGCTCTCGAGGCTGGCCAGATATTTATCGAGGTCCGGCACCGCATCGATCCGGGCGAGATTGGACGGAGTATAAAGCCGCGAGAAAATCGCCCGCACGATCTTGCTCCGCAGCACGATCTTTTCCCCGTAGCCAAACGGGATGTTGCTCGACCAGAAGCGCACGTAATCGAGTCCGAGCTTCTTTTCCATCCCGAGAAAAATGACCGAATGTCCGTGCTCGGAGCGGCCAACCTCGGGTGACCAGAAGATTTTCATGAAATCACCCGGCTCCGCTTCCGCGAAATCGTCGAAGTTGCGTCCGAGATCGAGCTCGTAGAAAAGCCGCGCGGTGCCCGGGCCGTTGGCGTTCCAGCGCCCCCAGATACCCGCGCCGTCGCGCTGCCCGCGAATCATGAGCGCATCGAGCGTTTCGTAATCGAGATGCAAGGCGCCGCGATCGCGCAAAGCCTCGATCGTTTTCATGAAAACGAGATAAGTCGCGCCCGAGCAATAACTGGGAGAAGCCGCGTCCGGCAGGATGAAAAACTTCCCCGATTCGAAGTGCGCCGCCGACTGAAGGCGGATAGTGGCGGTGCGCGAAGCAGAATATTTTCCGCCGGTCGGCATCTTTTGGATTTGCTCGAGGATCACCGGATTGAGCGGACTGGGCGCAAGCTGGGCCAGCGATTCGTTAGGCAAAAAGCACAGGATTAGAATCGAAAAGAGAACGAAGCGCACCCGCCATCAATAGAAGAAATAGCTGGCTGGGCAAGACGGGCCGGCCGTGTGGCATCGGTCATCTCCGGCGAACTTGGCTTTCCAGCCAGAGTATGTTAACGACCAAACGCATGCTGCGTTTCACGAAAATGAACGGCGCGGGGAACGATTTCGTCCTGCTCGATAATCGCGCCGGCGACCTTGAGCTGACGCGCGAGCAGATCGTCCGCGTTTGCGATCGCCACCGCGGAGTCGGCGCCGACGGCGTCCTTCTCCTTGAGCGTCCCGCGAACGGCGCCGATTTCCGGATGCGTTACTACAATGCCGACGGCGGCGAGGCGGAAATGTGCGGCAACGGCGCGCGCTGCTTTGCCCGTTTCGCAAATCGAACGGCCGGCCCGCTCCAGCAACTGACCTTCGAAACGCAAGCCGGCGTGATCGGTGCGCAACTCGTCGGCGACCTCGTCACCCTTCAGATGAGCGAGCCTAACGACCTTCGGCTCGGGCTCGAGGTTGGGGTTGGCGGGGAAAAGATCCACGCCGACTATGTCGATAGTGGCGTCCCACACGTCGTCGTCCCGGTGGCGAAAATCGACGACATCGATGTCCGGACGATAGGCTCGGCCCTCCGGCATCATCCCGATTTTGCCCCGCGCGGCGCGAATGCCAATTTCAGCGAACGGCGCGGCCCGCATCACATTGCGATCCGGACCTACGAACGCGGCGTGGAGGATGAGACCCTCGCCTGCGGCACGGGGGTGGTGGCGAGTGCGATCCTCTTCGCGGCCAACGAAGATCTTTCCGGACCAATCGACGTCCTGGTCCGCGGCGGCGACACATTGAGCGTGGATTTCACCCGCCAGGGCGATCATTTCAGTAAGGTCACCTTGACCGGCCCGGCCGATTTTGTTTTTGAAGGCACGATTGATTTATGATCCGCGAATCGCTTTAACGGTTTACGCTCCTGACCATGTTCCGCGGCACTTACACGGCGCTCGTCACCCCGTTCAAAAACGACGAAATCGACGTCGAGGCTTTTGAACGCCTGATCGAAGACCAGATCGCGGCCGGGATCACCGGCATCGTGCCGGTTGGGACGACGGGCGAATCTCCCACCCTGAGCTGTGGCGAACGGCATCGCGTGATCGAGCTGGCGGTCAAAGTGGCGCGCGGTCGTTGCCAAGTGATCGCCGGTACCGGCTCCAATTCGACCCGTGACGCGATCGCGCACACCAAGTCCGCCGAGGAAGTCGGCGTGGACGGCGCCCTTCTCGTCGCGCCTTATTACAACAAGCCGAGCCAGGAAGGACTCTTCCGGCACTTCGAAGCAATCGCGCGCGAAACCTCGCTCGAACTCGTTCTCTACAACATCCCGGGCAGATGTGGAATCGACATCGCGGCCGACACAGTCGTTAGGCTGGCGGAGAATTGCCCGAACATTTCCTCGATCAAGGAAGCGAGCGGCAGCGTCGACCGGGTGAGCGAATTGGCCATTCGCCTGCCAGACAAGTTCACGATTTTGAGCGGCGACGATTCGCTCACCTTGCCGTTTCTCGCCGTCGGCGCGGTCGGCGTGGTTAGCGTCGTTTCCAATCTTTTCCCGGCCGAGATTGTCCGGCTCGTCCGGCTCTTTCTTGACGGCAAGGCCGCGGAAGCGCGTCGCCTGCACCAGAAGTTTTTTCCGCTCTTCAAGGATGCCTTTATCGAGCCGAATCCGGTTCCGGCGAAGACGGCCCTGGCCTGGCGCGGAGCGATGTCGGCCGACTGCCGGTTGCCGCTCGTCGGGATGAGCAAGGCGAACGAAAAACGCCTGCGCCAGACTCTCGCGCAGCTGGAATCGTGAGCGCCGCGCACCGGGTGTTGCTCGTCGGCGCCGGCGGCCGGATGGGAAAAGCCGTCGCCGCCGCGGCCGGCAAGGATTCCGGCCTCACGATTGTGGGCGGAATCGAACGCGGCGGCGCGCTCGAGCCGGCGCTGGAAAATTGCGACGTAGTGATCGACTTCAGTCTCGCGGAGGCGACGGAAGCGGTCTGCCGCGCCTGCGCCGCGCAAGGCAAACCGCTTGCGCTTGGCACGACCGGCCACAACGAGGCGCAAAAGGCGACGATCGCCGCGGCTGCCGAGAAGATTCCGCTCGTTTATTCCGCCAACTTCAGCGTCGGAGTGAATGCGCTCTTTGCCCTGACTCGACGGGCTGCGGCATTGTTAGGCAAAGAGTTCGACGTGGAGGTGGTTGAAATGCATCACCGCACGAAAAAAGATGCGCCGAGTGGGACGGCCAAACGGCTGCTCGAGATTCTGCAGGCAGAACGCGGCGCTGATGAAATTCCGGATCATTCCATTCGCGCGGGTGACATCGTGGGCGAACACACCGTCCTTTTTGCCGGACCGGGCGAGCGCCTGGAATTGACCCATCGCGCGGCAAGTCGCGAGACATTTGCGGTTGGCGCCCTGCGCGCCGCGCGCTGGGTGATCGGTCAACCGGCTGGCCTCTACAACATGGAAGATGTCCTCGGATTGTAGGGCGGGCGCTCCGCCTGACCCGGCGACGGAACGTCGGCAACCGGAGCGGTTGCCCTGCAATCGCGTCTCGATCCATCCTTTCGCATGAGAGCCGGGATTGCACTTGGAGCCAACCTTGGTGACCGGTTCCTGTGCCTAACGAACGCGCGCGAACAGATCTTCGCTCTTCCCGGTGCGACTCCTCCGTTTCTCTCCTCC
>DASXYO010000056.1:0-3352 GCA_036502465.1 Chthoniobacterales bacterium
CGCACCTTCGGCTTTCTGCTCGACGAGCTGGTGCGCCGGATCGATGGGCGACCGCTCGGCGTCTATTGGCGGGAAACTTTCGCCGAGCCGCTCGCGCTCGACATCTGGATCGGCCTCCCGGAAGAAGAAAACGCTCGCGTCGCGAACATCTACGCCGCAAAAGCTTCCGGCCCGCCGACCGACCCGTTCTACAAAAGCCTAACGACACCCGGCTCGCTGCAACGCCGCGTTTTCACTTCCCCGCGTGGCTTGAACGCGGTCAGCGCGATGAACGACCCCGTTAATCGCGCCCGCTCGCTCGTCTCTCTCGGCGGGATCGGCAGCGCGACCTCCCTCGCGAAATTCTACGCCATGCTCGCAAACGGCGGCGAGCTGGACGGCCGCCGCTTTTTCTCCGCCGAGACGACCGCGCAGATGATCATTACCCTCGCCTCCGGGCCGGATCAGGTATTCCTTTTCCCGACCGCTTTCTCGGCCGGCTTCATGAAAGATCCCGACGGCGCCACTTCGCGAATGTTCGGCCCTTCGGCCTCGGCCTTTGGCCATCCCGGCGCGGGCGGGAGCAACGCTTTCGCCGATCCGGAGAACCGCCTTTCCTTCGCCTACGTCATGAACCAGATGGAGCAGCAGGTTTTGCCTAACGAAAAATCGCTCCGGCTGGTCGCGGCCCTTTATCAATAGGGGCGTGCCTGGAGGGATTCGAACCCCCAACCTTCTGATCCGAAGTCAGAAGCTCTATCCGGTTGAGCTACAGGCACCCGCTGGGACGAAACAACGAACCGTGAAGTTTCGCCAATCGAAAACAGCCGCCTGATAGCGGAAAGCGCCCGCCGGGCGCGAAAGCCGTTAGGCCGCGAGAAGATCGACGCCGTCGAGTGCGGCGATGATCTCACAACCGACGAGCAGCTTCTCCAGCGGCTCGCAGCGTTGCAGCTCTTCCTCGTTGAGGAGGCGTTGCCAAAAACCAAGCGCGTCTTGCGTCTCGCAGCCGCGGGAGAAGTCAGGAGTCAGGATCATGCTCCGGTCTTTAGCAGCCGTTGTGCCAGCGGAGCACTCGGATCGAATAGATTCGCGCGGAAGAACAAAAAGGGTGGCCAACGGGACTCGAACCCGCAACAGCCAGAACCACAATCTGGGGCTCTACCATTGAGCTATGGCCACCGTCGAAGTGCGACTGTAAATTTTCCGCGCGCAATTGCAAAGGCAAAGCGCCCCCCGCTCCCTCGCGCTCGTTGCATGCAATGGTCGACTCGGCTATCATCCGCGGCTTGGCGATGAACAAAATCGGGCTGCTTCTCCTTCCCGTCTTGGCGTTTTTCGCGCTGCCGTCCGCCTCCTTTGCCCAGGAAATCGATCCCTCCGAGGTCTTCCTGAAGGCCTACATGACCGCCCAGCAGGCGGAAAAAATGGAGCGCGACAATGAACTCAAGCCCGCCCTGGCCAAGCTTCGCTTCGCCGGCTCCATGCTCGAGGAGTTGAAAAAATCCAACGGCGACTGGCAGCCCGCGATCGTCGAATACCGGAGCCGCAAGATCGGCGAAGCCATCCTCCGCGTGCAGAGCAAAATCGAAACCCAGGGCGACCTCGCCGCGTCCGCCCAACCGCCCGCGACCGAAACCGGCGAGCCAGCCCTGCCTAACGCCGCCCCTTCCGGCCCGAGCGTCGAGATTGGCGCGCCGCCGCCGCCGAAACCGGTCGATGTCCAGGCCGCGATCCAGGATGCGACCAAGGAACTCCGCAGCCGCGTCGACGCGCTGGAGGCGGAGCTGAAGAAATCGCAGACGGAAATTACCACCGCGCAAAAGGAGAAATCCGAGATCGCCGGCAAGCTCCAACAAACTAACACCGCGCTCGACAAGGCCCGGGGCGATCTCGCGAAGAAGACCCAGGCCGAGAAGGAAGTCCGCGATCAATTGCTCGCCGCGCAGGAGTCGCTCCAGGTCGTCCAGGCCGCAGGGAAGGGCGACGAAAAGGCGACCGCCGCGCTGCAGGGCGAAATCACCCAGCTAAAAAAAGCGCTCGAGGCCGCCGAGGCCGGCCGGACTGCGGCGGAAAAAGAAAGCGCCGAAGTCACCTCGAAGCTGGCCGATAGCCGCAAGGAAATCGTCGGCGTTTCGCAGGAACGCGACACGATGAAACGCGAGCGCGACGACGCCATCCGCCAGTTGAAGATCGCCGGCGACGCCACCAAGCGCGTCCAGGTCCTGATGGCGGAAAACACCGACCTCCAGAAAAAGCTCGCCACCGCCGAGAACACCGTCCGCGAGATCAGCGCCGATCGTCCGCGCAAGGCGCAGGAGTTGCAGGAAGTGAAACAGGAGCTCGAAAAACTCCGCGGCCAACTCGTCAGCAGCCAGAAAGCGAACAAGGATTCCGAGAAAATGATCGCCGACCTGCGCGCCCAGCTCGACGACGCCAGCGGCGCGCTCGCGGCCGCGAAATTAAACGGGGCCACGCCCGAGGAGAGCGAGCGGCTGGTGAAAGAAAACCAGATGCTGCGCGCCATCGTCATCCGCGAACGGCAGGAGGAAGCCCGCCGCGAACAGGCCAAGAAGCTGATGCTGGCCGAGTTCGACAAGTTGAAGATCAAATCCGACGTGCTCGACCAGCAGATCCATCTCCTCGCCGAGCCGATCACCAAGCTCAGCCCGGATGAACTCGCCCTCTTGAAGACCCCGGTCGTTGCCATTTCCGACACCGCGCCGGGGACGGTGAAGGCCAGCCTCACGATGGCCAAACCGAGCACGATCACGATCAGCAATTCTCCCGAAGCCGCCGCCGCGGCCGACAAAGCTTCCCTCGACTCCGTCGCGAAGGGCGATGAAAACACGATCGGCCCCGAGGTGGAGCCCGCCACCTTCAAGCCCGGCGTGCCGGCCGACCTCATGCCCCTCGCCCGCGACGCGAAGGAGAGTTTCGACAAGGGGAAATTCAAGCAGGCCGAGAAGCAATACCAAGAGATCCTGACGAAAAGCCCGAACAACCTCTACTCCCTCTCCAATCTCGGCGTCGTCCTGTTCCGCAACGGCAAGCTGAAAGCCGCCGAGCTCACCCTGAAGAAGGCGATCGCGATCGCGCCGAAGGATGAATTCACCCATACCACCCTCGGGATCGTTTATTACCAGCAGAGCAAGTTCGACGACGCCCTTTCCGAACTGACGAAATCCCTCGCCATCAACCCGAAAAGCCCGACGGCGCACAATTATCTGGGCATTACCGCGAGCCAGAAGGGCTGGCAGGAGGCCGCCGAGAAGGAAATGCTGGCCGCGATCGCCGAAAACCCAGAATATGCCGACGCCCACTTCAATTTGGCGGTCATTTATTCCACTTCCCAGCCTCCGGCGAAGGAATT
>DASXYO010000057.1:0-3903 GCA_036502465.1 Chthoniobacterales bacterium
CGGGAGGATGAGGCGGAGCGCCGCCGTGGCATACCCGAGGCGCTGCTTCCACGGCACGACCGCATAGCCGATATGCCCCAGACAATGCGGCGGCAGAGCCGTCGTGCCCGCTTGCCATCGCAACCCGATGCTCCCGCAGAACTCACCGTCCCACATCCACCGCCTGAAGCCCGGCACGCGCCGGGCCTTCGAACCGTCCGGGAGCGTAATGGGAGGCCCCGTTCCGTCGCGGTCTTCCATGCTGGCGAGAAAAGCCGCAGCGTCAGCCTGAATGCGGGAGAGTTCTTCGCGGGCGGCCACGACACCGCGCACGTTGTCGGCTGACCACCCGCGCTCGAGCGCGGCGGCATAGCTCTCAAGGTGTTCAAAAGCGGGCCGGACGAGTTGCATTGGTCAGTGCTAATAATCGCGCTTCACTCGTGAGACCAAACGGGATGCGCCTCGGGAAGCCCAAATCGCATATACTTCTCGCGGAGTTTCATCTGAATCTCGCTGGGATTCACACAAATCTCCCGCTGATTCATATGGATCTCGGGGAGATTCGTGTGTTTCTCCGGAGGATTCATGCAAATCGCCGGCGAGGCATATGCTTCTCGTCACGATTCATATGAATCGCAGCGAGATTCACCTGTTTCTCCGGACGATTCATATGCTTCCCGGGAAGTTTCATATGAAACTTTTCGCGCCGTATATACGATCTGGCGCGAAGCATATGCGTTCCGCGAAGTTTTATATGCTTCGGGAAAAGTTTCGCATGCGAGGGCCAGAGATTTGTATGCGACGCACTCCGTCGCGCATACGGGGCACGTTAATGTTGGCTCGTCGGGTCCTTTCGATTGCGGAACCGAGCGGCCGCTACTGACTAAAGATAGTGGGTGACGCCATACTGATCCACCCAGTAACGGCGTCCACTTCCGTCGGTCTGCACCGGGACGGTTGAGCCACGGGGATAGATATCTGGTGCATGGGTCACATGGTCGTTCTGATCGTAGGACCCACGGTCCAGCGGTGTCTTTCGCTGCTGATCCCACATCCAATTTCTCGCCGGCGCGGTGCTCGAATGCGTTGCCGGCGCGGCCTGGGATGGCGCGACCGCCGCAGACGGCGGAGGCGGAGCGACCCAATGCTTGAAGGGCTTTTCCCAGCCCATGAAGAGCAGGGATCCGAAGGCGAGAATTTCGAGAAAAAATCGCATGCTAGTCAGCTTGTTCGAAGTCCCGGCGCGGGCTTGATCCCCGTTCTCGAACGTCGCGCGCTCAAGAGGATGCCAAGCAACAGCAACACGACCGCCGCGGGCAAGGCGACGAAAAATGCCCAGACGCTGAACACCGCGGGGCTGATTCCTGCCTTAGCCGACAGAAAGTTAACGACCCTTTTTCCATATGCCTCGACGCGTGACGTGAGGTCGCCGGTTTTCGAGGTGGGCGGGACAAACACTCGGGAAATACCTAACGGCAGTTGGACCGAGCTGGAATGCCGATTCAGATCCACGATTTGGGCCGGAGTCAGCTCGCTGAGTGGGATCGTCGCGACACCTGTCGCGTGACGAAAGGTCGCGCTCCCCTGGGTTGCGCTCGTTAGGTGCACATCCCGGAAAACGCCGCGTTTCAGGGAAAGGGTCGCGAGAGGCCCGGCGGCAGGCGTGGCGGCAGACACGGGTGCCCGCTGTTGGAACACGCTTAAGGCGCGCTCCCATTTGCCGCGGGCCTTCTCCAGTTGTGGTTGCACGGTGGGGTAGGTTCGTTCGAGCGACTCGAGTCTGGCGATCGCAGGCCGCGCGATGCTCTCGAAATCAGGATCGAGACTCAGGGGCGGGTAAGGCAAGACCGCCAAAACCCCGCCGGCTTTTAGCTGTTTTCGCTGCCCGGTGGTGTCGACGATGCTCGCGTAGAGGGCGTTCTCCTGTCGGAAGGATCGAAATTCGAAGGCCTCGGTGAAGGAGGTGGCGGGCTGCTGATAGAGGAGGAGGCCCTGCGGCTCGGGGTTACCAACGAGCGACTTCGAACCCAGAAGAAATATGGCGAGCGCTGCTCGCCATTTTGAGAAGTGCCGGGGAACCATGAATCGAGTTTTTCAAAGGCGGCGCCTACCGTAAAGCAAAATTATTTCGGGATCACGTCGTTCGTCTCGGCGATGCTGCCGTCGGTGAAGATGATGAGGTTGCCGTTGCCGTGCATGTCGCCGGCCTCGATGAACCAGGGCTGGCGCGGCCATTGGTGGGGGCTGGTCGGTTTGTCGTCAAACCCGGTGGAGATGTAGTCGAGCCGGGCCTTGGTCGGATCGTTGTAGTCGGGGTTGTGCAGGAGTTCCTGCATGGTGGGGCAAATCCAGGTCTGGCGCTCGATGCCGAAGGGGGCGAGGGCGGCGACCCAGGCGTTGGCGTAGTCCTCGGGGCTCCCGTAGTTTTTGAGGAAGATCTGGGGCCAGGAGCCGTTGCGCTGGAGGTAGGTCTCGGTGCCGACGTAAAGGCTGCGCAGGTTGGCCATGCATTGCACTTTCTGCGCGCGCTCCCGGAGGTGTCCGTAAACCGGGATGAGGAGGGTGATGAGTATGCCGACGATGACGAGGGCAATAAGGAGCTCGAGGAGGGTAAAGGCGGCCGCCGGGCGGCGAGTGGTCATCGCGGGGCAGGCTCGTTAGCCGCCCGTGGGGGGCGTGAGCGTGCCGCTGCCAGGATCGGCGTTCGATTGCTTAAAGCCAGCCACGCCGAGAGACAGCGTGCCGTCGATCGTCGGGTCACCGTTATTCTCGACCGCGCCATTAGAAATGAAGGCGGTCGCACTGCCGACGATGCGCGCACTGGAAGTGGCGAAAGGGCTGCGTGTGGCGGTGACCTTGGCGGTAAGCGGGCCATTCACGGACGCAGTGACCTGAATGCTCTGCAGCGTGCCGGTGCCGTCGAGGAAATTGAGGGTGTAATTAAAGCTCGCGTCGATCAGCGCGCTGAGGGTGCCCTTGTTCGGATCGGCCACTCCCTGGATGGTGCCGCTGAAGACGCGGCCGCGAGTGAACATGATGAAGGTGCCGGTGGACGCGCCGGTGCTCGGCACTCCCAGGGTGAAAACGCCTAACGAGTTGGCGGAAAAGGGATCGGTTGGGTCGAAAGCCGGTTGCAGGACGCCGGCGTAGGTGCCGACGACGCTCACCGTGCCGCCCGGGTAAGGCGGTCCGCCCTTGATCGCGAAAGATTCCGAAGCAAAGAGAACAAGGCAGAGGAGCGAACCAAGAACGGCTTTCATCGCGGCGAGAGTAGCGGGAGGCCGTGGTGCGTCAATGCAAAAATTTCAGGAACGGTGGGCGGCTCAAAAAATCGGTCGCTCGCTTCTCGTTAGGACGAAATTCTTTTCAAGTCCGCTTCCCAATTCTGTCCGAAAAACAAACATCGGTGGCCGAATGAACGACCACCGATGTTCGAAAACAGAACCAGCGAGATCGCCGGCGCCGCAATAAAGCGGCTAAATGAGCTTAGGCGCGCTGACGGCGACGGAGGATGCCGAAACCAACCGCACCAAGTGCCCCGACGCCAACCAACGACCAGGTCGAAGGTTCCGGAACGACGGTGAAGGTATAGGAAGCAGCCGGCGCGTTGAAATAGGCGAACGAATCGTTACTGATGCCCGAGCCTTTCGGACTTAGTGTTGTCGTCAGCAGGACGTAGGTGCCAGGAGCGGCGTTCGTGAGCGAGAAGGTGTAACTCGCCAGCAGCTTGGTACCGGTAAAGTCCTCCGCAGGCGTGTTTGCTGATGCGCCTAGATCTCCGCTAAACGTTCCTTGTTTGTCGCTAAGGTAGCCTGCTTGGGCGCCGGCTGTATCCGTGAAGAGCTTTGGATATATATTTTGAGTTCCATCCGAGAATTGGAAATAAGTTCTACTCGTGATGCTGATAGCCGAACTGAACCCATT
>DASXYO010000058.1:0-5928 GCA_036502465.1 Chthoniobacterales bacterium
ATCGACCAGTTTGGTGAACGTTCCGGAACTTGTCACCGACCAGACCGAATCGGGCGCGAGCGAGCCCGGGCCGCTGCGGAAGACAACCGTCCCACTCTCCAGCGCTGGAGCCGGATCGTTGATGCCGAAAAGCGCGCCGGCCCATTCGGGACTGGATCGTTGCTATTGACGATTTTGGTAAAGACATATACCTGCGCGAAGGCAGACGACACAGCGGCCGCGAGGCCGAGAATCAACCAAGAAAACACTGGCATAGGCCGGAAAGAGCCGGACGGTTTGACGCTGAATGGTGGGCAATTTGCGCGCGCAAATGCAAGTCGAAAAAGCGGGCTGTTCGTCTATTACTACCACTCACTGAGTAAGAAATGACGGCCGACCACACGGCGACGGATCGGACGGTAGCAGCCAAAGCATTTGTCCGCCGCTGAGTCCCAGCGTAGGTCCACCTTCGAATACTCAGGATGATCAAACACAAAGACCTCGACGACCCGCAGCGCCGGGAAGCGATCATAATCGGCGGCGGAATCGCGGGGCTCTCAGCCGCGATTTATCTCGGGCGCGCCGAGCGCGACACGCTCGTGATCGATTCCGGCCATTCGATGGCAATATGGGAACCCGAGGTGCGAAATTATCTCGGCTTCCCCGACGGCGTCGGCGGCGAAGACCTGCTCAAGTACGGCCGGCGCCAGGCGAGGTGGCACAAGGTGCAATTCGCCAATGATGAAATCAAAAGTGTCGCGCGGCGGAAGGAAGGTTTTTTCCTCCGCGGGCGGCGCACCACCTACCGGACAAATCGCCTCCTCCTCGCGACCGGAATTTTTCATCTCCCGCCGAAGATTCCCGGGGTAAAAGAGTGCCTCGGACACAGCATGTTTTTTTGCAAGGACTGCGACGGTTACCGGGTGCGCGGGAAGCGGATCGCAATCTGCGGAGCCAACAATGAAGCGGTCGAATACGCCCTCGGGATGCTGCATTATTCACCCTGCGTGGTGGTGGCGACGAATGCCGAGAAACCGCGGTGGAGCCGAAAGCACGCCCGCCTGTTGAAAGAATACGAAATCCCGGTGCACCAGGAAAAGATCACCGGGGTCGATCACCGCGGCTGCCAGGTGCGCGGGCTGCGTTTCAAAGGCGCGACCGATGTGAAGATCGATTATATTTTCACCACCCGGGGCGATGTTTTTCACACCAGGCTGGCCGAGTCGTTAGGCGCGCGACTCGATCGCGAAGGGCAGATCGAGGTCGACCAATGCATGCGCACGAACGTGCCGCGGCTCTATGCCGCCGGTTGCGTGACGCCGGCCAATTGCCAGATGATCATCGCGGCCGGCCAGGGCGCAGCCGCGGCCCAGGCGATAAACCGCGATTTATTCGAGGAGAGCATTGCGAATCACTCGCTGCGCAGATTTCGCGAGGTACAGCTGGAAGAGGAAAAGACCGTGCCCGAGGTGAGCGAGAAGTAACCTCCGACGTCTTGGTTCCCTGGGCTCGCCGTTACTGCACCGGACGCTTCCCGCAGCGCCAATCCGGATCGGGAGTTGCGGAGCGTATTTTGTCTCTTTCCACTTGAAAAGTTCCGCCCGATACTGACTTTCAGTTTCGCAAATTATGGACGCATCTACTTCGGTCTCGCACGCTGGTCACGATCCGCAGCACCATCACGACGAGCATGAGCATGAGCACCACGAACTGGGGTTCTTCCGGAAGTACGTTTTCTCGACCGATCACAAGGTGATCGGTCTGCAGTACCTCATCACCGGGCTGATTTTTCTCTTTCTCGGCTTTTGCCTGATGATGTTGATGCGCTGGCAGCTGGCGTACCCGGGCAAAGCGCTGCCGGTGATCGGCAACATCATCGAGCACATGCTCGGCCCCGGGAGCATGACGAACGGCGTCATGACGCCGGAATTTTACAACTCGTTAGGAGCGATGCACGGCACGATCATGATTTTCCTCGGGATCGTGCCGGTGGCGTTTGCCGCCTTCGGAAATTTCGTCGTGCCGCTGCAAATCGGCGCGCCGGACATGACTTTCCCGAAGATCAACATGGCGAGTTACCAGGCGTTTTTCGTCGGTGGCCTGATCATGCTGGTGAGCTTCTTCGTCCCGGGCGGCGCGGCCAAAGGCGGCTGGACTTCCTATACCCCGCTGGCTGATATCGCGGACAAGGGGCCGACGTATGATGTGATTTTTAACGGTCAAACGCTCTGGTTGATCGGCTTCATCCTCCTCATCACCTCGTCATTGTTAGGTGCGGTGAATTTCATCGCGACCATCATCCAACTCCGGGCCAAGGGGATGACCTGGATGCGGCTCCCGTTCTTCGTCTGGGCGCAGTTTGTCACGGCGTTTCTTCTCCTCCTTGCGTTCCCGCCGCTCGAGTCGGCGATCGTGATGCAATTGATGGATCGCGTAGCGGGCACGAGTTTCTTCCTGCCGACTGGCCTGGTCGTGAATGGCGCGGCGGTACCGATCAGCGGTGGTGGTAGCCCCTTGCTCTGGCAGCACCTTTTCTGGTTCCTCGGACATCCGGAGGTTTACGTGCTGATTCTGCCGGGTATGGGGATTGTGGCGGAGATCATCGCGAACAACACGCGCAAGCCGCTCTGGGGTTACAAGTCGCTCGTCCTCGCGGCGCTGGTGCTCGGATTCCTGTCCTTCATCGTCTGGGCGCACCACATGTGGCTGACTGGCATGGGCACAGTGGTGAGTGCGTTTTTCCAGACGACGACGATGATCATTTCAATTCCGTCGGTCATCATCCTGAGCGCGTTTTTCATCTCGCTCTGGGGCGGGTCGATTCGATTTACCGTGCCGATGCTTTTCGCGACGGCGTTCCTGCCGATGTTCGGTATCGGTGGCCTAACGGGCATTCCACTGGCCTTTAACAGCGCGGATCTTTACCTGCACGACACCTATTATGTGATCGCGCATTTCCATTACATCGTCGCGCCGGGCACGATCTTCGCGGTCTTTGCCGGGATTTATTATTGGTTTCCAAAGGCGACGGGGAGAAAGATGAGCGACTTCTGGGGGAAAGTGCATTTCTGGCCTTCGCTCCTCTGCATGAATGCGATTTTCCTGCCGATGTTCCTGCAGGGCATGATGGGAATGCATCGCCGCTGGTACGATGGCGGCCAAGGCTGGAACCTGGCCGCGGAAAAGGTCTGGGGCTTGAGCGGTTTCCACTGGAACACGCCGATCTCGATCGCCGCCTGGACGATGGGCCTGGCGCAAATTCCGTTCATCATCAATTTCTTCTGGAGCATCAAGCATGGCGAGAAAGTGGACGACAATCCATGGGAAGCGACCACCCTCGAGTGGACGGCGCCCTCGCCGCCGCCGCATGGTAATTTCACGACCGCGCCAGTCGCCTATCGCGGGCCCTACGAATACAGCCTGCCTGGCCGGGAGAAGGATTACACGATGCAAACCGAACCGGTTCAGCCTAACGAACGCGCGCCGCACGAGCCGACGATGTCGCTCAGCCACTAACGGGATTTTTTTAAGAGATGGAGATTCCGTATACAGTCACCGCCCGGCCGGATACCGGCCTTTGGAACGCCAAAGTCGGCATCTGGCTCTTCCTCGCTTCCGAAGTGATGCTCTTCGGCGGATTATTCTCCGCCTACATTTTCCTCCGGCTCGACGCCGAGCCCGGCTATTGGCCGCACGGCCTCCTCAACGTGCCGGTCGGGACCGCGAATACCGCCATCCTGATTCTCTCCTCGGTCACGGTGGTGCTGGCGTGGGCGGCGTTGAAGATGCGGCAGTACACCCGCTACAAAGTCTACATGGCGATCACGATCCTGTGCGGCGTCATCTTCCTCGTGGTCAAGCTGGCTTATGAATGGCCGCAAAAATTCGATCACTTCGGCGCATTCATTAAGCCGAGCGCGATGGAGAAATACGAAAAATATCTCGGCAACAAGCATCTCCTTTCCGAAGGCCTCCCGCCGCGTGTCGAGATCACTGGGCACCTCCACAATCACGAGGCGCTGCACAACCCGAACATCAAGGAATACGAGATCGGGCTCGACCCGATCTACACCGATCCGACGAACAAGGCGATGGACCGGCCGCATTTCCTCTACGTCCCGCCGACCGACAAGGTCGCGGTGATCGAGAAAGCGGACGTCGAACGGGCGACCATGTTCGTGCCTGCGCACAACACTTATTTCGCGACCTATTTCACCATCACCGGGCTGCACGGTTTGCACGTGCTCGGCGGAGTGATCGTCTTCGTATACATGTTCCTTTTCGGCGGAGCTCTCTACCGGCAGAACCCGGAACATCTCGCAAATCGAGTTGAGGTGGCCGGGTTATTCTGGCACTTTGTCGATCTCGTCTGGATCTTTGTATTTCCGCTCTTTTATCTGCTCTAACCGATGAATAATCCGCCAACGACTGCGCCGGTTGAACACGAGACGGAGCATTACGCGCCCAACTCGCACGACGTGAGCAAACACGTCCGCGGCTATCTCATGGTCGGGGCGACTCTGCTCATTTTTACCGGGCTGACCGTCTTCCTTTCCTACGTCAATTTCGGTTCGCAAAAGGCCAACGTCGCTGTGGCGATGATCGTCGCGACCTTTAAGGCGGGGCTGGTGGCCTACATTTTCATGCACCTCTCGGCGGAAAAAAAGCTCATTTACCGTGTTCTTATTTTCACCGGGATTTTCGTCTTTGGCCTATTCTGGCTCACCTACCTCGCGTGGTACGATCCAGTTTCCCGATAATGTCACTCAAAGCTTTTCATATCATCTTCATCATCTTTTCGACGCTGCTCGCGTTTGGGATCGGGATCTGGTGCCTCTGGGTAAACCAGATGGGGCAGACCTCCGCTTACACGACCGGTGCGATCATCTCCTTTGTCATCGCCGTGGCGCTGGTCATTTACGGCTGCTGGTTCTGGCGCAAGATGAAGCGGCTCCGCCTGATCTGATGAAAACCCGGCTCACTTTTTTACTCACGCTGCTGCTCGTCTCGCCCACCGTGCAGGCTCTCGCCTGCGCGACCTGCATGGCCGCGAAGGATTCCAAAACAACCGCCCACATGGCGGTCGCAATCTGGGTCATGATCGGTGCCGTCATGTCCGTCCTGGCCGGGGTGAGCGCTTTCGGCGTTCACCTCTGGCGCCATGCCACCCTGCCGCTCGAACCGCATGAGCAGCTAATCGACGAAGACCTCGAGAAATATGACTAGTCTCGCTTTCATCAATCAACTTCTCGGCCAGCAGCCCAACGCTTCGGAGCATGGCTATCAGATCGATCACATCATCGAGTTCTGTCATTGGTTCATGGGCGCGCTTTTCGTCGGGTGGTCGGCCTTTTTCATTTTCGTCCTCTGGCGTTTCCGAAAAAGCCGCAACCCGGTTGCGAATCACGAGGGCGTAACGAGCGGTATCTCCACCCACCTCGAGTTCGCGGTTGTCCTGATCGAGGCCGTGCTGCTCGTCGGTTTCGCCATCCCGCTTTGGGCCAAACGGGTCAATGCTTTTCCGGAGAACAAAGACGCGATCCTGGTCAACGCGATTGGGCAACAGTTCAACTGGAACTTTCATCTGCCGGGACCGGACGGCGTGTTCGGCCGGCGCGAGATCGGGCTGATCAGCAACTCGAATCCCATCGGCCTCGATAACTCCGATCCGGCGGCCAAGGACGACATCGTTGTCCTGGGCGAACTGCACGTCCCAGTCGATCGCAATGTGATTATCGACCTCACCTCCAAGGATGTGATCCATAACTTTTGCCTGCCGGACATGCGCATCGCGCAGGACGCCATCCCCGGGCAAATCATCCCGATGTGGTTCAAGCCGGTTAAAACCGGCACTTTCGAAGTGGTTTGCGGTCAGCTTTGTGGCCTCGGCCATTACGCGATGAAAGGCACGCTGGTGGTCGATACGCCCGCTGATTATCAGGCGTGGTT
>DASXYO010000059.1:0-4903 GCA_036502465.1 Chthoniobacterales bacterium
GCCTCGAACGGCGCGGAGAAATAATGGGCGCCGACGAGGGCCCGTCGTTGCAGGAGCGCTACGCGCCTAACAATGCCTGTTGGGGCTGCGGTCCGTCGAACGCCGAAGGCCTGCGCATCCGCAGCTTTGCCCAGGGCGACGAGGTGGTGGCGGACTGGAAACCGGAGCCAAAATACGAAGCCTTTCCCGGGGTCCTGAACGGCGGGATCATCGGCACGTTGCTCGACTGCCATTGCAACTGGACGGCGGCGAATCATCTCATGAAGCAGGCGGGCGAAGATCATCCGCCCTGCACGGTGACAGCCGATTACGCGATCAAGCTGCTTCGCCCAACGCCGACTAACGGCACGATTCATCTCTCTGCCAAGGTGGTGGAATCGACCGCCGACCGCGCCACGATCGAAGGCGTTCTGACAGCAGGCGGCAAAGCCTGCGCGACTTGCCGCGGGACTTTTGTGGCGGTCAAAGAAGGTCATCCCGCTTTCCATCGCTGGTAAGCGGACGCCAACCGCGCGCGAGGCAACTTCTTGCTCCCCACGCAAGAGCGCGCGCCAGTTCGTTAGGCTAAAATCTGTTCGCAGTTACAACTGCGGCGACGCCAGGCCAGCCACTTCCTGCAAGGGCGCGGTGAAGATCAGCCCACCGGCTTCATCCAGCGTGATCTCACGCGAGCGCGCCCGATCCTGGTTGAAAAGCCGGATCTGTTCCGCGGCAAAGCTGCGATCGAGCACATTCAGATTGGCTTCATCGTTTAACCGGATCGACCGATTATCGAAATTTCCCGACCCGACCGAGACGAAATAATCGTCCACGATCATGAGCTTCACGTGCACCATCGTGGGCTGATACTCGTAGAATTTGATCCCGGCCTTGATCATCGGGGGCCAGCGCCGGCGTGATGAGATTCGGACCAGCTTTTGGTCGATATGTTTGCCCGGGACCAGGATCTCGACCTTTACTCCGCGTCGCGCGGCCGCCATTAGCTCTTCGCGCGTTTTTTGGTCCGGTAAAAAATAGGCATTCTCGATCCGAAGCGTTTTCCGCGCGGAAGCGATCGCGAGCAGGTAATTCAAGTGGAGATCGATGTCGCCTTGCCGGGGCGAACTCTTGAAAGCCTGGGCGAGCACAGAACCGGTCGGCGAGAGCGGCGGAAAATAATCCGGACCGTGCAGAACGGTGCCGCTCGTCTTGAGCCAATTATCCATGAAAACGCCCTGCAACTGCGCCACGACCGGACCGGTCACGCGGTAATGGTTGTCGCGCCAATGCTCCGGCGACTGCGCGTTGCCCGTCCACTCGTTAGCAATCCCGACTCCGCCGACAAAGGCCGTCTTGCCGTCCACGATGAGGAGCTTGCGGTGCGTGCGGTTGTTGAAACGCCGGATGTCCCACCAAAAGAGGCTGTGATATTTCTCCACCTTGACGCCGGCATTGAGGAGCCGCGTCATGTTCTCGCGGCCCATCTTGCTTGTCCCCTGCGCGTCGAGAATTGCGTTTACCTGCACGCCGGCGGCGGCGCGTTCGGCGAGGGCTTCAGTGAACTCGCGCGCGATCGGTCCATCCCAGAAAACGTAGGTCTCGAAGTCGATCGTGTGTTGCGCGTCGCGGATCGCGCGCAGCATCGCGGGAAAGATTTGATCGCCATTCACGAGGGTGACGACCTTGTTGCCAGGAATGAAACCGCTACTGAGAAGTGCGCCGGTCGCCTGTCGAAAGCTCGGGGCCGTTGCAGCATCGATCGGCTGAACATCTTCGCGGATTTTCTTGCCGCCGGAAAAGCTGTTCGTGATCGCGCAACCGGCCAGGAAATGAAACCCGGCGAGCAAAACCAGCGTCTGGCAAACGGTGGCTCGGTTAGGCCAAAAACGCGGTCTCATTTCGAATCATTCGTTGGGGCATGGGTTTATGGCTGCGGCAGGCGGCAATTTGCTTGCCCAAATCCGATATGAGCAGAGGCCGTGCGCGCGCTGATTTTCCTATGACGAAAACTCAAAAAAGATGGGCCCTCGGCCTGGGCGGCGCGCTCTTGCTCGCGATCGCGGGCTATTTTGCCCTAACGAGAGTGGTCGATCACTATTTGAACGACGGTGCTTTAGCCGAGGCGATCGGGAAGAAGACAGCGGTTATTCTCAAGGCGGATGCCGGTTATCTGCCGCTTTTTTGGCGCGGAATGACGGTGCGGAGCGGGGGATTGCTCGTGCGCGGAAAACCACCGCGCGGCCTGACGGAATTGCGCGCCTCAAATCTGCGCGCCTCTTGCAGCCTGCACGATCTCTGGCAACGGAAGTTTGTCATTAATCGGTTGCAGAGTGATCGACTCGAGGTCGCCTTCGGTGCGGCGGCCGCTGCAAAGCTGACTCCGATTCTCTCCTCTGAACCTGAACTCCAGCCGCAGAAGGAGATGCCGTCCCCGCTCAAGCTCGAGATTCGCGAAACGATCGTGCAGCAAATGAGCATTTTCTGGGGAGCCCAACCGGAAGCGATCGGCGGAGTGCGCGAGGTGCTGGCGAAGTTTTATCCTAACGGATCGGATCTCGACGGCATCGGCACCGGCGGCACTTTTCAGCAAACCGGCTGGCCGGAGCTGAAGATCGTGCGCGTCGAGGTGCACTACGCGAAACCGCGACTGGAGATTCGTTCGGCCCGCTTTGCGATCGGCAAGGAAGAGGAGACCAGCGCGACCGGGTTGCTCGACCTGAAGGAAGGGGGAGGCGGCGGAATGCATTTCCACGTGCAAACGAAGGGCGCTCCGGTGGAACCATTCCTGAAAGGTTTCTGGCGCGGAAAGTTCGAAGCGAAAATCGAGGGCGACTCCAGGATCGACAAGGAGTTTAAGCCCGACGCGAAACCGACTTCGGCCGGTGAGCTAGAATTCAGCGACGCCGAAGTGCATGATGTCGCGACTCTCGACCGGATTGCCGCCCTAACGAGACATCCGGAATTTGCGCATCTGAAATTAAGTGAGTTGAGCGGACGTTACCAATGGTCGGGTTCGCAGCTCGAGGTGACCGATCTGCGGATGGAGGCGAAGAAACTGTTCCGGGTCGAAGGTCACTTCACGATCGCGGAGGAGGAGATCGACGGGAGCTTCCACATCGGGGCGACCGCCGATGTCCTCGACTCGATTCCCGGTGCGCGGGAGAAGGTTTTCACCAGGGCACACGGCGGATATTTCTGGACGTCGATGAAACTGAGCGGACCGCTCAAGCATCCGCGCGAGGACTTGAAAGAACGGCTGGTCGCGGCGGCGAAAGAGAAGCTGGCCGAGGGTTTTTTGGCCCCGCTCTTCAAGCCCGGGAAAGTCGTCCTCGGGCTGCTCGAAGCGCTCTACCAATAGCGCGGACTACTCGTGCATCGCGGCGCGATGTTCCTTGAGCACTTCAGTTAGCCATTCGCTCATTGTCTGCTCTTTTCCACCCTTCGGATGAACCAGGTAAGGCTTGCCGCTGAGGAGGCTCTTGCTCGCTGAAAGCCGGATGAAATCTTCCGGCGTCTTGATGTCTTTCTTGAAGTGCTCGTATTTGGCTTTGATGTGGTCGACCGCTTCCGGGCCGGTGTGGTTACTGCCGTTCCGGATGAAGACCGCGTCTGATTTGCCGATGTAATCGAGCAGGTAATGGATGGTTTGCTCGAGCGATTCCGCGGCCTGCGTGGCGGGAACGATGATCAGCGTGAGCGCGACGAGAAGAGCCGTGAATTGCTTCATTCACTCCAATCGTTTTGGGCTGCCGCTTTGCTCGCCTCGCTCCGGCTGCGGCCCGCGGAATTCAATGCCCGAATTCCGTCGATGCGGAAACAGAAGGCGCATGATTAGGGTGGGGCATGCAAAGAACAAACTTTCAAATCGTGCCGCTTGCGACGGAAATCGCGGAGGCGGCGCGGGCTAGTGCGCGCGCCGGCGCGCCCGACCATGAGACTCTGATGGCGGACCAGCCCGGAGCTTTTCCCTGTCGTCATTGCCTGCGCTGGGCGGAACCGGGCGAGCGGATGGTGCTCTTCCCTTACGCGTCGATCCCGGAGGGGCGGCCCTACTCCGAAAGTGGACCGATTTTCGTCCACGAAAAGGCCTGTGCGCGTTACGATCGCACCGATGAGTATCCGGCAGAATTTCGCCAGCATCGGGTGCTGCGGGCGTATAATCAGTCGAACGACATGATCGATGCAGTTATTCTCGGCGAAACCGAGCCGGAGAAGGTGATAATGGAACTTTTTGAAAATTCCGCCGCCAGTTTTCTCCAAGCGCGGAGCGCAACTCGCGGCTGCTACACTTTTGCCATCTCTCGCGCATGAAAACGCCCGAACTCCTTCCGCCTAACGACACCATGTATCAGGCCCTGGTTAATCGGGACTCGACCTTTGAAGGGATCTTCTTCGTTGGAGTCCGCACGACCGGAATCTTCTGCCGGCCAACCTGCAGCGCGAAAAAGCCAGCCCGCGAAAACGTGGAGTTTTTCCCCTCGCCTAACGAAGCTCTGCTCGGCGGTTACCGGCCCTGCCTGCGCTGTCAACCAATGGATCCGTCCCGTCCCGCGCCGGAATTGATTCAGCGACTTCGGGCCGAGGTGGAGAAGGCGCCGGACGGCCGCCTAACGGATAAGGAATTGGCTTCGCTCGCGATCGATCCCTCGACCGCGCGACGGCAATTCAAGCGCTATTACGGGATGACTTTCCAGGCTTATCACCGCGCGCGACGAATGGGTCTGGCCCTGCGTGAAGTCCGTCGCGGCGAACGGGTGGAGGAGGTCCGCAATGGGAGCGGTTTCGGCTCGGAGAGCGGATTTCGCGAGGCTTTCACGAAAATCTTTGGCGACCCGCCGACCGCGGCGAAACAACGTGACTGCCTTTTCGCCGAGCGCCTAACGACACCGCTGGGCACGATGCTGGCGGTGGCGGATGACGACGG
>DASXYO010000060.1:0-2441 GCA_036502465.1 Chthoniobacterales bacterium
TCGCCCTTTCCAAGGAAGGCCGGCCGGATTTCCGGCAGTTCTAGGCGGACTTTCTTTTGACAGTCGCGGCGCCCGCCGCACCTTCCGCGGATGAAAATCTTTGTCGTCGGCGGGGCGGGCTACATCGGCAGCATCTGCGTAGAGCTCCTGCTCGATGAAGGCCACTCGGTCATCGTCTTCGACAACCTGACGGAGGGCCATCGCCGCGCGGTCGATGAGCGGGCGGCGTTTATCGGCGGCGACCTGGCGCGGCGGGAGGAGATCAGCAAGGCTCTCCAGGAAACGAAACCGGAAGCCGTCATGCACTTCGCCGCCAACGCGCTCGTCGGCGAGTCGATGCAGAACCCGTCGAAGTATTTCCGGAACAACGTCGGTGCCGGGATCAATCTCCTCGACGCGATGCTCGAGGCGGGGGTGAACCGCTTCGTCTTTTCCTCCACTTGCGCAACCTTCGGCCCGCCCGACCGGGTGCCGATCGACGAGACGCTCCCGCAACGGCCGATCAATCCCTACGGCGAGTCCAAGCTCATGTTCGAGAAAGTGCTGCGCTGGTACGATGAGATCCACGGCCTGAAGTTCGTGTCACTGCGTTACTTCAACGCCGCCGGGGCGACGGCGAAGTTTGGCGAGGATCATCGCTGTGAGACGCATCTCATCCCGAATGTCCTCAAGGTCGCGCTCGGGCAAAAGCCGCAGGTGGAGATTTATGGAACCGATTACGAAACGCCGGATGGCACCTGCATCCGGGATTACATCCACATCCTCGATCTTTCCCGCGCACACATCCTCGCGCTCGGGGCGAAAGAGAGCGCCTTCTACAATCTCGGGACCGGCGGCGGCGCGAGCGTGCGCGAGGTAATCGACGTCTGCCGCGAGGTAACCGGGAAGGAAATTCCCGTGGTCGAGAAACCGCGCCGGCCGGGCGATCCGCCGCGGCTCATCGCCGCCTCGGAAAAGATCAAGCGTGAGCTGGGTTGGAAACCGCAGTTCGAAAGCATCCGCGCGATCATCGAGAGCGCGTGGCAGTGGCACCTCAAATTCCCCGAGGGCTACGGGGACTAACGAATCCCCCGGGAAAAGAAAACGCCCGCGAACACACGGTTCGCGGGCGCTTCCGAATTGTTAATTCAACAATCCCGACTCGTTAGGGATTCGTGGTCGTCGTAGTCGTCGTCTCTTTCTTGTAGTAAGAGATCGGCTTCTCGAGCGTCACCCTGGTGATGACCATGCGATCACCTTCCCTGGTGTATGTGTAATGAACCGGCATGTCGGGCTTCAGCATCGACATCTCGACGGTGGCGCCAGTCGGGTCGACCACGGTGGTGTTCTTGCTGTAGTAGTACTTGACCGGTTCCGCGTTCGTCGCCGAGCGGAACATGATGTAGTCCGATCCCGGCGAATACGACGTGATCGTTCCCGTTCCGTCCATCGTGCTGGTGCTCGTGCTGCTGACACCCGCGCCGCCGGCGGTTACGCTGGTCGTTGTGCTCGTGTCCTGCGCGAGGGCAGTTCCGAGCGTGAGGGCACAGGCGGCTCCGGCCGCGAATAATTTAGTGAATGTATTTTGTTTCATGTTTGTCCTTTGGTTTGGTTAACGGATGATTCCCGTCGTGCTTATTTCCGACTCGTCCCAGCCGTTGTTTATTCACCCCCAATTCGTAGAGAAACCGACAGGCGGTTGCCTGCTTCCCGAAACCCGCGCCTAACTTTCACCAATGCAACCACTTCCCGGTTTTCGAGATTTTCTCCCCGACGATTGCGCCTTTCGAAATGCCATCTTCGCGCGCTGGCGCGAGGTCTGTCGCGGCTACGGATTTGTCGAATGGGATGGGCCGATTCTCGAACCGACCGAGCTTTATAAAAAAAAGAGTGGGCCCGAAATCGTCGGCCAGCTTTTTAATTTCACCGACAAGGGCGAGCGCGAAGTCGCGATGCGTCCCGAGCTCACGCCGAGCCTCGCGCGAGTCGTCGCGGCGCATGAACGGGAATTCCGCAAACCGCTCAAGTGGTTCTCCATCCCGCAATGTTTTCGCTACGAAAAGCAGCAGCGCGGCCGGCTGCGCGAACATTTCCAACTCAACTGCGACCTGATCGGCGACGCCTCGGCGGCGGCCGACGTCGAAGTCATTGCGCTCGCGATCGATCTCCTGCGCGGCTTCGGTTTCACGGCAAATCACATCGTCGTTAGGCTGAGTGACCGCGAATTCTGGACCGACCTCCTGCGCCAACAAAATGCGCCCGAAGATCGCTGGAGCGAGTTGCTTCAAGTGATCGACAAGAGCGAACGCGAGCCGCGCGAGAAAACCGCCGAGCGCCTCGGCCCGCTGGCGGCTCCGGTCTTCGAAGTGCTCGACGGCGGCGGCCGGAGCGAGAAGCTCGAAGCACTCGTTAGGGAACTGGACGCGCGCGGTTTGGCCGATTACGTGAAGATCGATCTCTCC
>DASXYO010000061.1:0-4880 GCA_036502465.1 Chthoniobacterales bacterium
TGGCTTTGGACAGCCGACGAAGTCATACTCCTTCTTTTTGGTGTGACTTTATTCGTCGTCTGGCGTGGCGACCGAATTCATCTAACCAGTCGCTCCAGCCAACCACCGGCCGTTCCGACGGTCTAGTCTTAGATGACTTCAACACGAAATCCTGCAGCAGAGCTCGCTCTCGCTGGTGGTGGCTGAGCTCTTTCTCGTTAGATGATGAAGCCCACGTCTTCCCCGATTGCCGCTCTGCTCGCGTTAGCGGCGACTCTTATTACGAACACGACGATAGCGGTGAATGAATTGGCGTGAATGAATTGGGGTCAGCGCTTGAATCGTGCAGAAGTGGTGGAATCCGTGTGCGCGGATTTCTTAGGCGAGGCGGTGCTTGCCCAGAAAACCTGAACGCACTGTCCACGAACGTGAAACGCCCGCGCCCGCAACTATCCAGTTGCGTTGCGCGCGCTGGCAGCGGCATATTGGCGGCCCGCTAAGGCGCGGGTTTTTCTATGGCTGTTGATTTACCTGAAACGACCTCCAAGATCGGCGGACCGCTGGTCAGGCAGTTCTCCATCTTCATGCCGAACAAGGTGGGCGCGATGCTCGACATCGTGAAGCTGCTCAGCACCCGCAACACGCACGTGGTCGCGCTCAGCATCGCGGAGCAGACGGACTCGGCGATTGCCCGCATCGTGGTGAGCGATCCGGAGCAGGTGGAGAATATTTTCCACGAGCACGATGTGGCGTTTGGAGTCTGCGACATGGTGGTGGTGGAATTGCAGGAGGTGGCGACGGAGCTGGCCAAGCTGCTCGCGGCGCTTCTCATGGCGGAGGTGAACATGCACTTCAGCTATCCGCTCCTGACCCGGCCGCACGGCCGGGCCGCGCTCGCCATGCATGTGGACGACACGGAGTGCGCCTGTTCGGTGCTGCAGGGCGAGGGATTCAAGCTGCTCAGCCAGGCGGATATCTCTCGTTAGGGGAAATGCCGGGGCGCGGAGGTTTGACACCTCCCGGTCGCTCCGATAGACACGGTCGTCCCGATGAGCGCGCTCAGTTTTCCCAATGTCAATCGCGCGCAAAAGACGTACGTGGTCGCGCTCGCGCTCCTCGGCGCGGTCGGCCTGGCGCAGGTATTGACGGCGCTCTATCTCTACACCCGGCAGCCGCAGACCGCGGAAGTGCTCGCGCCGGCAAAGAAGGCGGCCGTCGAGGAACGTCTCTTTCGCGCGCCGAAGTTGCGGGCGAATGCGTCGGCGAAACCAGTGAAGGTACCGGCCGTGGCCGGCGTGCCCTCGGCGACCGTCACGCGCACCCCGGCCAAGCCGACCGGTGTGGCCGACACGCTGCTGCATCTCGCGAAGAGTTTCCGGGAACGGGGCGACACGACGAACGCGATCGCCAAGCTGCAACAGGCGACCGCACTCGATCCGGGGAACGCGGAGATCCTGGCGGAGCTGGCGTTAACCTACGAATCGATGCAGCTCTTCGATCGCTCGAACGAAGTCTGGCGGCGGTTGCAGGCGCTCGGGCCGGCGGCCGGGCCGCTCTTTGCGTTGGCGGATTTGAAATTGCAGGTGGGCGTGCCGACCCAGGGCGCGATGACGGCGAGCGGCTCGCCCGCGGCGGGCGCGACGCAACCGGGCGATGCGGCCGGCATTCCCGATGGATCGACCTTTGGCATCTCGGAGGTGACGCTAAAGAACGAGCCGGACCCGGAGGCCCAGACGCGGATCCTTCTGCGCGTCGGGGTGAAGGTGCGCCCGGACACGCCGATCGATCATACGAAGGTGAAGATTCAGGTCTTTTTCTACGACGTGGTGAACAACGACGACGTGGTCCTGACCGATGCGGAGGTGAGTTATGAATGGGTCACGCCCGGACATGATTGGGCGGAGACTGGGACCGAGGTGCTGGAAGTGACTTATCTGCGTCGCAAACCAAGCGACGCCGCCCCGGGCGGCGCGATCGGCAACCAGCCGGAGGAAGTGCCGGACTCGGTCGAGAAAGCAAAGCTGGCCGCGCGCAAACCGGAGAAGGCAGCGGAGCTCTTGCCGACGAGCGAGAGCGGGCCGCGGCAGTATCTCGGCTACATCGTGCGCGTTTATTACAAGGACCAGTTGCAGGCGGTCCGGGCCGATCCGACGCGGCTGCTCAATCTCTTCCCGCCGCCCTTCACCGCGCCGCCACAATAATGCATTTGCTCATCGTTCATCACGAACCGGAAATCGGCCAGGCGCTCCAGGCGATGATCCAGGAATACACCGCGCACACGGCGGATTGCGTAACGACGGACGAAGCCGCGCTCGAGTGGGCGCGGCAGGCGGAGAGCTGCGACCTGCTCGTGACGCAGTTGGAAAGCGAAGGAGTCGACGGCTTGACGATGGCCGGGTCGTTAGGCGAACGCTTTCCGGGTTTGCATACTTTTTTCCTCCCGGCCTATCCGCTCGACGCGCAGCGGCTCGAAGTGGCGAACACGAAGATTTTTCCGGAACCGATCGACGGCGAGCGTCTCCTCCAGGCCATCGAACGGACTGCGGCCGCGCTCGCCGGGCCGGATTTGTTTCACATCATCGATCTGCTTCAGATGTGTTGCCTGAGCGGGAAAAGCGGCGGCGTGCAGCTGGTCGTGGGGTCGGACGCGGGGGTGGTTTATTTGCGCAACGGCGAGCTGCGTCATGCCGAGACGCAGCGTTCGCGCGGGCTGGAAGCGATTTACGAAATGCTGCGCTGGGGTCACGCGGAGTTTGCCTACGACGCGAATGCCGGCCCGGCCGAACAGTCGATCGACATCGGCTGGGACGCCGCCCTGATCGAGGTCGTGATGCGCGACCGGGAAGAACAGGCGCTGCAACCGGGCGCATCGGAATCGGAAATCTCGGCCGCGATGTTGCCGCCGGAGCCGGATTTGACCGGGCAGCAGTTCGGCACCTATGCGGTGGGGCCGAAGCTGACGGAAAGTTTTTGGGACAAGGTTTACCAGGCGGAGCAGACCTCGATCGGGCGTTCCGTCGCGCTCCACGTCTTGCGCAGCAGCCTGCGCGAAAACCCGGAACGCGCGCAGGAATTCCTCGACACCGCGAGCGCCAACGCCAACATCCGCCACCCGGCGATCCTGCCTGTCTATGAAGCAGGGGAATTCGAGGGCACCTATTTTTATGCGCGTGAGTTTATCGTTGGGCGAACGGTCTATGAGGTGAAGGCGCGCGGCCACACCATCCCGGAGATGACGGCGTTGCGAATCGTGCGCGCGATCGCCGAAGCGCTCGCGCATCTCGACGATCACGGCATCATGCACGCGCCGCTCCGGCTCTCGCGCATCTTCATTACGCCTAACGACGAGTGCCGCCTCGCCGACGTGGCGGTGGCGAATCCCGCCATGGCGCAGCTCTCGCCTGCCCAGACGGAAATTCAGATGATGGGCCGCATCCTCATCCCGATGACGAAGGCGACCGCCATCCCCGGGAGCGGGCGCGTGCTCACGCTCATCCACCAGATGCAGACTTCGGGCGAGAAGGCGATCACGACCTGGGGCGAGCTGGCGCAGGAAGCGAAAAAGCTCGCGACGATTGTCGGTCCGCCGCCGCCGATCCTCTCGCCGAAAAAGACCGGCGTGCTCGACAAGATCTGGGGAAAGCGCGGCTGATTCGGCCCGCTCGCTTTCATCTCCCTCGACTTGCGTTATTTTAGGCGCGCATGGCCCGGTCGCTTGTCTTCTTCGCGCTTTTTTTCGTCGCGCTCTCCGCGCGGGCGCAGATCCAGGTCGACCTGAAATTCAAACGTCTGCAATACATCGCCTACGAGCCGGTCATCGCGACGGTCACGATCACCAACCTGGCGGGACGCGACATCGAGCTGCGCGACGATGCCGAGCAGCATTGGTACGGCTTTGAAGTGACGGCTAACGATGGCCGCACCCTGGCACCGATCCGGCAGGGGGACGAGCCGCCGTTGAAGATGGCGGCCGGCACTTCCGTCACCCGCAAGATCAACCTCACGCCGCTTTTTCCGGTCAACGATCTTGGCGTCTATCACGTGAGAGCCAACGTATTCTTCGCCGACTTGAACAAATTCTTTTACGCGCGGGCGAAGGTTTTCGAGGTCACGACCGCGCGTCCCATCTGGCAGCGGACGGTGGGCGACCCGCAGAGCGATGGGGTGCGCACTTATTCCCTGATGACGAACCGGTTTCCGGATCACACCTCGCTCTACGTACGGGTGGAAGACAAACAGAACAGCCTGGTCTACGCCACCTTCTCGTTAGGCCGGCTCATCTCTTTCGACGAACCGCACGCCGAGGTCGACCGCGATAACCAGCTCCACGTCCTGCAATGTTCCGCCCCGCGGATCTGGTCCTATTCCATCGTCGGGCTCGATGGGCGGTTGTTGAAACACACCACCTATTCGCAAACTCGCAGCTCCCCGAAACTCCGCCGCACTCCGGAAGGCATGGTGGCGGTGAGCGGGGGGATGCTCGACGTGCCGGTGGCGCCCGCCGTCGGACGCGCGGTCCCGAAATTATCCGACCGGCCGGCTGATATTCCGGAAGACTAAGCCCCCATGTCAGCTCATTTTTTCCGCGCTGGCGGGCGCGTCTCACTTCCAAGTATATTCGCCGGCGCGCTCGCCCTGCTCCTGCTTTTCCCGGCGCCTGCCTTCTCGTCGGGGCGGAAATTCTCGACGGTGGTGATCGATGCCGGCCATGGTGGTTTCGATCGCGGCGGAATCCCCGGGCAGCGTGTGCCGGAGAAAGTGATGGCGCTCGACGTCGCGCTCCGGTTGCAGAAACGACTGCGCCAGGCCGGCTATCGCGTGATCATGACGCGCGACAGCGATGTCTTCGTCACGCTCGGCGACCGGGTGCGGATCGCGAGCCGTTATCGCGACGCGGTTTT
>DASXYO010000062.1:0-2013 GCA_036502465.1 Chthoniobacterales bacterium
TCGATCCGGAAGCGAACGCGGAAACTTCTCTCGAGTGGTTCGAGGTGAATGTCGCTCGCGCCCAGCTTGTGCGCCTCGAGCAGAAGCAGTGAGACCATGCGCACGATCGGCGCGTCGCCGCCTTCGCCTTCGGGCAACTCGGCACCCTCCGCGATGTCGAGTTCCTCGATCGCGGCGTCGCCGATTTTCTCGCGCAAGACGTCGACCGCCTCCTCGGCGCTGCCGTAATATTTGATCAGCGCCTGTCGGATTTTCTCCGGCGTCGTGCAGACGAGTTCGATCTCGCGCTTTAACAAGAAGCTCAGGCTGTCGATGCTGTCGAAATCGAGCGGGTCGCCGGTCGCCACGACGAGCCCGTGTTCGTTGCGCGCGATCGGGATCATTTTGAACCGGCGCGCGTCCTGCGGCTTGATCTCGTCGATCACTTCCTGCGGCACGACCATGTCGGCCAGATCGACCCAATGCATTTGCGCCTGGGCGGCGACGGTGCGGGAAATGTCGTCCGCCGTGACAAGGCCCTGCCTAACGAGGCGCTCGACGATGCTGCTGTTGCCGTTCAGCTCGGTGCGGGCGTCTTCGATTTGCTTGCGGGTGAGCAAACCGACGTCCCGGAGGAGGTCGAGGACGTACTCTTCGTTCGGCGGCGGCATGCGCGGTGAAAGATCGTCGCCGCGGCGCGAAAAGAAAAGCCGGAAGTGGAAACGCGCGCGCGCTCGACCGCGCGAGAATTCGTCGACCTAGGTCGGCGCGCCGCTCGAGAGCATCGGCTCAGTGGCGTGTTCTTCTTCGATCATCTCCTGCGATTGCAGGTAAGTCTTACCGCGATAAAACATCGCGAAGACGACGAAGGTCGCGGCCGCGACGAACATCAGCACGGCGAAAAAGAGAAAATATTGCTGATCGTTCATCTTCACCGTGCCATCGGCGTTGCGGATGAAGTAATTGACCGCGGCGGTGAAAAGGTTGCCCATCGAGACGGTGAAAAGCCACAGCGCCATGACCGCGCTTTTCATCTTGTTCGGCGCCTGGGTGTAGGAAAATTCCAGTCCGGTAATTGAGACCATTGTTTCGCCTAACGTCAGGACGACATAGGCGAGGAACTGCCAGTTCACGCTCGGTTTTCCACCGGCGTCGATCATCTGCTGGATGTACCAGATCACGACATAGCTGCCCGCGGTCAGGAAGAGACCGATGCCGATCTTGCGCAGCGGGGTGAGGGGGAAAACCTTATCCATCATCGGGTAAAGCAGGTAGTTCACGAGCGGGATGAAAATCAGGATCAGGATCGGATTGGCCGTCTGGACCTGCGATGGGAGCAGGTTCATCCCAAACCAATGCAGGTTCATGTGCTGCGCCTGCAGAGTCCATGAGCCACCGCTGCTTTGATCCCAGAGCGCCCAGAAGACGGCCACGAAAACGTAAACGACCGCGAGTCGTCCGAGCGCGCCGAGCCCTTCACGGCTGAAAGTTTGCTTGAGGAAACCGAGACCGGCGGGCGGGATGTGAACGAATTTCTTGCGGCCCAGCCAGAACGAAATCGTCGCCAGCACCATAAAGACACCGGGAATGCCGAAGGCCCAGCGCGGTCCGAAGCGCGGGTCGTGGAGAAGAAACGGACAGGCGATGGTGGAGATGAATGAGCCGGCGTTGATCGAAAAATAGAACCAGCCGAAAACCTTCGAGAGCAGATGCTTGTTCGACTCACCAAACTGGTCGCCGACGTTGGCCGAGACGCACGGCTTGATGCCGCCGGCCCCGAAGGAAATAAGCCCGAGACCGATGAGGAGACCGAGGCGGGTTTCATTGAGGGCAAGGGCGAAATGGCCAAAGCAATAGACTATCGAGAGCCAGAAGATGGTCTGGTATTTCCCGATAAAACCCTCCGCCAGAATGGCGCCGAGGATGGGGAGGAAATAAACCGCCGCCACGAAGAGGGCGAAGTATTGCCGCGCTTCCGCGTCGCCCATGCGATCGGTCGCGCCGCTGCTTGTGACCAGATACTGGGTCATGAAA
>DASXYO010000063.1:0-7275 GCA_036502465.1 Chthoniobacterales bacterium
ATCGCACACACCGTCATGACCTTTGGCCGAATGCGATGCGCCGCCCCTTCGCGCACCGCCGCGTAGAGATCTTCCATTGATGTGAGTCGGCCGGCGGCGCGGAATTTCTCCCACGCTTGATCCAGATAGAGCAGCATCACCACGCCAGTCTCAGCATCGAGGCCGGCAAGTGCGATCAAGCCGACCCAGACGGCCACGCTCATGTGATAACCGAGCAACCAAAGCAGCCAAAACGCGCCGATAAGAGAAAACGGCACGGCCAGTAGCACAATGAACGTCTTCGCCGCTGACCGCGTGTTCAGGTAAAGCAGGATGAAGATAATCGCGAGAGTGAGCGGGATGACGAACTTCAGGTGTGCTTCTGCTTCCCTGAGATATTGGAACTGGCCGCCCCACTGCATGGAATAGCCCGCCGGGAAGTGCACCTTTTCGGCGATCCGCTGGGAGGCTTGCTTCACAAATCCGTCGATGTCGCTGGCCGTCACATCGACAAATACGAAACCCACGAGCTGGCCGTTCTCGCTGCGAATGCTGGGCGGCCCGGTCTTGAAGTGGATGTCGGTGACGAGGTCGATCGGCACCTGCGCACCGCCCGGCGTGGCGACGAGGACGCGCTTGAGCGCATCGAGATTTTGCCGGAAATCCGGCGCGTAACGCGCTCGCACCGGATACCGTTCCCGTTGCTCGACCGTGGTCGTGATCGTCTTCCCACCGATTGCGGTCTCGATAACATTGTTCACGTCGTCGACGGTGAGACCGTAGCGTGCGGCGGCTTCGCGGCGGACGGTGAAATCGAGGTAGTAACCACCGGTCGTGCGCTCGGCGAAGACACTGCGCGTGCCGGGAAAGCCAGTGAGCGCGCGCTCAATCTCCACCGCGACATTTTGGATTCCGCCGAGATCGGGCCCATAGACTTTGATCCCGAGGTTGCTGCGCATCCCGGTCGTGAGCATTTCGGTACGAGTCTGCACCGGCATCCAAAAGATGTTGCTCATCCCCGGGGTGCGGATGTTGGCGTTCATCCCCGCCACCAGCTTGTCCCACGTCATTCCGCTCCTCCATTGCGAGAGCGGCTTCAAAGTCACGACGGTCTCAAACATCGAGAGCGGCGCAGGATCGGTCGAGGTCTCGGCCTGCCCCGCTTTGCCGAAGACGCGCGCCACTTCGGGGATACGCGCGAGCTGTCGATCCTGAATTTGCAGAATCCTGGTTGCTTCATCGATCGCCATTCCCGGCACCGCCGTGGGCATGAAGAGGAGCGTCCCTTCGTTGAGCGGCGGCATAAACTCCTTCCCCAACTGGAGGAAGGGAAAGATCGTGAGCAGGAGCAGAACCAGCGCGCTCACGAGCACCAGGGCGCGATGGCGCAGGACGAAATCCACGGCCGGTTCATAGAGGCGAATCAGGAACCGGTTCACCGGGTTGCGCGCTTCCGGCGCGATCTTGCCGCGAATCAACAGCGTCATCAGCGCCGGTGCCAGCGTCACCGCGAGCAGCGAGGCGAAGAACATGGAAAACGTTTTCGTGAAGGCGAGCGGGCGAAAGAGCCGACCTTCCTGCGCCGTCAAAGTGAAGACGGGAATGAAGCTGACGGTGATGACGAGGAGCGAAAAGAAGAGCGGGCGCCCCACGCTTTTCGCCGCCGCGATGATCGTGCTCACGCGCTCGGCGTGATCCGGCTCACGTCCATGTTCCTCGCGAAAGTGTTCCAGCGCCTTGTGCGCGTTCTCGACCATAATGATGGCCGCATCGACCATCGCGCCGATCGCAATCGCGATCCCGCCTAACGACATGATGTTGCTCGTGAGATGCAGGTAAAACATCGGCACGAACGAGAGCAGAATGGCGATCGGCAGGGTAATGATGGCGACGAGCGCGGATCGCACGTGCCAGAGGAAAATGATGCAGACGAGCGCGACCGCGATGCATTCCTCGACCAGCTTCTCGCGCAGCGTGGCGATGGCGCGACGGATCAAATCGCTTCGGTCGTAGGTCGGCACGATGCGCACGCCTTCCGGCAGCGATGACTTGATCTGCTCAAACTTCCGCTTGATCCCATCGCTCACACGAAGCGCGTTTTCGCCGTAGCGCATGACGACGATGCCGCCGACGACTTCGCCTTTGCCATCCAGCTCCGCCACTCCGCGACGAAAGGCCGGACCGAGATGCACCTTGCCGACGTTCTTGACGTAAACCGGCGTGCCCTTGTCCACCTTCAACACCACGTTCTCGATGTCGGCGATGTTTTTGAAGTAACCGCGACCGCGCACGTAATACTCCGTCGTCGCGACCTCAAAGGTCTTCCCGCCGACGTCGCCGTTGCTCGCTTTGATTTGCCTCACGACATCGGCCAACGGAATGCCGTAAGCGGCCAGCGCGTTCGGGTCGAGATCGACCTGATATTCCTTCACGAAGCCGCCGACCGACGCGACTTCGGCCACGCCTTGCACCGATTCGAGCGCGTAACGCAGGTTCCAATCCTGCAGCGAGCGCAGCTCCGCCAGGTTGTGTTTGCCGCTGTCGTCGACCAGCGCGTATTCGTAGACCCAACCGACGCCCGTCGCGTCTGGACCGAGGACCGGGTTCACGCCTTCCGGCAGCTTGGCGCGGATCGAATTGAGATATTCCAGCACGCGCGACCGCGCCCAATAAATATCTGTCCCGTCCTGAAAGATGACGTAAACGAACGACTTCCCGAACATCGATTCGCCACGCACGAACTTCACTTTCGGCGCGGCGATGAAGGCGGAGGAAATCGGATACGTGACCTGGTCCTCCACCAGATCGGGCGAGCGCCCTTCCCAATCTGTATAGACGATCACCTGCACATCGCTCAGGTCGGGAATGGCATCGAGCGGCGTGTGATAGATGCCGAACAATCCCGCCGCGACCGCGAACCCCGTGAGCAGAAACACCAGGAATCGGTTCCGCGCGCTCCAATCGATCAGCCGCTCAATCATTTGCTGTTACCGCCGAAATCCGCCAGCGCGCCTTGCACTTTCGCTTCCGCGTCGATGAGGAAGTTGGCGCTTGCGACGATGCGTTCGCCTTCGCGCAGGCCCGCTTCGACCGCATAGGAATCGCCGAACTGTTTTCCGAGCTTCACCTCGCGCGGCTCGAGTTTGCCGTTGCCCTTATCGACGAAGGCAATGTTGCGCGCGCCGGTCGGCATGATCGCGCTGACGGGAATCGCCAGTTGCTCAGCGCCCGCGACGGCGAGCGCGACGTTGGCATACATGCCCGGACGCAATCTGAAATGGGCGTTGGCGATATCGATGCGCACGCGCGAAGTCCGCTTCGCCGGATCGACAAATGGGTCCACCACTGCGATCGCCCCCTCGAACTTGTCGCCGGGAAAGGAGGCATTCGTGACCGCGACCTTGTCGCCGACGTGCAGCGCGCTCAGCTCGCTTTCATAGAAATCCGCCCACACCCAGACCGTCGTGAGGTCGGCGATATCGACGAGGTGATCGCCCATCTTCACCGCCACGCCTTGGTGTGCGGGCAACTCCTGCACGATGCCGCGAAAGGGCGAACGGAGCGTGATCGTGTCCCCAGGCTTTCGCGTCTTCTCCAGCTCCGCAATCTGTTCCGGCGTCACGTTCCATTGCCGCAGCCGCCCTTCCGCGGCGGCGATGAGACGCTGCGGCGTCGCCCGCGTATCCGCGTTTTGGGCCTGGTCGCGCATCCCCAGCAACATCACCAGCTCGCGTTCCGTCGTGGCGAGATCAGGACTGTAGATGGAAAGAAGCGCCTCGTTCTTCTCCACGATCTGTCCAGCCGAGGCGACGAACAGTTGCTGCACATAGCCATCGGCGCGGGCGACAAAGGCCCAGTGCTTTTGCAGGTCGGCTTCCACGCTGCCGACCGCGCGGATTTCCTTTTCCAGTGGCCGGCGTTCGACCTTGGCGAAGGTAACGCCGATCTGTTGTTGCCGCTCGGCCGGAACAATGAACTCGTGGGTCGAAGCGCTTTGCGTCTGCCCGCCACCCATCCCCGGCATGTTCGCCATCTGGTCGGCCGCACTCGCCGACGTTTGCTTCTTTACCGGCACGAGCTCCATGCCGCAGATCGGGCATTTCCCCGGCGCTTCCGCGTGCACCGACGGGTGCATCGTGCAGGTGTAGTAATCGATGCCGGCAGGTTTCGGTGGCGGTCCTTGCGAGCAGGCGCCCGTGAAGAGGAGCGCGGCTGCGGTGATGATAGTGAAGATGGTTCTCATTTGTTCGTCGGAATGGTTGCGATTGGAAAAAGGTGGAGATCGCCCCCGACCACGCGCTCCAGTTCCGCGAGCGCGATCTGGTAGTCGGCGACGTGCTCGCGCGCTTCGGCCTCGAGATCGCGCTGCGCCCGCTGCGCTGCGATCCACTCGCCAAAGCTCGCTTTGCCGGATTCGTAGGCGAGCTGACTAGCGACAAAGGTTTGTCGCGCCTGCGGCACGAGATTGGTGCGGAATAGCTCCAGGTGATGATGCGCCGTTTCCGCTTTCTGAAGCGCCTCGCGCAACGCACCGATCGCCTCGCTACGGCTGCGCTCCAAGGCCGCCTGCGAGCTGTCGAGACTCAGCTCCGCTTCGTACACCCCGGCTGAATACTTGCGGTAATTTCCCCAGGGGATGCTGAAGGAAATGCCTGCGCCCACCTCGCTCACCGCCTGCCCGGTATCGTTGTAACGCTGACCCTGCGCGCTGATCGCCGGGTCCGGTATCCACGCGCGATGCGCCAGTTGCAGACGCGCCTGTTCGCCCGCAATCCGCGCCAAAGCGCTGCGCACCTCCGGCCGATTTTGCAACGTCAGGGTGCGCAAATGATCGACCGGCAGATGCGCCATCGGCGGCGACAACTCGGCGGGCCGGCCGACCGCGGCGAAGGCATCACGGTTCATCAGCACATTAAGCTGCGTCTGCGCGTCGGCCACGTTGCGCTCCAGGTCGCGCCGCACCTCGAGGAGCTTCGCGGCCTCTGTCTCCGCCATCAGGGTGTCGGCGGCGTTCTGCGTGCCAAACTCATATCGCGACCGGCTGATCTCCGCGATTTGCGCCAGCGAAGTATGATTGCGCTGGTTCAGCTCGATCTGCGCATAAGCATCCGCGAGCCGGAAGTAGGCGGATCGCGCCTGCGCCACGACATCGAGCTCCGCGCGCCGGGCTTCTTCGAAAGCCACCACCGCATCCGCCGCCGCGATCCGTGCGCGTGAGCGATTCTTGCCGGAGATGGGAACGGATTGTTCGAGTGTGAGCGTCTGATCGGTGAAGCCGTTCGGCGCCACGTTCACGAAGCGAGCGGCGACTGAGCCCGCCCGCACCGTCAGGTCGGGCCACGCCTTCTCCTGCGTCACCCGTTCCTTCGCCGCATCCCACTTCCGCTGCGCCTCGCGAATCGAGGGATTCGCCGCGAGGACGGCGCGCGTCACCTCAGCTAACGACAGTGCAGCACGCGCCGAATCCGGCTCGGCAGATTGCTCAGCGTGCAGCGAGAGAGTTGTAAGTAATAAAAGAGTAAGAGTTGTTGTTTTCATCGATCCAGGACTGCGAACAAAACGCGAGGGCGCATGCCCGGCCGGCATCGGCCAATGGGCACACCTCGGGTGTCAGCGTCTCTGGATCAGATGAGCAACGTGCAGAGAAGGGCGAGCCGCGGAGGCGACTCGGGCGCACTTTCTGCAGAACGGGCGGTCGCTCTATATAAAGCGACAGGGGGACGCGGAAGGAGCGAGGGAACAATCGGCGCGATGAGCGCGATCGCCTGCTGCGCCGCCATGTCCGCGGTGGCCGGCAGCGTTTGGTCCTTCTGCGGGATTACGCAAGCCTTCATCTTCGCGCAGCAATCACCGCAGAACACGGATTGCGTCTGCGCCAGTGGCAGCGCACAGCTCTGCGCCGGGAGATGCACCACCGCCGTCAGCATAGTGACGACAACGAGGAGGCCGAGAGGGATCCTATTTGCCACGACACTGTCATAGCAGAGTGCGCGCCTGTTGTCGAAACCGAAGCGATACAGCGCGACAGCCCGCCCGCTCTTCCCGCCCCACCGGCATGAGCTAGCCGGGCTACAAAATTGCTCGTGGGGGACGCCCTCGTCGCCGCAAGGTGGCGTGGATTTCTCTTTTTTTGTCGGCGAGCGCCGGTCTCTGCGGCCTACGTACAGGCCGCTTGCGTTAATAACGTGATCGGGCGTCAAATTTGGCTTGCCGGAGAAAATTCGATTGCTCGGCGCTGGGTTCGCGGCCTTAGTGAAACCCTCGCGTCCCGCGCATGAATATTCACGAATACCAGGCGAAAGAACTACTGCAAAAATTCGGCGCGGCCACCACTCGTGGCAAGGTCGCCGACACTCCGGAGGAAGCGGAACAGATCGCGCGTGAACTTGGGACGAATGAGCTGGTCGTGAAGGCGCAGGTGCACGCCGGCGGGCGCGGGAAGGGGACTTTCGCGAACGGGTTCAAGGGCGGGGTGCATCTCGTGAAATCGCCCGCTGAAGCGCGCGATGTCGCGGCAAAGATGCTGGGCCAGACCCTCGTCACGCACCAGACCGGTCCGGCCGGTCGGCTCGTGAACAAGGTGCTGGTGGCGGAATCGGCCGATATCGAGCGGGAGATTTATTTTGCCGTGCTGCTCGATCGCGCGACGGCGGCGCCGTTGATCGTGGCGAGCACGGAGGGCGGGGTGGAAATCGAGACGGTCGCGGAGAAGTCGCCGGAGAAGATCATGCGCGAACCGATCGATCCGCTGGCTGGTTTGCAACCGTTCCAGACGCGCAAGCTGGCGAAGCAGCTCGGGTTCAAGTCCGACGAGATCAAGCCGGCGGCGAAACTGTTCAGCGCGCTGTATCGCACGTTTATCGAATCGGATTGCTCGATGGTGGAAGTGAATCCGCTCGTCGTGACGACGAAGGGCGAGGTCCTCGCGCTCGATGCGAAATTCAACTTCGACGACAACGCGCTCTATCGGCATCCCGAGATCGCGGCGATGCGCGACACCGCGGAGGAAGATCCGCGCGAGGTCGAGGCTTCGAAGTATGGCCTCAATTACATCGGCCTCGACGGCAACATTGCCTGTCTCGTGAATGGCGCCGGTCTCGCCATGGCGACGATGGACATTATAAAATTTTACGGCGGAAGCCCCGCTAATTTTCTCGATGTCGGCGGCGGCGCGACCGAGGAACAGGTGACATCGGCGTTCAAGATTCTGATCGCTGATAAAAAGGTCCAGGCGATCCTGGTAAATATTTTCGGCGGCATCATGAAATGCGACGTCATCGCCCAGGGGATCATTAA
>DASXYO010000064.1:0-19639 GCA_036502465.1 Chthoniobacterales bacterium
CAAGCTCTGCGGCGCCTCGGCGGCGAGCCAAACGATGCCGGACGCGCCTTCAGCGATCGAGAGCCGCGCATTCTCGCCGCCCATCTCGGTTCGCACCCAACCGGGGCAGACGCTGTTGACGGCAAACTTCGGCAAGGCCGCCGCGAGCTGCACGGTGACGCCGTTCAGCGCGGTCTTCGAGACGCAGTAACAGGGCGCCCAACCGTCGGCGCCGTCTGCCAACTGCCCGCCGCCGCTGGAAACGTTGACGATGCGGGGCACGGCGCTTTTTTCGAGAAACGGGACGAAAGCCTGCGCGACCAGCCACGGACCGAGGACGTTAGTGCGCAGCGTTTTTTCGAAAATGTCGGCGGTGATGGTGAGCGCAGATTCGTCTTCATCGAGCAGGATGCCGGCGTTGTTCACGAGCACATCGAGTCGGTCGACGTGACGCGAGAATTCTCTGGTCGCGTCCCTGATGCTCTCGGTCTTGGAAACATCGAGCTCGAGAAACGCGATCTCGCCCTGGGTGATTTGAGCGGCGGCTTTCCGGCCCGCGTTCGGATTGCGCGCGCTCAGAAAAACGCGGAAATCCATCCGCGCGAGCTGGCGCGCGACCTCGAACCCGATCCCTTTGTTGGCGCCGGTGACCAGCGCAATTTTCTTGTTTCGCATACGCCGCAATCTGCGGGCGTCCGCGTTCGCGCGCTACCCCTGCGTGGAACCGTGGCGGACCGGGGCCGGGACGTGGCCCGTGCGGAAAAGAAACGCGACGAGGAAGGTAACGATCGTGCCGAAGCAGATCCACCAGGGGAATTCCATGATCGGGAGCCAGCTTGGCGGGGTGTACAATTTCGTGCCGAAGATGCGCGCGACGTCGTTAGGCAAATTGCTGATGAGGGCGACGAAGAGAAAGCCGCAGATCATGGCGAGCGGGTTCGCCCAGTCGGCGCCGCGGGTTTTCGTGAGCATGCCGCAGAAGAAAATGCCGAGTAACGAGCCGTAGGTGTAGCCGAAGATGCCGAGCGCGATCGGAATGATGCGAACGTTAGGCAAAACGATCACGCAATAGGAAGTGGCGGATGCAACCACGATCATGAGGATGGCGAATCCGACCGTCGCCCAACGAACAGCGCGCAGGCTTTCTTCCTCACCCGCGCCGGGATTGATGTATGGCTGATACCAGTCGCGGGTGAAACTGGTGGCGAGCGCGTTCAGGGCGGTGCTGAGTGAGCCCATCGTAGTGGCAAAGATGCCGGCGATAAGCAAGCCGCGCAGACCGACTGGCATCTGGTAAAGGATGTAGTGGCAAAAGGTCTCGTTAGGCGTTTTCGAGAGCGTCGGATCCGGGTGCACCTGATAATAAACCCAGAGCAAAAGGCCAATGGTGAGAAAGGTAAAAGCGATCGGGATATCGGCCAGCCCGGAGAGAATGAGCGAACGGCGGCTGCGCCGGATATCGGGCGCGGTCAGCATCCGTTGCACCATGTCCTGGTCGGTGCCATGCGTTCCCATCGTGATGAAGGTGGCGCCGAAGAGGCCGGCGAAGATCGTGTATTCGACCCCGAACATGGCGACGATTTTTTGCCAACCATGTTTCGTCGGATCGAGTCCCGTGGTGAAGAAGTCGTGCCAGTTAAACCCACCGCGACGCGCAACGATTTCATCCCAGCCGCCCGGGATGGAGAAGTAAAGCAGCCCGACCGCAACGAGCGCGCTCCCGAACATGATCGAAGCCTGGATGAAGTCCGTCCAGATGACGGCCTTGATTCCGCCTAACGTCGTGTAAATGGCGGTGAGAATAACGATCGCGATCGTGGAAAGGACGTAGATCCAAAGCGTCTGCGTGGCGTTAGGGCGGACGCCGCTGATCATCTCGTAAGCAAGTGCAAGGGCGATCGCGCCGACGTACAGCCGCGCACCGGAGGCGAGCAGGCGCGTGATCATGAAAACCGCGGACGCTGCATTCTTCGTCCGCGTTCCGAAACGCACCGTCAGGTATTCGTAGATCGAGAAAACTTTGTGGTCGTAGTACGGCTTGATGAAAATGTAGCTGACCAAAATGCGCGCGATGATCGTGCCAAGCGCGAGCTGGAGGTAGGTGTAATTGCGCAGCGCAAAGCCCTCGCCGGGCGTGCCGAAGAAAGTGCCCGCACTGGTCTCGGCCGCGATGATCGAAGCGAGCACCGCCCACCACGGAATTTTTCGCCCGCCGAGCGCGAAGTCTTCGAGGTTATCCTCCTTCCGGCCCATGTAGAGGCCGATGAAGATGATGACGAAAAAGTAGAGGAGCAGAACTCCGGAATCGATCAGCAGGCGCGCATCCACCGGTTGTTTGCTGCCAGAATCTGCGTCCGGCGCAAGGCTTAATGTGGGCTTTTCCAATGTGGGCCTTTATGCCCCGATGAAGTTTGGCGCGCCTGCGCGGCGCCGCTAGGTTTGCCAGTGCCGAGACGATCGCTGGCTATGCTGAACTGTCCTGATTTCGATCTCGCGCTGACTCTCGATTCCGGACAGACGTTTCATTGGGAACCTTCCGGCGCCGGCTTCCTCGGGACGATTGGCGGGCGAGCGGTTTATGTGGAACAGCGCGGCGACAAACTCGCCGTCGCCGGCGCGCCGCCTGGAGTGGCGGCACATTATTTCGCTCTCGATCATCCGCTCGGCGAAATCTGCGCTTCGTTTCCGCGCGATCCGGCGATGCAAAGCGCGGCGGAGTTTTGCCGCGGGCTGCGCATCATCCGCCAGCCGCGCTGGGAATGCCTCGCCAGCTTCATCACTTCCTCGATGAAACAGGTGGCGCACATTCGGCAGATTTCTCACGCCCTCCGCCGCCGCTTCGGAAAAGCGAATTCGTTAGGCAAAGAAACGGTTTACGTTTACCCGACCCCGGAACGGATCGCCGCCCTGAGCGAAAAGGACCTGCGCGAGTGCGCGCTGGGTTACCGCGCCAAAAATCTCCTCGCGACGGCGCAGCGGATTAACCGCAGAGAAGTCGATCTCGATCGAATTGCCGAACTTCCGGACGACGAATTGCGCGCCCAGCTCTGCGCGCTACCCGGCGTCGGCAGCAAGGTGGCAAATTGCGTCATGCTCTTCGCTTACGAACGCCTGCGCGCTTTTCCAATCGACGTCTGGGTCGAGCGGGTCCTGATGCAAAAGTATTTTCCGCGTCGCCGCAAGATGACCGCCGGCAAGTTGCGCGATTTCGCGGCGAGCCATTTCGGGGCGCACGGCGGCTACGCCCAGCAATATCTTTTCCACCACGCCCGGAAGACGACGCCCCGCCGTTTGTCTCCCGGCACGAGGTGAGATAATTTCCCGCCTGAAGAAACTCGCTTACCGTCCGAGCCTGCGCTTTCGCTAGGCGTCCTATTTTCCCGGGACGGCGTTGAATATGACGGAACCAAATCGAGATCGGCGCAAAGTCTGGTGGGCGGTGCTCGCCTCCGTTTTGCTGCACGTTTTGATCGGGCTCTCGCTCGCTGCTTTCGGCGGCAACCGCCAGGATGTTCCCCTCGAGGAACCGCAGGTGCCGCAGCTCACCATCATGCAGGAACCGGAGCCGACCCCACCGCCGCCCGTTCCCAAAAATGCGCCAATGGTGACGGTCGATCCGGCGCGTAAATCAGCCGTCAAGCCGAAGGAGAAAACGTTTGAGGCGAACGAGGACTCGGTCGCGGCGGCAGAAAAAGCGGCCACCACCGATAGCCAACTTCCCGGTCAGGACGGCAAGGATCGGCCCTTCATGAACCTGGAAGAGCACGAAAACTCCTTCGCCAGCGCCGGATCCACACCGCAACCAAAACCGACCCCCACCGCCGCGCCCAGCGCAACGCCCACGCCTAACGAGACCGCTACTCCAGTCGCCTCCACGCCCGCGCCCGACCAGTTGGCTCTTCTTACCCAGACCCCGACGCCGGTCCCCTCGCCTCCGGAGACGGAGGAAAAGTCGGAGATCCCCACCCCGACGGAGACGCCAACTCCGACGCCCGAGGAAACGGCCACGCCGCCAAACCCAGCCTCGACCTATCGGGATCTTCAGCAGCAAACCATTATCCGAGGCGGTATCACCAATCGCGGCCGCTCCGCCGTCAATGCCGTCGGCACTCCTCAAGGTCGCTACAAAAAACTACTCGAGGATGCGATCGGCTCGCGCTGGTATCATTACACGGCTTCGAAGATCGACCTGATCAGCATCGGCACGACTTCCGTGACATTTGAGATCGAGGCGGACGGCAGCGTTAAAAATCTGCGTATGACGGAAAACACGGGGAACGAGGCGTCTGCCAGCATCGCCCTGCGCTCGATTCAGGAGACAAAATTCCCGCCGATTCCCGAGGACCTCCTTGCTACGCTTCCGGAAGGCCGCTTTACAATGGAGGAATCCTTCACGATTTTCGCAAACCGATGACCGCTCTCTTTCTCGCCGAGGCCACAAACCCGCTCCAATCCGTCATCGATTTCCTGATTCGGGGTGGCCTTTTCATGTGGCCGCTCCTCATTTGTTCGATCGTGGCCTTGACCGTTATCATCCTGCGCACGATGGCGTTGCGCCGGAGAAACGTTCTCCCGCTCGTGATTGAGAGCGAGATTGAGCGCCTTCAGCCCGGCGGTAATCCGGAACGGCTCCTGCGGGTGGTGCGCCAGGATGAGTCTTCACTCGCTCGCATTGCCCGCGTCGCGCTCCAGCATTTGCGCGCACCGCGCTCGGAAAATATCGAGGCCGTCGAAACTCGCGCCCGGCACGAAATGGTGATCCTGGAGAAGGGTTTGATCGTGCTCGAGATCATCACCGGCATTGCGCCATTGTTAGGCCTGATCGGCGCCGTCTCCGGTCTCGTGCATGTCTTTTCCCATCTCGGACTTGGCAACGGAGCAGCAGACACGAAAGCAATTGCCCTCGGAATCGCGGAGGCTTTGAACGCGACCGTCTTCGGCCTGTCGATCGCGGTCCCGACTCTGATCGCGTTTAGTTATTTCTCGAAAAAGGTCGAGGTCATGTCGGTGGAAATGGAAACGCTGGTCGTGGAATTGATCAGTAAATGTTATTACGGCCGCATCCCGGAAGGGATGTCGCAACGGGTCACCGGCTCGGTCCCGGCGCCGGCCATGTCCCACGCGCCGACGCCGTTGACCTGACCCGTTCGCTGATTCGCCGCCATGAAGTTTGCCGTTCGGAAACGACGCGCTCCCTCGATCATCATCGTCTCGCTGGTCGATATCCTGACCATTCTGCTCATCTTTTTCGTCGTCTCGACGACGTTTAAGAAAGACCAGCCGGAAGTGCAGATTAACCTGCCGGAATCGAAGACCTCGAGCGCAAAACCGGCGGAACTCGAGCATGCCATCGTGAGTGTGGACGCGGAGGACGCGCTCAAGCTCGATGGCAAAGCAATCGCCGTGGACGAATTGCAGTCGGCAATCGAAAATCTGCCACCCGCCCGCAAAAGCACGCTGGTTTTAAAAGCCGATGAGAAGGCTTCATTCGGGATCATTATTAAAGTGATGGACGCCCTCAAACTAGCCGGAGTAAAAAATCTCCCGGCCTTTACCCAGTCGCCGGGGAAATGAATTTGCCGATCGTTCGTTATGGCGATCCGGTCCTGCGCGCCAAGGGGAAACGAATCGAAACCGTCGACGACCGAGTGCGCGAGCTGGCTGCGAACATGGTCGAGACGATGCGCGAGGCCAACGGAGTCGGCCTCGCCGCGCAGCAGGTCGGCGAAGCGCTGCAATTAACCGTTGTCGACGTTGCCGGCGCCGAGGACCAGGAAAGCACGATGACTTTGAACGGTGCGGAAGTGGATCCGAAAACGTCGATGCCGTTGATCTTGGTGAACCCGGAACTCACGCTCGGCGAGGAAACGGCGGTCGGCGTCGAAGGCTGCCTCAGCTTTCCGGAAATCACAGGCGACATTCGGCGCGCAATTTCCGTCCTGCTAAAGGCTCAATCCATCGAGGGCGAACCGCTGGAAATCGAGGCAAGCGGTTTACTGGCGCGTGCCTTGCAGCACGAGGTCGATCACTTGAACGGCATTCTTTTCATCGATCGGATGAGCGCTGCGACGAAGGTGGCGTTGCGCAGCCGCCTGAAGCGAATGCAGCGGGGCGAACTGTAATCAGAGCGCCTTATACGTCACCGTAATATTGCGGTAAACGTTAGGCTCTTTCTGCGCGGAGAAATAAAACAGCTCGAGGGCTGATTTCCCCACCACCCACTGGTAACCGACCAGTGTTTGAATCACGTCCGTGTCGTTATCGCGCGAACGCGAGATCAGACGCCCGGTTCCATATTTCCCATCGAAATAACGCCGGATCTCGCCCATCCGGCTGTTGTAATGTTCCAGCGTCCAGTCCGGATATTCGTACTGCAATTCGATCTGCGTCAGCGCCCCGTCCTTGAAGGTAAAAAGCGTCCGCTTCAAGCCGGGGTGGATCAGTCCCTCCACCGTCCAGGTTTCCGGGCCGCCGTTTTTTTCCCGATTGACCGTCTTGGCCTTCGCCCCCTTCAGGACCCTTTCGACCCGCGCCGAAGTATCGCCCCAGCGAAAGCCGAAGGGCGGCGGAATCTCATCCGCCAGGGAAGCGCACACCGGAAAATACAAAGCGAGCAAAGCCGCGGGCAGAAAACGCATTTGGCCTAACGATCCGGAAGGTTGTAGACCTCGTAATGGCGGACAAGGGGCTGCAAATAACGCCGCATCGCTTGCAAATGCCGCGGATCTCTCTTGTAACGCTGCAGGGCAAGCCGGTCGCGAAAAGTAATCACGACCCCGAGATCGAAATCCCGCGGCCAATGCGGCCCGACTGGAGGGACAGCGCCGCCGGCCTGCACCCGCATCACCCCGGGGATCATCCGTAGTGAATTCGCGGCCCGGATCAGTTGCGCGCGATCGCCCGGATGATCAGGATGTTTCAACCACATCAGCACGACATGCGTCACAGTCGGCGAGACCGGCGGGCCCATCAGGCAGCCGCCGAGAAGAAGCAAAGCGCCGATCAGGAGGGCGGCGGAAGCTCCGCGCAGCCTCGCTTTTCGTTGTCCGATTTGTTTCATCCGCTTTTTGCTTTTGGAATTTCGGACATATCGCGGTCTTCGCGAACCTTTTTGCGCGACTTGCTATTCATCTCTTCCACCGCAAACTGAGTCCGTCACATCCAACTTCGGGCTTCGCCTAACGAATTTTCCGGCTGCCCAAAAAATCGCCGCAGAGTGAAAAAAGTGGACCTGCCAGAGATGATTTTGCGTCAAGATTTTTTTGTGCGGATCGACAAAATAAAGTTCTGATTTTTTCTTGTGACGACCGCACCCGATTTCTAATCTGAAGCCGCAGGCCGGGAGCGACAGAAACCGGGTGTGAACAAGATGTGAACAAGGTCAACGCCTGAATTTGGAGTCAAGATCATGAAAAATAAGAGAAACTATTTCAGGGCCAGCATTCCGGCGGCGGCCCGGCTGCGGCGGTTCAGCTCCCGGATTGGTAAAATCCCTCTTTTTCCCTCGTGTAATAAATTTTTACGCTCGATTTTCCCTCGCGCTAACGAAAGATTCGGCCCGTTTTGCTTCGCGCCCGCGCGGCGCGTCGGCGGCCTCAACTCAACTTTTCCGAGCGTTTCCGGCGTTATTTAACGCTGTTAACAAGTCGCCATGGACGAGAAATGTGCCCAGTTGTGGACGAAGCTTTCCACTGCCCTCAAACCCCAGGTCAGCGCCGATACTTTCAAGCGCTGGTTTTCCGCCGTAAAACTGACCAGCGCGAGTTCCGAAGCGATCACGCTTTTGGTCCCGAACAATATTTACCAGTTTTGGATCGAGAGTAACCACATGCCCGCTCTGCAGGCCTCGATCACCGATGTGCTCGGCGGTCCGCGCGCGGTCAAGTTTGTCTGCGCGGTCGATACTTCGTCCGGCTCCAATGCGGCCGATCCGGAACCCGTGGTTTCGACTCGCGCGCAAAGCGCGGCCGCGCGCGCCAACAAGACGCCCGGCCTGAATCCGCGCAACACTTTCGAATCGTTTGTCGTAGGGCCTAACAATGAGATTGCGCATGCTGCGAGCCTCGCGGTCGCCCAGTCGCCCGCCAAAACTTATAATCCTCTTTTCATTTACGGCGGTGTCGGGCTCGGCAAAACGCACCTCATGCAGGCGATCGGGCAATACATCGGCGCGCGCGGCAAGAACACCCGCGTCATGTATCTCTCGAGCGAGTTGTTCATCAACGAGTTCATCGACGCCATCCAGCACAACAACCTGGTCAAATTCCGCAAACGCTATCGCCAGGCCGACCTGCTCCTGATCGACGACATTCATTTCCTCGGCGGCAAGGAGCGGTCGCAGGAGGAGTTTTTCCACACCTTCAACACGCTCTTCGACGGACATAAACAGATCGTGCTCTCCAGCGACCGCCCGGCCTCGGAAATTGCCAACCTCGAACACCGACTCGTCTCGCGTTTCGAATGGGGCCTGACCGCGGAACTCCAGCCGCCCGATGTCGAGACGCGGATGGCGATTCTGCGCAAGAAGGCTTTCACGCTGAAAATCAAACTGCGTGACGAGATTTTCGATTTTCTCGCGACGCGGATCAAAACCAATGTCCGCCGGCTGGAAGGCGCGCTCATGCGAGTGGCGTCGTTCGCTTCGCTCAGCGGGAAAGAGCTGACGCACGAAGTCGTCGAGCATCTCCTGAAAGACATCCTCCAGGAAGAAGCGCGGCGCGCGGTCACGATCGACCAGATCCAGCGCCGTGTGGCCGAGCATTACGACGTGCGTCTCGCCGATATGACGAGCAAGCGCCGCCCCGCCAACATCGCTTTCCCGCGCCAGATCGCGATGTATCTCGCTCGCGAACTAACGAAAGCTTCGCTGAACGAAATCGGTGAAGCCTTTGGGGGTCGCGATCACGGCACCGTCCTGCACGCCTGCAAGCTGGTGAAGAAGCGGATGAAGGAGCAGGATAAAATCCGGCAAACGATTTCGTTCATCGACAGCGCTCTGCAACGTTAAGCTTCCTCGCGAGATTGCGGTTGCCGGATAAAATCGGAAGCCTTACATCTTAACGACTCCTATCCGCCTTCATGAAATTTAGCGTCACGAAAGAAAAGCTTCTCGAATGTTTGCAACAGGTTCAGAACGTCGTCAGCACGCGCACCACGCTGCCGATCCTCTCCAACGTCCTTCTCCAGACGAATGGAAGTGAAGTGCGCCTAACGACCACTGACCTGGACGTCGGGGTGCGCGGGAGTTTCGAGGCGTCGATCGAAAAAGAAGGCGCCACCACTCTGCCGGCGCGCCGCCTCTTCACGATTATTCGCGAGCTGCCCTCGAGCGAGATCCAGTTCGACGTCGACGGGAAGAACGCAGCTTCCATTCGCAGCGGACAAAGCTTTTTCAAAATCCTCGGGCTGCCCGAGGAAGAATTTCCGCCCCTGCCGAAGTTTGATGATTCCAAAGTCGTCACCATTCGGCAGAAGGATCTGCGCGACGGCCTGCGCAAAACTTCCTACGCGATCTCGACGGACGAGACCCGCTACGTGCTGAACGGCGTTCTCTTCAGCTTTAAGGACAACAAACTGACGCTCGTCGCGACCGATGGCCGACGGCTCGCGATGCTCGATATCGATCTCGAATTTCCGCGCAGCCACGAAGCCGACATCATCGTCCCGACCAAGGCGGTGACGGAATTGCAGCGCCTCCTGACCGATGATGGCGACGTGCGAGTGAGCGTAAGCAGCGGCCAGATCGCGTTCGATCTCAACAATACGCTGCTCGTTTCAAAATTGATCGAGGGCAATTATCCCAATTATCGCCAGGTCATTCCCGGCGAGATGAAGGAACGCGTCACACTCGAGCGCGAAACTTTTCTGAACTCACTGCGCCGCGTCTCGCTCCTCGCGAGCGACAAGTCGAACTCGATCAAGCTCAATTTTTCGAAGAACAACATCGACATTACCGCCAACACGCCGGAAGTCGGCGAAGCGAAGGAATCGCTGCCAGTCGCCTACAAGGGCCGCGAGTTTTCAATTGCGTTCAACCCGGAATTCCTGATGGCCCCGCTCCGCAACCTGACCGAGGACGAAGTTTTTCTCGACCTGATCGACGAGATGAGCCCGGGGGTAATCAAAATTCAGAGCCCGTTCCTCTACGTCTTGATGCCGATGCGCATCAGCTCGTAGGCGCTCTCCAGCACGCGCGGGACTTCGATCCCGGACATCGCCAGATTCGGCGAACGCAAAACTCGCACCTGTGGATTTGCCGGCGCCCAAATCGCGGGATCGGTCGGGCCGAACAGGAGCAGACTCGGCGCACCGACCGCTGCGGCGAGATGCGAGATGCCGCTGTCGTGACCGATGAAGAGCGCGCAGTTCTGCAAAGTGCAGGCCAGTTCCGGCAGCGGGCGGTTCCTGGCCACGTTCACTCTCTTTGCCGGCAGAGCTGCGGCCAGTTTTGCGATCGTATGCTCGTCTGCTTCGCCGCCGGCAATAAGCAGGCGGCGGTTCTCGTCTTCGCTCAGCAACGCGCCGGCGACTTCGGCGAAGCGCTCGAGCGGCCAATTTTTCGCCGCGCTGCCGCTCCCGGGATGGATTGCAATCAGCGCAGGATCGGACTGGCGTTTTTCGTTAGGCAAAATGATCGCCGCCGGATCTTCCAAGTAAAGCGCTAGGCGCTCAAGCGGACGCGCCAATTGCCGCGCCGCATGCTCCTGGTCGTTCATTTTCGACGAGCCGGAGAGGAAATTCCGCACGCCAGCCCGCTTCAGATTTGCGGCGAAGATCTCGTCCGGATCGAAGAGGTAGCTGACGACCTGTTGGAAACTCCCGAAGTATGCGATGAGATCGGGAGCCAATTCGCCGCCGCGGCTAAAGAAACTCGATAATGCGCCGTATTCGATCGAGCGGGTCGCATCCGCGTAGCCGCTCATCCGCGCGAGCGCGACGATATGCTGGTAGCCGAGAATTTCGAGGTGGGCGGTGGGGAACGAATCGCGGAGCAATTTGATCGCCGGCAGGGTGAGAATGAAATCACCGATCGCCCCACCGCGGATCACCAGGATGCGGCTCAAGGTTTAAGCGCGAAGCGCTAGTAAGCGACGAACGCGCAAACCAGGATGAGCGCGCCGAAAATAAATCCCACGCCGGAAACCAACCGCCAGCGCCCGATGGATTTTGTGCCCCACAGGATTTGATCCCGCAGCAGATAGGGCATCGTGACCCAGAGCAAACCGGCCACGATCATCAAATAGGCCAGCACCGTGACGAGCACCCGACTTGTTTCCGGCCGCAAAAACGCCGCATCGAGCAAAGGCTCGGCCGCGAGCAGACAAAGGATCCCAAGGGCGCGAACCGCGAGAAATTCATCGACGAAACGCAGCACGAGGAGGAATCCGACCGGGAGAATAAAAAGCAACGGTCGCCGAAAACTGGAGAATTCGCCCATTTCCATCGTGGCCAGGAGCCAGACGCTCCAGATGAGGTCGATTGTCAGCAGGACGGCCCCGGCCAGGCGCGAGCGGGGAAATTGCGAAAGCGAATTGCGGGCCGGCAGAAGAAGAAGGCTGAAGAGGACGAGCAGAAAGCCGGCGATCAAGCCGGCGGTATGCAGAGAAAGTGAGTAGATCATGAAGCAGCCACGACGGGCGGCAGAAGTTCTTCCATTGGCGCCAAATGACAACTCGCCGCCGATTGCGGCTTTACCCCGGCCAGGCTGAAACCGGTCGAATGCATCACCTGCAGATCGATCAACTGGCCGATGTCGTTTTCTGTACCTTCGAAGACGACGATCTTGTTCCCGCGCGTGCGACCGGTCAGGCGCTGGCGGTTCGTTTTGCTCGGGCCTTCGCAGAGAATCTCGACCTCGCGTCCAACGAGGCGCGCGCCGGCTTTTTTCGCCGCCGCATCCACGACCGTGAGCAGATCGTGATTTCGCGCTTCCTTCACTTCCTCCTCGACTTGGGCCGCCATTTCCGCGGCCGGTGTTTCGCTCCGCGGTGAGTAGCGAAAGACAAAAGCGTTGTCGAACTGAACGCGCTCCACAAGGGCGCGCGTTTTCTCGTAGTCCTCCTCCGTTTCCCCGGGAAAACCGACAATCACGTCCGTCGTTAGGGCAATCTCGCGGGAGGTCGCGCGGAGTTGCTCGACCAGGCGCAGATATTTCTCCGCCGTATAGGCGCGATGCATCGCCTTCAAAATCCGATCGGAGCCGGATTGCAGCGGAAGATGGACATGTTCGCAAAGCTTTGGCAGATCTCGCAGCGCCTCGAGCAAGTCCGCGCGAAAGCCAATCGGGTGCGGAGAAGTAAACCGGAGACGCTCCAGTCCTTCGACTTCGTGGACAGCCTCGAGCAACTGCACGAATGGACTCTTCCCGTCGAGCTTCGGAAATTCATGCCGGCCATAAAGATTCACGATCTGACCGAGAAGCGTCACCTCTTTCACGCCACGTATGACGAGTTCCCGCACTTCCCTAACGATCTGGGCGATCGTCCGGCTGCGCTCGGCGCCCCGCGTGCGCGGCACAATGCAAAAGGTGCAGTGCATATTGCAGCCCTGCATGATCGAGACAAAGGCGGTCGCCTGCCGTGCGCGCAGCGCGTGCTCGCGGATCGTCTCCTGCGAGCCCGCTTCTTCCTCAGTATCGACGATCGAGCAGCGCGGATCGTCCATCCGGCGCGCCCGCTTTTTCGCCACCAGTTCTTCCACGTAATCAGCCACGCGATGAAATTTTTGCGTGCCCACGACGAGATCGACGTGCGGCATGCGCTGCAACAGTTCCGCGCCGCGGGCCTGCGCCATGCAGCCGAGAAACCCAAAAACCGTCTCCGGCCGCTCCTGCGCCAGCTTGCCTAACATTCCCATCTTGCCGAGCGCCTTCGCGTCCGCCATGTCGCGCACGCTGCAGGTATTGAGGAGCACGACATCAGCCTCGGCTTCGCTCGCCGCCACCATGTAGCCGCGGTCGAGAAGGGAACGCGCGACCTGTTCGGAGTCGCGTTCGTTCATCTGGCAACCGTAGGTTTTGATGAAAAATTTCGGCATCGGCGAGGGCCAACGATACACAAATGGGCGCAGCCCGCCATGGCGGCGCGGTCGCCACTTCGTTAGGGCGGGGTGGCGAAGCGGTTGGGGAAAGGATTCGCCTGCAGGCGTTTTTTCACTTCCCGGTCGGTCCAGGGATAAGTGCCTTGCTCGTTGAAAATCGCGATCCCGATGACGCCGACGTTGCGGGTCTCTTGATTCTTCTCCTGCGCATAGGATTCTCGCACCGGGCTAAAGCGGAAAGCCGCAACCGCCTCGGCGCTCTTCCGAAAACCTTCCACCACGAGCGTGCCATGGGGAGCAATGACGTAACCGCGTTTGCGCACCGAGGCCGGCCGGCCGTCGATCACATCCAGCCCGTCGACCGAGAGGACGACCTCGAGTCGTAGGTCGCTCGAGTTGCGCACCACGAGGGAATAGCGACGGCCTTCTTCGCCAACCACGAACCAGCGATCGCCCGCGATCAATCCGGGCAAGAGCCGACCGCTCTGGTCTTTCAGCCCGACAGAAACAAGACTTGCTGCTGGTCCCGAAATCACCGGCCAGGCGCGGCGCAACTGCGAGGCCGCGGCCATCGCCTCGATCCCGGCGCGATCATTGTAATAAATGGCGGCGCTAGCCAGCGGCTTTGCGGGAGTTGCGCGTTGAAAGCTGGCTGGTTCTACGGCAGACCTCCGTGTTTCGCCCCAACGCGTCCCGAGACCAGGGCGATCACGGGGCGGCTCAGCATAGGAACTACGGGACGCGGCGCGCTCGCCGGTGAAAGACGGAGACACTGGCGCCGCGCAGGAAGCGAGGATTAATCCAAGGAGGAGAAGGCACAGACGGGAGTTCATATTCCGATGGTAGCGCAAGCTTCCAGCTTGCAAATCACAGACTACAAGCCGGAAGCTTGCGCCACCAAATTATGGATCAGAAATCAGCAGCCATTGGCATCATCGGCGGAAGCGGACTTTATCAGATCGAAGGTTTCCACGATTCGCGGGAGCACGAGATCGACACACCTTTCGGCGCGCCTTCCGACGTGATCATCGGCGGTGAAGTGGATGGACGACGCGTCTATTTCCTGCCCCGGCATGGGCGCGGCCACCGCCTTCTCCCGCACGAGCTAAACCATCGCGCAAATATCTACGCCCTCCGCTCGTTAGGCGTACGCTGGATTATTTCCGTGACGGCGGTCGGCAGCCTGCAGGAACGCTACGCCCCGCGCGATGTGCTGCTGCCTTCGCAATTTTACGATCGGACGAGCCAGCGGGCCGGCCATACTTTTTTCGGGAACGGGATCGCGGCCCACATCAGTTTTGCCGACCCGATTTGCACGCCGCTGCGAGATTTCCTCGCGCAAGCAGCCGTCTCGTTAGGCATGCGCGTCCACAACGGCGGCACCTACGTCAACATGGACGGCCCGGCCTTTTCCACGCGCGCGGAATCGGAGCTCAATCGCCGCCACGGCTTCGACGTCATCGGCATGACCAACCTGCCGGAAGCAAAGCTGGCGCGCGAAGCCGAGATCGCTCTCGCCACCATGGCCATGGTCACGGATTATGATTGCTGGAAAGTCGAGGAGGAACCCGTCTCCGCGCAGACCGTGATCGAGCATCTGCTCGCGAATGCCGAGACGGCCAAGAAACTCCTGGCCGCGGTCATTCCGCGCATCCCGGCGACGCCCGATTGGCCGGAACATCGAGCGCTTGATTCCGCGCTCGTGACTGACCGGTCGTTATGGCCGGCGGCGACGCGCGAAAAGCTGCGCGCCATCCTGGAACGCTTCGATTAGACTCGGGCCGAAGTCGCTCGCTCGGCACGCCTCAGGACACACGTCACGGCAAAATAATCCGCGGCCTCTGAAGCAGGCAGCTCGCGGGTCCGCCTCCTGCGATATTTACTTTTGAAGACCGGTCTGAAACAGTGCTTGCGGCCGGAAGGCAAAATATAGTAATTATAAAGACACCGGCCGGAATTGACCATTTAGTCCGGGTTGGAGGTAGAAAATGAAAACTAAAATTGCCCTCAGTATGCTTCTGGCCGTTGCTCTTTTGCCGGCCTGTACGACGACTAAAACCGCATCGACTACGGTCGACGACAAGAGCGCCCGTTACGCCAGCAATGTGGCGGAACCGGCACCACCCGCCGAAGGCCCGGAGGCCGATATTCCCTCCGAAGGCCCGGCCAACCCGGAAACGAATCCAGCCTACATTCCGACGCCGCTCCTTCGCAGCAGCGCCGCCTCCAGTCCCTAGACGGGAGCTTTCGCCTGCCCCGCCAACCGCCCGAGCACATCGCCTAACGAGGCGATCTGCAGGGCGGAATGAGCCGCGCTGATGGTGATCCGGAGGCGGGCCGCTCCCTTGGCGACGGTCGGGTAGCGGATCGCAGGAACGAAAAAGCTTTCCTGCTGCAAGGCATGGGCGAGATCCAGTGCCCGGCGTTCGTCGCCCACCATCCACGGGATGATCGCGGCCGAAGGCTTGCCAAAAACGGCGCCGCCGTCCGGAAGCAGTTTTCGAAACTGCACGATCCGGCGCCAAAGGAGTTTCCGGCGCGCATCGCCCTCTTCCGAGTTGAGAAAACGAATCGCCGCCGTAGTGGCCGCAGCCAGCGCTGGCGGCGGGGCGGTAGAGAAAATGAAGGAGCGCGCGCGATTGATTAGCCAGTCGACCAGGTTGCGCGAACCGCAAATATAGCCGCCGCTCACGCCTAACGATTTGCTGAGCGTACCGAGCTGGACGTCGATTTCCTTTTCCAGAGCGAGTTCGGCCGCCAGGCCGCGGCCATGCGGCCCGATCACGCCGATGGCATGAGCCTCGTCGAGGAGGAGCGTGGCCTCGAAACGTTTCTTCAACTCAACCAGTTCGCGGAGCGGCGCGCGGTCTCCATCCATGCTGAAGACCGACTCGGTGACTACGACGACCCGCGCGTCAGGATGTTCGCGGCGCGCCCACTCGAGATGGCTCTCCAGTTTCCCAAGGTGATTATGCGGAAAAACGCGGAGCGTCGCTCCGCTGAGGCGCGCCCCATCGATGAGCGATGCGTGGCAAAGTTTATCGAGAATCACAACGTCCTGCTTCGAGGCGAGCGCCGGCAGTGTGCCTACCGCAGCCGCGTAGCCACTACTGAAACAGAGGGCCGCGGGCGCCTGCTTCCATTTCGCGAGAGTTGTTTCGAGAATGACGTGCGGCGATTGCGTGCCGCTGACCAGGCGCGAGGCGCCGGCGCCCACTCCGAATTCCTCGATCGCGGCGATCGCGGCCTTGCGCAGAATCGGATCGGCTGCCAAGCCGAGATAATCGTTGGAGGAAAAATTAACCAGTTGCCGCCCGACGATTCGCACTTCCGCTCCCTGCGGCGTGCCGATCTCGCGCAGCTTGCGATGGAGCGCGCGCGCGTGCAGCGCCTCCAGTTGTTCCTCGAAAAGTTCGCTCATCCACGCGCCGCGGGGCGCGTGAATTACATCCGCCGGAGGCCCCAGGAAAGCAACGCCGAAGCGTCCTGCCAGACGCCCGACTTGCTATCGCCGAGAACGACGACGATGACGTCGCGCCCGGGAATGGTGCCGCTCGCGATCAGGCAATGCCCGGCCGCTTCGGTGTAGCCGGTCTTCATTCCGTTGCAATATGGGAGCCGCTTTAGAATCTTGTTCGTGTTTTCCAACTCCCGGGTGCGGCCGTTGGCAAAACGAAAAACCAACTGCGGAAGGCAGACAATGGAACGAATCGTCGGATTCGCGTAGGCCGCGCGCGCGATCCGGGAAAGGTCGCGGGCGGTGGAATACTGATCCGGAATCGGGAGACCGTTGGGATTCACAAAATTTGAATGCGTCGCGCCCAAAGCGCGCGCCTTGGCGTTCATCTTCTCGGCAAACAGCTCGATACTGCCCGCGTTGTCGCGGGCCAGGCAACGCGCCACGTCGTTAGGGCTTTTCACCAGCAGCGCGCGCAGAAGGTCGATCCGCTGATAGGAATCGCCCGGCTTGATATTGAGCCGGACCGGCTCGGCAAAGGTGTCGATCGTCTGCACGGTGACGCGCTTATCGAGATAGCCCTCCTGGGCGACGATCAGCGCGGTGAGCAGCTTCTGCGTGCTGGCGGCGGCGCGCGGCGCGTCGGCATTTTTTTCATAAAGGACTTCACCCGTGCGCGCGTCCTCGACCAGGACAGAGGCAGCCCGGGTGCGTGGCACAGCGAGGTCTCCGCGATCGAGATTGTGCGTTTCGTAGGCGACGGTCAGGTCGTCGTTTTCAACCGCCTTCGCCCGGCGGACTTCCGGCTTTTTCGCCTGGGCCGCGCCGAGACAAACGAACGCGAGCACAATCGTTCCGGGCAAACGGAAAAACGCAGCGGCTCGGCGAATCATGGCACAAATATTACCAGCAGGAATCGGACGCGCGCAAGCCTAACGATCAGATCCGCGTTGGATCAACTCGACTTCGTAGCCCTCCGGCGCGTCAATAAAAGCAATCGCGCCGCCGCGGCCGTTGGGATGCGGACCATCGGAAAGCGGATAGCCCTTGGCCGCGGTCTGCTTGGCAAATTCCTCGATGTTGTCGACCTCAAAAGCGAGGTGCGTCAGGTCCGGGCCGACCACTACCGGACCGCTCTCGTCGAATTTGCAAAGCTCGATCTCCTCTTCGCTGCCGGGTGCTTTTAGGAAGACGAGCTGCGAGCCGCGACCCGAAGTATGGCGCCGGATTTCCTCCAGACCGAGCACGTCGCGGTAAAATGAAACCGTCTTTTCCAAGTCTTTCACGCGATAGCGTGTGTGCAGAAGCTTCGTGATCATCGCTATCTTATTGCGCCCAACGAGGCTTAATTTCAAATTCGCCTCCTCTCGGAAACCCAAACTTTATGCTTTGTCTCGGAATCGATAGCGGAACCAAGAGCACCAAAACGTTGGTGCTCGATGTCGAGTCCGGCGAAGTTCTCGCTCTCGCCCAACGGCCCTATGGCACGATCGAAGGGCTGCCTCCGGGACACGTCGAGCAGGACCCGAAAACCTGGATTGATGCCGCGGCCGAGACGGTCGCCGAGTGTCTCGAGAAAGTAGGCGAGCGGCGCGGTGAGATCAAAGCGATCGGCGTCAGCGGCCAACAACACGGCCTGGTCGCGCTCGATGAAGCGAACGAGCCGCTGCGCCCGGCCAAGCTCTGGTGCGACGTCTCGACCGAGGAGCAATGCGAGCAGTTCAACAAGGAATTCGGTGGTGCGGAAGGCCTCATCGAGTTGACCGGCAATCCCATGCTGCCCGGTTACACCGCTCCCAAGCTGCTCTGGTTAAAGCAAAATGAGCCCGCAAATTTTCGCCGCCTAACGAGTGCTCTGCTGCCGCACGATTACCTCAATCTCTGGCTGACCGGCGAGCGGCAAATGGAATATGGCGACGCTTCGGGGACCGGGTTGCTCGATGTGCGGACGCGCAAATGGTGCAAGCCGATCCTGAAATTCATCGACTCGAAAATGGAATCGAAGTTGGCGCCGCTCCGGTCTTCCAAACGTCCGGCCGGATTATTGCGCAGTACGCTGCGCGAAGAATGGGGCCTGGCTGACGACGCTCTCGTCAGTGCCGGGAGCGGCGACAACATGATGAGTGCGATCGGCACCGGCAACATCCGACCCGGCGTGGTCACGATGAGCCTTGGTACCTCCGGCACGATCTGCGCCTTCGCAGAAGAACCGGTGATCGATCCGAAGGGCGAAGTCGCGGCCTTTTGTGACGCGACCGATCACTGGCTGCCGCTCATTTGCACGATGAACGTGGCGGTCGCGACCGAACAGATGCGCGAACTGTTTTGCTGGGATATTCCTACGATGGAGGAACGCGTGACGAAGATCCCAGCCGGAGCCGGCGGGCTGATTTTCCTTCCTTATCTGCAAGGCGAACGGACTCCGAACCTGCCGAAGAGCGTCGGAGTTTTCCACGGCCTAACGACCGAAACGATGAAGCCCGATTACATGGCGCGCGCGGTCGTCGAAGGAGTCACGCTCGGGCTCGCTTACGGCCTGCGGCGTTTCAAGGAACTCGGGATCGTTCCAACGGAAATCCGGCTGACGGGCGGCGGGAGTAAGAGCGCGGCCTGGCGGCAGATTGCGGCTGACGTGCTCGGTTTTCCGACGGTCGCGATGCAGGTTTCGGAAGGGGCCGCGTTGGGCGCGGCGATCCAGGCTGCCTACACTTATTGTCAGGTAAAAGGCGAACCTCTGACCCTGGAAAAGTTGGTCGATGATCTCGTGGCGGTGGATAAAAAGACCCGGGCGGAGCCCGACAAAGAAGCGCAGACGTTCTACCGCGAGCTTCTCCTGCGCCAAATCGACCTCACGAAAAAGCTCAAGACTGGCGGCTACCTGTAAGCCCTCGGCACGGTCAATTTCCCAATCGCTGCGAGTCCGTCGAGGGATTGCGCCTCAGGTCCGAAACGCACGACAGCGTGCCAATAGGCCGCCTGGCCCATGCGCTTTCGCAGGGATGGATCGTCAATCAGCGCTAACAGGCAGACATTCCAGTCAGCTTCATCGCGCGCGATGAGGCCATTGATTCCCGACTGAATCGCCGCCGCGTAAGGCGCGGTGGCCGAGGTTACCGTCGGGACTTGGAGAAGCGCAGCTTCGAAATATTTCAGCTCACTCTTCGC
>DASXYO010000065.1:0-11499 GCA_036502465.1 Chthoniobacterales bacterium
GTTCTCCGGCTTGCGCGAGGGACCGAGTTGGCGGTTGTTGTTAGGGCATGAGCGCGGCGGATCACGTCTTCACCCTCGGAATCGAAGAAGAGTTCCAAATCATCGATCCAGAGACGCGCGAGCTGCGTTCCCACATCCAGCAGATCCTCGGAGAAGGCATGGTCACGCTGAAGGAGCAGATCAAGCCCGAGATGCACCAGTCAGTCGTCGAACTCGGGACCGACGTCTGCGGCAATATCGGAGAAGCGCGCGCCCAGGTCATCCGCTTGCGGAGCGAGCTCGCCACGATGGCCGGCCGCAGCGGGTTAAAAATCGCTTCCGCCGGGACGCATCCGTTTTCCCATTGGTTCGACCAGCACATCACCGAAGGCGAACGCTATGCCACCATCGTGCGCGATTTGCAGCAGGTGGCGCGCGCCAATCTCATCTTTGGCCTGCACGTTCATGTCGGCATTCCGGATCGCGCCGTTGCGATCCATGTCATGAACCAGATCCGGTATTTCCTCCCGCATCTTTACGCGCTTTCGACCAACTCGCCCTTCTGGGTCGGTCGCAACACCGGCCTAAAGGGTTATCGCCTGAAAGTCTTCGAACGTTTTCCGCGCACCGGTACGCCGGACGCGTTCGAGAGCCTTTCCGAGTACGAAGATTTCCTCAAACTCCTGATCAAAACCGGCTGCGTCGACAACGCGAAAAAGATCTGGTGGGACGTCCGCCTCCACCCATTCTTCGACACTCTCGAGATCCGAATTTGCGACGCCCAATCGCGGGTCGACGACACCATGGCGATGGCCGCCGTCATCCAGGCGATCGTCTGCAAGCTGCACAAGTTGCAGCGCGATAACCTGAGCTTCCGGATTTATCGGCGACGCCTGATCGACGAAAATCGCTGGCGCGCCTCGCGCTATGGACTCGATGGCACGTTGATCGATTTTGGCCGCGAGGCCGAAGTCGACACCCGCGAGTTGCTCAACGAGCTGCTCGATTTCGTTGCGACCGAGGTAGACGAACTGGGAAGCAGCAGCGAGATCGCGCACGTCGAGAAGATCATGCGCGAAGGAACCGGCGCCGACCGCCAGCTGGCCGCCTGGGCCACGCAGCACAACATGCACGACGTGGTCGACCTGATCGTGAGCGAGACCTACGAGCGCCTGACCGTGCCGAAAGCCGAAGCAGATACCGCCGCCGCGGCCGAGGCTTGAACACGCGTTGCCCCGGATGGGGTTTCGCGCCATGATGAGCGCTCGCTCATGCCGAATCGCCCTGACCACACCGCCGTTTCCATCGATCCCGAGCTGATCCCGGGCGCGCGCAACGCCATTCGCGATTGCCTGCGTCTTCAGCCTAGCGAACGGATCACCATCATCACCGACGAGGCCACCGCCGAGATCGCCGCCGCGCTCGAGGCCGAGGTCGAGAAGATCGGCGCCGCCCGCGCCGTTTTCGTACTCGAGGAATATGCGGAGCGGCCGCTCACCGGCATGCCGCAGCCGATTCTCGACGATCTCGCCACCTCGCAGGTCTCCATCTTCTGCGCCCAAACCCAGCGCGGCGAACTCGGTTCGCGCATGCAGATGAGCGACATCGTGAACAAGAATCACATTCGCCACGGCCACATGGTCAACATCAGCCGGCAGATCATGCTTGAAGGCATGCGGGCCGACTTCAATGCGATCGACGCTCTCAGCCAGCGCCTCGTCGAGCGCGCGCGGAAAACCAAACGCGTCACCTGTCGCACCGCCGCCGGGACCGACTACACGGCCGATCTTTCGGCCAACCTTCGCTGGCTCAAAACCAGCGGCATCATCACCCCGGAAAAATGGGGCAACCTGCCGGGCGGCGAAATTTTCACCTCGCCCTTCGATAGCAACGGCATCTTCGTGGTCGACGGCGTGGTCGGCGATTACCTTTGCCAGAAATACGGCGACATCCAGGCAACGCCCCTAACGATTGAAATCAAAGACAACCGCATCAAGTCGCTTGCCTGCGACAACCAGGAATTGCTCGAGGAATTCCGCGCCTACACCAGCACCGACGAGAACAGCAACCGCGTCGGCGAATTCGCGGTCGGCACCAACACCGCCTGCACGCGCGTCATCGGCAACATTTTGCAGGACGAGAAAATTCCCGGCATCCACATCGCCTTCGGCCATCCCTACGCCGAACACACCGGCCAGACCTGGCTTTCCAAGACGCACATCGATTGCGTGGGCCGCGAGTTCGACATCTGGTTCGACGACGAACAGGTGATGGCGAAGGGAAAATTCCTCGTCTGAATTATTCCGTCCGCAGCGCCGCCATCGGGCTGATCCGCGTGGCGCGTCGCGCGGGCAGCCACGTAGCGAGCAACGCCGCCGCTGCTAAGACGGCCGGCGCCATCGTGAACGCGACCGGATCTAGCGCGCCGACTTCGTAGAGCATTCCGCTTAGGAGTTTGCCCGTGCCCGCCGCGAGGAGCAGGCCAAGCACGACCCCGCCCGCGAGCATGACCGCGCCCTCGCGCATGAACATTCCCAGGACCGCTCCCCGCTGCGCGCCGAGCGCCATGCGGATGCCGATCTCGCGGGTCCGGCGCGCGACTGAGTAGGCCTTGACGCCATAAACGCCGACCGTGGCCAGCGCGAGCGCCAGGCCGCCGAAGATGCTGAAGAGCGCCGCTCCTGCGCGCACAATCCAGAGCTCGAAGTTGCCGTCGAGATGTTGCGCAAAGGTTTTTAGGCTTAGGATTGGAACGGCCGGATCGACTTCGCGCACCGTGCGGCGAATCAGGTCCGTCGTCGCCGCGGCATCGCGGCCGGCTCCGGGCGCGAACTTTACGTGAAAGAAAACGTTGCTCTGGAAGCCTTCGGAAAACGGAAGATAAAGCGTCCCATCCGGGTCCTGCTCGAACAAACTGGTGCGCGTGTGCGGCACGATGCCGACGATCTCGATCTGCGGATTCTTCGCGCCGTTTTTCGGCGCGTCCTTTTCCGCGAATTGGATTCTTTGTCCGAGTGCGTCGCCATCCGGCCAGAGTTTTTTCGCGAGCACCTCGTCGACGATTGCGACCGTGGGCGTCGTTTGATGCATCGCCTCGTTCGCATTGAAAACGCGCCCGCGCAGAATCGTTAGGCCGACAGTTTTGAAAAAATCCTCGCCTACACTGTTCCAACTCGCGTCGAAAGCGCGGCCGGCGGCGGCGGTTGCGGGGCGCGCATCCGGTGCGGGATTGGCTCCCCCGCGCTGCACGTGCTTGTCGAGCGAGACGAGTCCAAACGGCACCGTCGAACAAATGCTCGCGCTTTCCACGCCGGGTAGCGCCGCGAGCCGTTCCTCCAGCGCGCGATAAACCTCCTGCGAACGCACCTGGTCGTAGCTCGCGAGGCTCGCGTCCAGTTCGAGCAGGTAGTTCGATTTCGTCTGCAATCCGGTATCGACCGCCGCCGCTTTATTTGCTCCGCGAATGAAGAGCGCAGCCGCGGTCAGGAGCGCGAGCGAGAACGCGATCTGCACCACGACGAGCGGATGGCGCGGCAAAAATTTCCAGCGCCGGACGACCTTGTCTTCGCCCGCATGTTCTTTCAGGTCGCCGATCACCGCCGCCTTCGACAACTTCAAGGCCGGCCCGAGGGCGAAGGCGAGCGTCCCGAAAAGACAAAAGGCAAACGTCGCCAGCAGCACCGGCACGCTCAATCCCGTCGACCAGACCATGTCGATCGGGAGCGCCTTGCCTAACGAAGCGACAAGAAAGTCCGACGACCACAATCCCAGCACCATTCCAAAAACGCCGCCAGTCAGCGCGAGGACGAACCCTTCGCAGAGCAACTGCCTCACAATTCGCCCGCGGCTCGCCCCGAGCGCGAGCCGGATCGCGATTTCCTTCCGGCGCGCTGTGCCGCGGGCGAGGAGCATATTGGCCAGGTTGAGGCAGGCCACCAGTAGCACCACCCCGGACATTCCGAAAAGAAGCGGCGCGAGCCGCTTGATCTTTGTCCCGCTGCTCGGGCTCGTGCTCAGGCTGAAGCGCGAAAGCTCTTCCACCATGAAAGTCTGGTCCTTCTGCTCCACCGGGTAGGCCTTCTCCAGGTTCGCGGCCAAAGTCTTCAACGCCGGCCCGGCCGCCGCCGCCGTCATTCCGGGCTTCAGCCGACCGACGAGCAAGAACTGCCGCCCGGCGCGATCGTCCAGCTTGGTCTTGTTCTCCGTCTCGAAATCATTCGCCACCTGATCGTAAACCCCGAGCGGCAACCAGATCTCGGGCGCGAAAATCTGCGTCGTTCCCGTGAAGCCCTGCGGCGCAATCCCGACGACGGTGAACGGCCGGCCGTCGATCGTGATCGTCGACCCGAGCATGGCGGGATTGAGCCCGTTCTTCTTCCAATAGTTGTAACTGACGACCGCCACCGCCGAGCCGCGCCCGGGCGTTTCCTCTTCGGCGGTGAAAGCCCGCCCCTGGAGCGGCATCACCCCCATGACCGAGAAATAATTCGAGCTCACCACATCGGTGAACGCGCGCCGCGTGCTCCCCTTCTCCCCCAGCCCGACCATCGCCAGGTTGTGCGCCGTCACGCCGGAGAAGACGCTGTTTCGTTCGCGGATATCGAGATAGGTCGGATAAGAAAATCCGCGAAACGTCTTCGGATTCTTCTTATCCTGCGAAAAGATCTGCACCACTTCCTCCGCCTTCGGGTAATGGGGCGGCTGGAAGAGAAGCGCGTTCACCAGGCTGAAGATCGCGGTATTCACCCCGATCCCGAGCGCGAGCACGATCACCGCCGCCGCCGTGAAGGCCCGCGCCTTCACGAGCTGTCGAAACGCAAATCTGAAGTCTTGGAGCATACCCGTATGATGCCGCGAGACGGGCATTTGGATTCAGAAAGGGGACCAAGGGGCCTCTTCTCTACGAATCAGCTTCCAGTAGCGTTCGCTCTGCCATTGGCCGCCTGGCCGATGATGAGGTGAATACCAAGCAAAAGAAACCGACTAAAGGAAACAATGAAAAGATTACTCACGATACTAATGAGCCTCTCGCTCGCAGCCGGGGCGATGGCCCAGCAGGACGAGGGCACACCCGCGAAAAAGAAACATCAGCGAGGGCAGAAGCCCGGCCAGCAACAGGCCGAGCCAGCCGCCCGAGGCGCAGCTCGTTCCAATCAGGAAGCACGCCCCGCGAATCAGGCCAAACAGCGCCAGGAACGCAAAGCCATGCGCCAACAGCGTGCCGAAGGCAAAGCTCCCGCTGAAACGAAGGCCGCTCCCGAATCAGCTGCCAACAACGCGCCTGAGGCCAACGCCAAAGGCAAGCGCCGCAACAGGCAAAACATGAAGCAGCCGACCAATGCTGCCGAGAGCGCGACCGCCAACCAGTCCGCCAGTCCCGCCAACACCAGCATGAAGAGCGAGACCGCCGCCTCCACCACGGCCAACCAGCCGAACGGAAAGCGCATGAAGGGCAAGAAGGTCGACCCGCAAGTTGTGCAGAAGGTCAAGAGCGAGCACGTGAACTTCAAGGCCCAGCCGCGCCGCGACAAAGTGCCGGCCGTTACCTTCAACCAGAACTACCGCATCAACGGCGCCCAGCAGTGGCAGGGCCCGCAGTATGAAGTCTTCCGCAACTATCACCCGCAACGGCACGACCAGGGTTGGTATCGTTCCCATTATCCGCGGATCGAGATCATCGCCGGCGGCGCCTACTACTTCAATAACGGCTTCTGGTTCCCGGCCTGGGGTTACAATCCCTCTGAACAATACTACGCCTACGACGCCCCGATCTACGTCGGCTCCCGCGCCGAACCGCCCGATCGCGTCATCGCCGACGTCCAGGCCATCCTGCAACAGGAAGGCTATTACAGAGGCGAAGTCGACGGCCTTCTCGGACCCCTCACCCGCGAAGCCCTCACCCAATACCAGAGTGACAACGGCCTTTACGCAACCGCCACAATCGACGAACCCACCCTCCGTTCGCTCGATTTAACCTAACTGAAACCAACTTCCCCACGAGAAGCCGCCGGGCGAAAAGCCTGGCGGCTTTTCCATTTTCGCCGGGAGTGCTCCCTAGCCTTTTGTCAGCCCGCGAATCACCGAGCCGATGACTGCGCCCGCGCCGACCTCGGCGGCTTCCCGCCCGGTGCCCGGCAGGTAGGGCGCGAGGGCGTGGGCGAAGTTGGAAACCGTCAGAGTCTGTAACCAGATACGGCCCGGGCCGGTCAGCGCGGCGAGGAAAATGCCGTCGCCGCCGAAGAGCATGTTCCGGATGCCGGTGATGCGCGTGATATTAAAACTAACCGCAGCCTCGAACATCCCGACATGCCCCGGATGGACCCGGAGCGTCTCGCCGGGCGCAAGGTCGTAAGTGACGATCTCGCCGCCCAACTCGACGAAAGCCTGGCAATGACCCTCCAGCTTTTGCAGCAGAAAACCGTCGCCGCCGAAGATGCCCGCGCCTAACGACTGCTGGAATCCGACACTTAGTTCCACGCCCGGGGTGGCGCAGAGAAAGCCGTGGCGGTGAATCATGTAGGTATGCCCGGGGGCCACCTCCACCGGCACGATGTGGCCCGGGAGCTTGGTCGCAAAAGCGACCTTCCCTTCGCCGCCCTGCGCCTTGTATTCCGTCATGAAAAGGGAACCGCCGCCCACGACGCGCTTGAAGGCGCCCAGAAAACCGCCACCGCCGCCGAATTGCGTGGTGGTGGTGAGTGTGATCGCGCTCGTCATCCAGGAAAGTTCGCCCGAGACGGCAATGATGCTTTCGCCCGGCGCGAGTTGCATTTCGAGCACCGGCATGGCGCTCCCGATGATCTGATGTTGCATGAGGCGGATGTAGGACCAGACGGGCTCCCCGTCAAAAAACAGTGCGCGCTCCCTCGTTGCAGCGCACTCCAACCGGCCGGTAGAGCGCTCCGACCTCGCCGTAATCGTCTCCGACGGCTGTGTAAAGGGCGCCAACGGATCTGAATTCGCCTCCGCACACCCGGTAGAGCTCTCCGACGCCTCGGTATTCGTCTCCAACGGCTCAGTGTTCGTCTCCAACGCCTCAGTATTCGTCTCCAACGCTTCAGTATTCGTCTCCAACGCCTCAGTATTCGTCCCCAACGGCTCGGTTTTGGTCCCCGACCTCTCAGTATTTGCCTCCAACCGCCCGGTATTCGTCTCCGACGACTCGGTATTTCAGTCCAACAACGCGAGTTTCGCCTCCGACAGCCGCGGAAACTCAGAGAAGGATTGCTGTCGGAGCCGATTTTAGTTACGATTCCGCAATCCCTGTGAAAACTCTCCCTCGCCGTCTGTTTCGACCTCTCGCCGCCGCGCATCTGCGCTCCGTCTTCTGGCGCGTCGGGCTCTTTCCCTTCTTCGTCGTTTGTCTCGCTGGGAGCGCGCCAGGCAGGGCTCAGAATGCTGGGTCGGAAGCGCCGAATGCGATCGATCCCTCGACGATCATTTACGAGTCCAATTTTAAGGGAAATAACGTCCAGAAGTTTACCTCGACCGGGACCAGCCTGGGCAACTTCTGCAGTGTCCTGAGCGCGACTGGCCTCGCTTTTGACGCGGCCGGGAATCTGTTTGTGGCGAGTTCTGCCAAGACAAACAACGTGATCATGAAGTTCACTCCGGACGGGTCGGGCTCGGTATTTGCCTCGACCGGCTTGGTCTCCCCGCATGGCCTCGTCTTCGACCGGGACGGGAACCTTTTTGTCGCCAACACCCTCAGCGCCACGATCCAAAAATTCACGCCTGATGGGGTGGGCACGGTGTTTGCGGACGGTCGCGATGGCGTCCTTCATCCGACAGATCTGAAGTTTGACGCGGCCGGCAATCTCTGGGTCACGAATGCCCTCGGTGGGCCGTCGGGGACGGGTTCGGTGGAATGGTTTACACCAGACGGGACGGCCACAGTCTTTGCCGATAGCGGCTTTACCACGGCCTACGGGATTGCCTTTGACAGCGCGGGCTATGTCTATGTCTCTAACCTGGACGGCAATAACGTGCTGAAGTTTGCCCCGGATGGAACTAATCTCGGTGTCTTCTGCAGTGCGCCGTTGAAGGCGCCGCACGGGATGTTCTTCGATAACGACGGTATTCTCTATGTGGCGAACAACGCACTCTCGACGATCGAGAAATTCTCCGCGACGGGTGAGTATCTGGGGGTTTTTGCCCATACCGGATCGGGTCCGCACTTCTTCGCGCTGGCCACTGCCACGCCAACACCGACTCCTACTGCTACTCCTTCCGCGACGCCGACACCTACGGCCACGCCAACTCCTACGCCATCAGCAACGCCGAGTCCTACTCCGACCGCATCACCCACTCCCACGCCGGTTCCACCGACCATTATCAGTCAACCAGCCAACAAGACAGTGTCGATCGGCCAGACCGCCAGCTTCACCGTCCGCGCGACGGGCGGCGCGCCTTTGCTTTACCAATGGCAGAAGAATGGGGTCAATATTCCCGGCGCCGATCAGGCGACCTACGTGACCCCGCCAGTCACCGCGGCTGATAATGGCAGTCTGTTCCGCGTTACGGTGAGTAACGGCGGCGGCAGCGTCACGAGTAACTCAGCAACTCTGGCCGTTAATCTTCCGCCCACCATCACCGCCCAACCGGTGGACAAGACGGTCAATGTGGGCAAGACGGCCAAATTCTCGGTCACTGCGACCGGCACGAAGACTTTGACTTACGAGTGGAGGAAAAATGGGGAGAACATCTCCGGAGCGGTCCAGCCTTCCTACACCACGCCGCCCGCCACGACGGGAGATAACGGCGCGCTGTTTTCCGTCGTCGTGTCCAATTCCTATGGGACGGTGACGAGCGACAACGCAAAGCTGACTGTTAAATAGACACCCACACCGAACGCGATTGGGATTTGCGGGCAAGTAGAAACAACTCGCGACGCCTTCGCCTGACAGGCGGACGTCGCGAGTTCTTATCGGCTGCGACAGCCGGAGCCAGGATTACCCTGGCGCAGACTGACTCTGCGCCAGGCGACTAATGCAGGTGGGACTGTAACTTGTGGGTATTAATCTCGGTGTAGTTAGTGCCTGCCTCGCGCAGATTGCGGCTCCGGGTGCGGAGATCGACCGCGATGATCTGACGCGCGGCGATGTTGGCCTTGGCAACGATATAATCGGAGCTGACTCCGAGTTGATCTGAGACCGTGCCCCAGTTCTGGCTCCTTGCGCGCAGTGAGACGACGCGATTGAAGCTCTGGCCACTCTTGGCGGCGATGGAGTTGGCCATCAGGATTTCGCCATAACTCAGGCCCGAGGCAGCTTGCTGCTGGATGACCTTGCGCATGGGCAAGTCACTCTGCCAGGCCACCGCTGCCGGGACTAAGCCGAAGCCCTTGACCTGGAGCATGCCGAGGTCGTCGAGCGACACGATAGCTTTGCGGAGTTTCGGAGCATCTTTCGCGATGGTGCGGGCGCGGATGTTAGTGAGGAAGGCGCTGCTATAGCCGCCCCCGTGCATGTTCGCCGCCGGGCTCGAGACCCACACGGTAAGATCGCGGGGCTTGGGCACGGTGGCGGTGGTTTTGTTTGCGGCGGTAAGGCCGGGGACAAGAGTTACAACCCCGAGAAGGGTCATAAGTTGGAGTTTATTTGCTTTCATACCCTTTAATGCAATAAGCGGCCGCAAAACGGCTCATTTCCTTGCAAGACAACGGCGTTGACCTGCGCAAGTAGTCCGGGGTAATAGGACTCTTGCCATGAACAAAAGGATTTCACGGCGCCGAGCAGCCAGGTTGATCGGCGCAACCGCAGCGGGGGCATTTCTCCCGCTCAATGCCGCCCGCCTTTTTGCGGCGGGCGAGTCTTCCCGACTTATCCTGCGCGCGATTCCATCGACGCGGGAGAGGCTGCCGGTTATGGGACTGGGAAGTGCGCTGACTTTTGACGTTCCGTCACGCTCGCCGCAGGTCCCGGCGATCGGCGAGGTGTTATCCCTCTTTGTGAAACACGGCGGAAAATTGATCGATTCCTCGCCCGCCTATGGCAACGCTGAAAGCTTGATTGGCGAGCTCGCCTACAAGTCGGGGCTGACTAACTCACTCTTTTTCGCGACCAAGGTGTGGACCCGGAGTGTCCCGGAGGGAGTCGCGCAGATGGAACACTCGCTCCAGCGTTTTCGGACCCGCACGCTGGATCTCGTGCAGGTGCACAATTTGGCGAATGTCGATCGGGAAATGGCTTCGCTCCGGGAATGGAAGGCGAAAGGAAAAATTCGCTACACCGGGATCACGCATTCGGAACGAAAAGGGCACGGCGAAGTGGAAAGAATCCTGCGCCTGCAGAAGCCCGATTTCGTGCAGATCAACTATTCGCTCACGGATCGCGCCGCCGGGGAGCGCATCCTGCCGCTGGCAAAGGATCAGGGCACGGCGGTGATCATTAACCGGCCTTTCGGCGGTGGCGGAATCTTCCAGGTGCTGGCCAGCAAGAAGCTGCCGGAGTGGGCGGCTGAGTTCGATTGCCATTCGTGGGCGCAGTTTCTCTTGAAATGGATCGCCTCGGACCCGGCCGTCACTTGCGTGATCCCGGCCACGAACGATCCGAAACACCTGGTCGATAACATGGGAGCGGGAGTCGGCAGGCTGCCCGATGCCAAGACCCGGACGAGAATGGCCGCGCTCTTCGTTGGGTTCTAACAACAATAGCGAAACGGGCATAGCGGCTCGACCAGCTGATATCTCAGGTAGTTGGAGCAGTGTCCGGGAAGGCTTTGCCACGCGATCGCGCGTCTCAAAGCCACCCGGCGGGGCACTTTGTCGTCAACGCCCGGTTGTGCCATGATCAGGGCGATGGAACCAACCCAGCGCGCGCGCTACAACGCCGATTTCACCGAGGAAAAATACCATGCCCTCCTCCGGTTGGTAAACGAGACCGAGATCTGGCCGGCTGATTTCCGCATCTCGGAGACGCCGATCTTTTTCACCCCGGAATTCACGCAGGAAATCGCCGGCGCGGCGCGCGAACTGATCGCGCAGGTCCAAACGCCCGAGTTTGAGGTCCACGCCCGCGATGCAATTCCGCCGCGGTTGGTCGTGCCTAACGAGAACCTGCATCCGCTTTTTGTGCAGGTCGATTTCGCGGTCTGCGAAGGCGAGAATGGCCGCCTCACGCCGCGGCTGATCGAGTTGCAGGGTTTTCCCAGCCTCTATTCCTACCAGCTCTTTTTCTGGCGCTGCCTGCGGACGGCGTTTCCCGATCTGCCCGCCGGGTGGCAGCCGTTCTTCAGCGGGTTGGATGACAATTCCTACCTCGAGCTGCTCCGCAAAGTGATCGTGGGCGACTCCGACCCGGAGAACGTCGTTCTGCTCGAGATCGAGCCGGAGAAACAAAAAACTCGGATCGATTTTGCCTTTTCCCGCAGCGGCCTCGGCGTCTGGCCGGTGTCCCTAACGAGCATCCGGAAGCGCGGGCGGCAGCTTTTCTACGAACGCGACGGGCGCGAGATCCGGATCGAACGCGTCTACAACCGGGTCATTTTCGACGAACTCCTGCGCCGGCCCGACCTCAAGCC
>DASXYO010000066.1:0-6863 GCA_036502465.1 Chthoniobacterales bacterium
ATCCTGATACGGATTTCCGAATGCCATCGAAATGTAAACGACCACTTGGAGACCGGCGGCCTCGGCTTTCTCGCGAATCGCGGACAGGGTCGCGAGATTTTCTTCCAGCGACTGATTCTGATTCCGGCGCAGGAACGTTTCTGAAATCGAGCTGGGAAAGCCGAGCGTGCTGACCGCTCCGGTGGCGATCGCGCGGTCCGCGCCCCTTTCGTTCACCACGATGCCGATAATCTCGACGTCGTTAGGCGGCGCCAGTTGCGCGAGGACCGCTTCGCTGTCGGCCATCTGCGGCACCGCCTTTGGCGAAACGAAACTGGCCGCATCGAGATGCCGGAAGCCGGCGTCGATCAGCGCGCGGAGGTAGCGCACCTTCAGTTCCGTCGGGATTTGCTTCGGCAATCCCTGCCACGCGTCGCGCGGGCATTCGATCAATTTCACATTTTCGTTTTTCATTCCCTGTCGCCTTTATCCTTGTCATCTGGAGGGTAGCGAAGATCGTCCCATCTTCACCACCGAGATCATTTCCTTATGCCTAACGTTCTTGTTGAAACGAAAGATCGCTCAACCGTCGTCACCCTCAACCGGCCCGAGCGGCGCAATGCCCTAACGATTGAATTGCTGACCGAACTGACCGCGGCGATGGAGGAATCCGCCGCTGATCCGAACCAGCGCGTCCTCGTCCTGCGCGGCGCCGGCAAAGCCTTTTGCGCCGGACTCGACCTGCAGGAGACAACCGTGACGGAGAAGGCGCATCGCTCCGCGGAAATGGTGGCGAAAACCCTGCTCGCGGTCAGCCAGACGCGGCTGATCACGATCGCGCAAATCCACGGCGCGGCGGTGGCCGGTGGCGCCGGGTTGATGTCGGCCTGCGACTTCGTCGTCGCCGCGGAACGAACCAAGATCGGTTACCCGGAAACAAAACGCGGGCTGGTTGCCGGCCTGGTCATGACGTTCCTGCGCCGCCAACTCCGCGAGCGTGACATTCGCGAGCTTCTCTTTACGGGCGACTTGATCAGCGCCGACCGCGCGCGCGAAATCGGCCTTATCAACCGGGTCGTCGTGCCTGACGAGCTGGAAAGCGAAACGCAAAAGATCATCGACGCCGTCCTGCAAAACGCGCCGGATGCGCTCGCCAGCACGAAAGGTTTAATTGAGGAACTCTGGTCTTCGTCGGTGAAGGAAGACGTCGAGACAGCCCTGCGTCATCACATGGAAGCGCGCGAGTCGGCCGAGGCCAGGGAAGGCATCGCGGCATTCCTGGAAAAGCGCGCGCCAAACTGGCAGTGAGAACGTTTCTCTTCTTCATCGCTCTCCTGAGCCTCCCGCTTGGCGGTAAAGCGGAAACGGCCGATACGATTTTTCTCAACGGCAACGTTTACACGGTGAACGAGGCCGCTCCGACGGCGCAAGCGATCGCGATCAAAGGCGAGCGCATTCTCTTCGCCGGCACGAATGAGGACGCGAAGAAATTTGCCGGCCCATCGACGCGCACGATCGATCTCAAAGGCAAGACCGTCGTGCCCGGCCTAACGGATTCACACTATCACATCCTCGGGGTGGGTGAACGCCTGACGCACCTGAACATGGAGAGCGCGACCAGTCGCGAAAAGTTTCTCGCCATGATCAAGGAACAGGCCGCCAAGACGGCGGCGGGCCGTTGGATCACCGGGCGGGGCTGGATCGAAACCTTTTGGAAACCGCCCGTCTTCCCGACCCGTCAGGACCTGGACAAGGTCGCGCCTGACAATCCGGCTTTTCTGACTCGGGCCGACGGTCACGGTGCGGTCGCCAACAGCAAGGCATTCGAAATGGCGGGGATCGATGCGAAGACGCCGAACCCGTTTGGCGGCGAAATCCTGCGCGACAAGAAGAGCGGTGAGCCGCTCGGCATGCTGCTCGATAACGCAATAGAATTGGTCGAGAAAAAGATCCCGCCACCAACCGCGGAAGAAAATGCGAACGCCCTGATCCTCGGCGCGAAGAGATCGATCGAGCTTGGTTGGTGTGAGATTCAAAATGCCGGGAGTCAATTACCGGAGTTCGAGCTGCTGCAAAAACTTTACCGCGCAGGGAAGCTCAAGCTCCGCATCTACAACGCAGTTTACGGCCCCGGCCCGGCCAGCGAGCACCTGCTCAAGAACGGCCCGATTCTCGACGCCTACGACAACCACTTCACCACGCGGACGATCAAAGTAATATTTGATGGTTCGTTAGGCTCGCGCAGCGCGGCCCTGCTGGAGCCGTATTCCGACGCCGACACTTCCGGTTTCCTGACCGAGAAAGAGGAAAACCTGCGCCCGATGCTGAAAGAAGCGTTGCGCCGCGGCATCCAGGTCGAGACCCACGCGATCGGCGACCGCGCCAACCGCACCATTCTCGATCTTTACGAAGAAGCCTTTAACGCCGTCCCGCCTAACGAGCGCAAAGTGAAGGAACCGCGCTGGCGAGTCGAGCACGCGCAAATTCTCAGCGCGCAGGACGTCCCGCGTTTCGCAAAGTTAGGCGTGATTGCCTCCATGCAGCCCTCGCACGCGATCAGCGACCTTTTCTTTGCCCCGCGACGGCTTGGCGAGAAGCGGCTCGCGGGCGCCTATGCCTGGCAGAGCCTGCTTAAAAGTGGCGCGATCATCGCGGCTGGTTCCGATGCGCCAGTCGAACTGGGCGAACCGATGATCGAATTCTACGCGGCGGTGGCCCGCAAAAGTAAGGACGGGTTCTCCGGTCCCGGCTGGCATCCGGAACAGGCTGTCACCCGCGAGCAGGCGCTCAAGATGTTGACCGCCTGGCCGGCCGTCGCCGCGTTCCAGGAAAAAGAGAAGGGTTCAATCGAAGCCGGCAAACTGGCTGACCTAACGATTCTCTCCGACGACATCATGAAAATCCCCGCGCCCGAAATTCTCCACACCCGCTGCCTCATGACAGTGGTAGGCGGCGAGGTCGCTTTCGACGCTGGCGAGATTGCTGGGCAGTAGTCTTAGAGCAACGGCAACTGCGTCGCATCGGGTTGCTCGACTGGCGCAAAGCGCACGCCGACACCCATCAGGCGCACACTCTTGCCGGTGCGGGCAAACGCCTCCGCCAGCAGGGTGCGATAATCGCCTAACGATGGAGTAAAGCCAGCTCGCTCCACCGTGGTGCGGGTGAAATCGGCAAACTTCAGCTTCACGAAAACTTTCGTGATTGTCCGGCTGCTTTCCTTCTGCGCGAGTTCGGCCATCAGTTCGGCGAAGAGTTCCTCCAGCTTCTCTTCGCAGGCGGCCAGCGAGTCGAGATTGCTGGAGAATGTCTCTTCGTTGCTGAGCGATTTGCGTTCGCGGTCGGGCTCGACCGGGCGATCGTCGATCCCGCGGCAAAGATCGTAAAGCTCGCTTCCGAATTTGCCGAAAATCGTTTGCAGCTCGAGGCGCGAGAAGCGCTGCAATTCGCCACAGGTGGTGATCCCGCGCTGTTGCATTTTCTGTTCGGTCACGGCGCCGATGCCCCAGATTTTTCGGACCGGCAACGCGGCCATGAACTCCGGCACCTCCTCGGACGCCACTTCGTATTGGCCGTTCGGTTTATTGAGGTCGCTCGCAATCTTCGCCACCAGTTTGTTAGGCGCGATGCCGGCCGAGGCCGTCAGTTTCGTCTTCTGGAAAATCAGCCGGCGCATGACCTCGGCGAGCGCACCCGGCGCGCCGGGATGAGCGCTGACATCGAGATAAGCTTCGTCGAGCGAGAGCGGCTCGACGAGCGGCGTGAAGCGATGCAGGAGCGCGCGGATGACGGCCGATTCGCGCCGGTAAACATCAAAGCGCGTCGGGAGGACGATCAATTTCGGGCAACGCTGCAGCGCCATGAAAGTCGGCATGGCGGAGCGCACCCCGAATTTGCGCGCTTCGTAATTGCAGGTCGTGAGAACCCCGCGCCGATCGCGCGCGCCGCCGACTCCGACCGGTTTGCCGCGCAATTCCGGCCGATCGCGCACCTCGATGGCCGCGTAAAAGCAATCCATGTCGAGATGGATGATGGCGCGCGTTTGCGGTGGCCTCTGCACAGCAGAACGCAACGCTGAAGCTGCGTCGACGCAAGCACCGTGCCGGTTGCGGTTTTGCGTTAACGAAGAGCTCGTTAGGGCAACATATTTACCAAGCCGCGTGGCGGCGTGTGCCGGGGAGCACAGGCCGCTGGCCTGTTGGTTTTGGCGGCTCGCCAAAACGGCTTTCGTCGCTGCTGCGAAAGTTCGCGCCGGTCATGCCAGACTCTTCCTGCGCGCGGATGCCGGCGGCATCGACAGGCGGGCCGCCTGTGCTCCCCAGAGGAGGAAGTGCCGCGGGCAAATCTTATTTCGCGGCCGTGGCGGGGATTTCGAAGCCTTCGATCAATTCCTTGATCTCGTGCACGAAGTTGGCCGCGCCGGCGCCGTTCACGACCCGGTGATCGAAGGTCAGCGAAAGCGTGATCATCTCGACGGTCTGCGCCTTCTTTCCGTTAGGCGAAAGCTCGTGGTGCGCCGAGCCGACGAAGAGCGTGCCGACCGAAGGCGGCACGACAATCGGAGCCCCGCTTCGGACCCCGAAGGCGCCGAGGCTGCTGATGACCACCGGTGCGTTCATCGCGTCGACCCGGCCGGTGCGGGTGGCCTCGACCGTCTCGTTGTATCGCCTAACGAAATCGGGCCAGGCCAGTTTGTTCGCATTGGTGATGACGGCGGTCGCGAGCCGGTCGTCTTCCATCGCGACCGCGATCCCGAGATCAAAATCTTCGCTTTCGAGGATGCGATCGTCTTCCAGCATCAGGCTGCGAAAGGCGGGATGTTTTTCCATCGCGCGCACCACTGCCCACGCGACCATGACCGAAGGAGAAGGCGCATCCTGGCCGTCGCTCTTTTTCGCCGCGCCGCGCGCCTCGCGAATTGCTTCCCAGCGCGCATCGATCTGTAAATTCGCCGGTACGACCCGGCCGAGTTTGCGGGTGATCGTGGCGGAGAGAGCAGGTTCGCGCGAGGTCGTCCGCCTCGTTTCGGCAATCGGAAGCGCGTCAGCAGCTCCTTCGTCGGACGAAACTTCGGCGGCTGCTTCGAGTTGCTCCGCCAGGTCGTCGCCTTCGCTTTCAGTCAAAATGGTGCCGAGTTCCTGACCGATCTCGACCGTCTCGTCGACCGCCGTTTTCCATTCGCCCATCGTTCCGGCGAAGGATGATTCGATCGGATAAACGGCCTTGTCGGTTTCGACTTCGCAAAGTGCGTCGTCGAGCTCAATCCGGTCGCCGGGCTGTTTCAACAACGCCACCACCTTGGCCGACCGAATGCCTTCGCCCATGATCGGCACCACGATTTTGCGCGTCCCGCCGGTGATGGGACGGGCGGGGCGCGTGGTGGCTGCCTGGGAGATCGGCGCCGGTTTTTTTTCTGCGGATGGTGCTGCGGTCGCGACGCGTTGTTGGGTCACGGAAACCGACCGCTCGATTGCCCTAACGATGCGTTCGACATCGGGCAACGCCGCGTATTCATAAATCGGGTTGTAGCCGATCATGACGTTGCCTTTGCTGACCAGAACAGGCGGGCTGATCATCGCCTCCCAAAGCTCCGCCTGTCCGGTCATGTGTGAGATGATCATCTGGCCGACACTGCAATTCTCGGTGTCTTCCTGGACCACGATGAGCCGTCCGGTCTTGCGGACAGAGTCCTCGATCGCCTCACGATCCCAGGGCGCAATCGAGCGCAGATCGATCAACTCGACGCTCGCCCTGTCGCCCAGCTTGGCGAGAGCCTCGATCGATTTCTCCATCGTGTTGCCCCATGCGACCACCGTCACATCGGAGCCGGCGCGATGAAGGCGCGCTTTGCCTAACGACACCGGAAGGACCGGCTTGGCCGATTCATGTTCCGCCCAAAGGAGATGCTTGGGCAGCAGAATAAAGGTCGGATCTTCGCAATGCATCGCCGTCCAGAGAAGCCCGGCGGCGTCTTCCGGATTGCTCGGAATGGCGATGTTGATCCCGGGATAATGGGCGAGGGGAGCTTCGTTCGCCTGGCTGTGCCAGAGGCTGCCGCCGGGAAGGTAAGCGCCATACGGAGCGTAGATGACGAGCGGACAAGTCCAGGTGCCAAAACTGCGCCAGCGCAAATTGCAGAGATTGGTCACGACCTGGTTCCAGGCTGGCCCGATAAAGTCGATGAACTGCAGCTCAAAGACCGGCCGCTTCCCGTAGGACGCCAGCCCGCAGGCCACACCGACGATCGTCGACTCGGCGAGCGGCGAATTGAAAACCTGCTCGGGGAACTCGGTCGAAAGTTTCTGCGTGAGACGGAAGACTCCGCCCTTCGGATCCTCCACGTCCTCACCGAAAATCATCCGGTTTGCATCTTTCGTTAGGCCAGCCCGCAGGGTCAGGTTGACTACGTCGCCGATGCGGTATTTGCCAGCCGGCAGAACTTCGCCGTCGAGCTTCGGGAGCTCGCCAGTGACTTGCAGAGGTAGCTCGTCCGCTGTCGGATCTTCTTCCTTCTCGGCATCGATAAATTCCTGGCGAATGCGCTCCTTCACCTCCTGGTCGAGCCGCGCGTAATCGTCCGTCGTAATGACGCCGTCGGCGATCAGCCGTTCCTTGAATTTCTCCAGCGGATCGCCTTCCGAAAGTTTTTCGATCTCCTCCGCGGTGCGGTAAAGCTTGTGATCATCGGAGCTGGTGTGGCTGGAAAGCCGCTCCATTTTCACCCAGAAAAAGACCGGCCCCTTGCCCGCGCGAAGATGCGCGCTCGCTTCCTGCCCGGCTTCGTAGACCGCCATCACGTCGGAGCCATCCAGCATGCGCCAGTCGTTAGGCTGGAGGACGTCGATCGCGAGCGGGTTAATGTTGCGGGTCGGGCTGCTGATTCCGTA
>DASXYO010000067.1:0-34252 GCA_036502465.1 Chthoniobacterales bacterium
ACGATTGCGAAACAGCGCTTCGCCATGTTGCTGCTGATCGTCTTTTCTTCCGTCGCGCTCGTCATCGCGGCGGTCGGCATCTATGGCGTGATGGCGTACAGCGTCGTGCAACGGACGGGCGAGTTCGGCATTCGCATGGCGCTCGGCGCGCAGCGCAGCGACGTCTTGCGACTGGTGCTGTTCTCGGCCGGCAAGATGGTCGGCCTCGGCCTCTTCCTCGGCCTCGCCACCACCTTCGCGGCGGGACGCGTCATGGGCTCGATGCTTTTCCAAACCAACGCACACGACCCGCTGACTTTTGCCCTAACGACAATCCTGCTCGCGGCGGTTGCTCTCGCCGCCTGTCTCCTGCCAGCGCGGCGCGCCACCCGCGTGAACCCAATCGAAGCCCTGCGCACCGAATGAATGATCTTCGCTTTGCCATCCGCCAGCTCTTCAAGGAGCCGCGCTTCACCGTCGTTGCAGTCCTTGCGCTCGCCATCGGGATTGGCGCCAATACCGCGATCTTCAGTGTCGTTAACGCCGTTCTGCTCAAGCCGCTGCCGTTCCCGCAGCCACAAGAACTCGTTGCCTGGGGTTCGATCGAGAGTCGTTCGTTAGGCGAGACTGGATTCGATTCGGTCAGCTATCCAGACTTCTTCGATTTTCGATCCCAAAACAAGAGCTTCCAAAATCTCGCGGTCTATCGGCGGGAAAATCTCGCTCTCGTTAGCCACGGACCAGCGCAAAGTCTGCGCGCCGAAAAAGTCTCGAGCGAATTCTTCGACATCCTTGGCGTGCGCCCCATTCTTGGCCGCACTTTCCATCGCGAGGAAGAAAACCCAGGAGGCGGTCCCGGCGGCCTGACGGCAGTGCTCAGTCACTCGCTTTGGGAAGAGCAATTCAAGGGCGACCGCTCGATCATTGGCAAACTGATCACACTTGACGGCCGGCCTTTCACCGTCATCGGCGTCATGCCGCCGGATTTTTCTTTCCCGATCGATTCCGAGCCGGCGGAAGTTTTTGTCACGATCGCGCTCGACGCGAGCAACGCCGATGGGAGCAAGCCACAGACGGTGCAGCGCGGGAGTCACAGCCTGCAGGGTATCGGCCGCTTGAAACCCGGCGCCACCGCTGCACAGGCCGATGTCGAGTTGCGCACCATCGCGGCGGCGTTGTCTCATCAGTATCCGGAATCGAACACAAAATTTAGTGCCGGCGCCGCGCCCTTGCGTGAAGACTTGGTCGGCGATGTCGCGCGCGGTCTGTATGTCCTCTTCGGCGCGGTTGGGTGCGTCCTCCTAATCGCAAGCGCGAATGTCGCCAACCTCCTGCTTGCTCGCGCCACCGTGCGGCAAAAGGAAATGGCTCTCCGCTCCGCCCTCGGGGCGAGTCGCGGCCGAATCATCCGGCAACTGCTGACCGAAAGCGTCCTCCTCTCCGCCATCGGCGGGTTTTGTGGACTGATTCTCGCCGTCTGGGGAACCGACTTCCTCATTTCGTTAGTCCCGGAAAACATCCCGCGGGCGAAAAACATCCATCTCGACGGCGTGGTGCTTGGCTTTACTTTCCTGGCGTCGTTAGGCACAGGTGTTCTCTTTGGCCTCGTCCCTGCCTGGCAAAGCTCGCGACTCGATTTGCGCGGCGCGCTGAATGACAGTTCACGCGGGTCGAGCAGCGGCAGTCACCACCGTCTGCGCAGCGCACTCGTCGTCGGCGAGGTCGCACTCGCTCTTCTCCTTCTCACCGGGGCGGGTCTGCTTTTGCAAAGTTTTGCCCGCCTCAGCCATGTTAATCCCGGGGTGCAACCGGAACGCTTGTTCACGGCCGCGATCATGCTTCCGGATGCGGCTTATCCGAGGCCGGAAAAGGTCGCGGTCTTTCAGGATCAACTCCTGTCCCGTGTCCGCGCGTTGCCGGGGGTGCACGATGCCAGCATGGTCTTTCCGCTCCCGCTCAGCGGCAGCAACGTCGCCACTGCCTTCGATGTCCAGGAACGGCCAAAGCCGGAAGGTCAACGCGATGCCAGCCCCTTGCGCATCGCTGGAACGGACTACTTCCGCACCATGGGAGTGTCGTTAGTCCGGGGCCGGTTTTTCAATTCATCCGATCGCCTTGATTCCAAACCGGTCATGATCATCAACCAGCGCTTCGCGGAGAAGTTTTTCCCCAACGAGGACCCAATCGGCAAACTCGTTCAGCCCGGAATTTCCCTGACCGATGCCGACGGCCCGATGCGGGAAATCATCGGCGTCGTCACGAACGTCAAACACCAGGCGCTCCGGCTCGATTACACGCCCGAGATGTACATCTCCGGAAGGCAATTCCCGCTCGGAATTTTCTCTCTCGTCGTGCGTAGCGAAACCTCCCAGCCGGCCGCGCTTACCGCCTCCATCCGCAACGTGCTCGGCCAGCTCGACCCTGGCGTGCCTCTCACCAGAGTGAAGATGTTCGATGACTATATCGCGCGTTCCCTCGCGCGCCCACGTTTCAACGCGTTCCTGCTCTCGCTCTTCGCCGGAGTCGCGCTTCTTCTCACCGCCATCGGCATTTATGGCGTGATGGCTTACTCGGTCGCGCAACGCCGCCAGGAAATCGGTATCCGAATGGCGCTCGGCGCGCAAAGAGGCGACGTCCTGCGGCTTGTCGTCGGCGACGGAATGCGGCTCACCGCGGTCGGTGTCATCATCGGATTGTTCGCAACTTTTGCCCTAACGAGGCTGCTCGGCACGCTGCTTTACGATGTGAAGGCATTCGACCTCCTGACCCTCGGAAGCGTTGCCTTTTTGTTAGGCGGAATCGCATTTCTCGCCTGCTGGGTGCCGGCACAACGCGCCAGCGGAGTGAGTCCGCTGGTCGCTCTGCGCGAAGAATAACGATGACGTGCCGACTGCAATGAACACGTTCCGCTACGCGTTTCGGCAACTGGGGAAATCTCCCGGGTTCACGGCCGTGGCGGTGCTTACGCTCGCGCTCGGGATCGGGGCCAACAGCGCGATCTTCACCCTGATCGACGGCCTTTTCTTTCGCGGTCTGCCTTTCGCCGAACCGAATCGCATCGTGCGCGTCTATGGAGAAGCGAAGGAGCGCAACATGCAGCAGCTGCCTTCGTCCGTTCCGCGCTTCTGGCATTATCGCGACAGCCGGACTGTTTTCTCCAGTCTCGCGGCCGACAGCGGGATGGCATTCATCCTTACGGGGATGGGCGATCCCGTGCAGTTGAACGGCGGGATCGTGACCGCGAACTATTTCGATCTTCTCGGCGTGAAGCCCCTGCGCGGCCGACTTTTCTCGCCTAACGAAGAGGAAAAAGCCGACGTGGCGTTGATCAGCGAACATTTCTGGCGAACGCAGCTCGCCGCCGATCCGCAGGTCCTTGGCCGCAACATCAACCTGAACGGCGTCGCGACCACGATCGTCGGCGTCCTCCCGAACATGCCGATCTCCTGGTTCGGCCCGGATTGCGAAGTTTGGACGGCGAAGCCTTTCGAGCTGCCGGGCCTGACCCGCGAGGTGCTGATGCGCGGCGCGGGTTATCTGCGAATGATCGGCCGGCTGAAACCGGGCGTGAGCAATGAACAGGCGGCGGCTGCTCTAGCCGTCGTGCAGGATAGTTACCGCGCCCGCAACCCTGGCCTCTTCGACAGTTCGTGGACGCCGGCAGTCGTTTCGGCGGTGGAAGATGTGACCGGCAACCTGCGCCCCGCTTTTCTCACACTGATGGCCGCGGTCGCTGCCGTCCTGCTCATCGCCTGCAGCAACGTGGCTAACCTGTTGCTCGTGCGTTTCACTTCGCGGCGTCGCGAGATTGCGTTGCGCAGCGCGCTGGGTGCCTCGCGCACTGGCCTGGTGCGCCTCTTCATTTTCGAAAGCACGATCCTGAGCCTCACCGCCGGGGGGGTCGGTCTGCTCCTCGCCTCCTGGATCATCTCCCTGGCTCCGAAGCTGGCCGGCAGCAACGTCCCGCTCGAAACGAATCTCACGCTCCATTGGCCGGTCTTTCTTTTCACCCTCGCCTTGTCGTTAGGCACGGGTTTCGCGATGGGTTTGTATCCGGCCTGGCAAAGCTCGCGCGCCGAGCTGGCGAGCGAGCTGAAGGATGGCGGCCGCGCCATCAGCGGCAGCCGCGGGCAGCAGCGCGTGCGTCGCGGATTGGTCGCCGCGCAGGTCGCGTTATCCGTTCTCCTGCTGGCCGGAGCAGCTCTTTTGCTCGCGAGTTTCATGCGCCTGAGCCACGAAAAGATGGGCTTTCGGCCGGAAAAAATCTGGATCGCCGGGATCGGCTTGCCCGTCGCGAATTACGCGGATGACGAATCGCGCGGGCGCTTCGTCGAGAGATTGCGCGCCGAACTGGAGCACATGCCAGGCGTGGAAGCGGCCGCGATCAGCGATACGGTGCCGTTGGGTGGCGCATTCGCGCGCACGCCCTACGGGAAATCGGATGGCTCCGCGCCAGAGGTGACACAGCGTCCGGTCGGACTGATCAAAGGCGTGTCGCCGGGATTCCTTCGCACTTTTGGCATTCCGCTCATCGCGGGACGCGATCTTAATGAACGCGACACAAAAGATCGACCTGATGTCGTCCTGATCAGTCAGACCACGGCACGCACCCTTTTTCCCGGGGTCAATCCGCTCGGTCAGCGTCTGCTTCTCGGAAGCGCCAACGCTATGGGCGCGCCCGCAGAGATTGTCGGAGTGGTGGGAGACGTCCGCTCGATGCAACTCGGGAAAAAGGACGAGATCGAGTTCTATCGACCTTTCGCGCAGCGGTCGGCCTCCTTCTTTGCCGTCGCCATCCGTGGTAGCGGCCGCCCGGAGATGCTGCTCGGCAGCGCGCGCGCCGCGCTCGATCGAGTCGATCGCGAACTGCCCTTCATCCAGCCGCAAACCATGATGAAGGTGATCGGAGACTCGTTAGGCCAGCAACGCCTCACGATGACACTCCTCGGCTCCTTTGCCTTCATCGCGCTCCTTCTCGCTCTCGTCGGAATTTACGGCGCGGTCGCCTATACGGTTGAGCAACGGACGGGCGAAATCGGAGTGCGGATGGCGTTAGGCGCGCAGGCTCGCGACGTCCTGCGGCTCATCCTTTCGCAGGGAATGCAGCCGGTCGTCTTCGGGTTGATCATCGGCCTCGCAACCACGTTCGCCCTCGGCCGCTTCCTCACTTCACAGCTTTACGAAGTATCGGCGCAGAGCCCGGCCGTGCTCGCCGGAACCACCTTTCTGCTTGGTCTCGTGGCGCTGGCCGCCTGTCTCATCCCGGCGCGCCGCGCAACCCGCGTGAACCCAATAATTGCCCTGCGCTATGAGTGAGATTCGCTTCGCCTTCCGGCAGCTGCGCAAATCGCCCGTCTTCACACTGGTGGCGATCGCGACCCTCGCGCTCGGAATCGGGGCGAATAGCGCCATCTTTACGGTGATAAACGGCGTCCTTTTGCGGCCGCTGCCGTATCCGCAACCCGACCAGCTCGTGACCCTGGCGTCTCAGCAATCAGCGCCCGAGCTCGCGGATATTCGCGAACAATCGCATGCCTTTGTCGCCGTTGGCGGAGTCAGCGGGCAGGCGGCGGATTACACCGGAGGAACGGAGCCGGTGCAGGTCGAGTTGGGATTGGTCGCCGGCGATTTCTTCCAGGTGTTTGGCACACGCACCGAACTGGGTCGCACTTTAGTCGCGAACGATGACCGCTTAGGCGGCGCGCTCGTTATCGTCCTCACTGACAAACTTTGGCAACGGCAGTTCGGGAGCGATGCCAGGATTCTTGGGAAGAGCATCACCGTCGCGGGACAGAATTACACGGTCGTCGGTGTGACCTCGCCGGATTTTCTCGCGCCGCATCCGAGCCTCGAGGCGTTCGTTCCGATTCACGTTTTTTATCCGGCGGCGGCAAAATCGCGCGGCGCACATCTGCTTCGCGCCTACGCTCGGCTGCGGCCCGGCATGACACTCCCGGCCGCCCAGAGCGAGCTGCGGCTGATCGACCGACGGATGGCGCAGGCAAACCCGGACGAAGACAAGAATCGCGAGAGCACACTGGTCTCGCTTCAGGAAAAGATGGTGGGCGACATTCGTCCGGCCCTGCTCGTCCTCTGCGGTGCGGTCGGACTCGTCCTGCTCATCGCCTGCTCAAATTTTGCCAACCTTCTCCTGGTGCGCGGCGCGCAACGCCGGCCGGAACTCGCCCTTCGCAGCACGCTTGGGGCCGGACGTTGGCATCTCGTTAGGCAAGTTTTGCTCGAAAGCGTTCTCCTCGCCGTTCTGGGTGGGTGCGTCGGTCTGCTCGTCGGCGGTTGGGGCGTCGATGCCTTGCTCGCTTTCAAACCAGAAGAACTTCCGCGAGTGGAAAACATTCGGCTCGATGGCGGTGTCCTCGTCTTCACCTTCGGCCTATCCGTTCTCACCGGGTTGCTCTTCGGCATTCTTCCTGCCTGGCAGGCGACGCGCGTGGATGCGAACAGCGTTCTCGCGGCTTCGAGTCGATCCGTTACTCCCACTCGCTCGTTAGGCCGAAACCTCTTCGTCACCGCTCAGCTTGCGCTCGCTCTCGTTCTCCTGATTGGCGCCGGGCTTCTGGGAAAGACATTTCATCGCCTTACGAATATCTCGCCCGGTTTCGATCCTCAGGATGTTCTCAATGTCCGGATCGAGTTGCCAGAAGCACGCTACCGGGAGATTCCGGCGCAGACTCGTTTCCGCGATCAAGTCCTCGACAATCTCAACGCGCTTCCTCAAACCCAGGCCGCGATGATCAGCGAGCTGCCTTTAAGCGGCAGCTCGATCAGCCACAACTTCATCATCGAAGGCCGGCCGCCGGTCAGCACGGGCGATGAACCGGAACTCGGCTCGCGCTCGATCGAAGGCGATTATTTCAAGGTGATGCAAATCCCCGTGCTTCGGGGCCGATCATTGAACCGCAACGATCGTGCCAACACGCCAACCGTCGGCGTGATCAACGATGCCATGGCGAGGAAGTATTTCCCGGGTCAAGATCCGTTAGGCCAAAGGATTCGCTGGGCGCGCGCCGAAGGCGTGAGCTGGATCACAATCGTTGGGGTCGTCGGCGACGTGCGGCATTTCGGACTGGGTCAGGCAGAAGAGCCGAGCATCTACACAGCGTATGCGCAAAGCGGTCAGTCGTGGAAGCGCTGGAGCGAGATCGTCGTGCGTGCGCCGAAAAGTATCCCACGCGAGACGGTCGCCCGCGAGATCAAGGCAGCGATCTGGCAGGTCGATCCACTGCTCGCGGTCACGCAGGCACGCAGCATGAGCGAGGTGGTGGCAGTCTCCCTCGCCGCGCAACGTTTCAACGCCTTTCTGCTCGCTGCCTTTGCCGCGACGGCACTTTTGCTTGCCAGCGTGGGACTCTATGGCGTCCTCGCCTTTGGCGTCGCTCAACGGACGCGTGAGATCGGGATTCGGATTGCTGTCGGGGCGCAGGCGGGCGATGTGCTCAAGCTCGTCCTCGGACAAGGATTTACCCTAGCGCTAATCGGAGTAGCCGCGGGCGTAGTCGGTTCGCTTCTCGGCACACGCGCGCTTTCCGGGTTGCTCTACGGCGTGACCCCGACCGATCCCGCGACCTTCGCCGCTCTCTCGCTTCTCCTCCTTTTCGTGGCAGGCCTCGCCGGATATCTGCCTGCGCGGCGCGCGATGAAAATCGATCCCAATATCACCCTTCGTCATGAATGAGATTGCCTAACGATATGCTAAACGACCTCCGCTTCGCTTTTCGTCAACTGCTCAAGTCACCCGGCTTCACGCTCGTCGCCGTCGCCACCTTAGCGCTCGGGATCGCGGCCAACACTGCGATCTTCAGCGTGGTCGATGCGGTCCTGCTCCATCCGCTTCCGTATCCAAATCCCGATCAGATCGTGACGGTTTCACAGACGGTTCGCAGCACAGGCGCTTCGACGGAAGATGCCTCACCAGCCAACTTCATTGATTGGCAGACACAGAATTCTGTTTTTTCGTCCATGGCCTGCGCGCGCGGCTGGCAGGCCAATCTTTCCGGTGGCGACCAACCGGAACGGGTCCGGGCGACGATGGTCTCGGCGCAATTCTTTTCGCTTTTCGGCACGCAGCCGATCCTCGGCCGGACACTCGGCCCTAACGATGCCAAACCCGGCAACTCACGCGTCGCGGTCCTGAGTCACGAACTTTGGGCGGGCCGCTTCGGTAGCGATCGCAGCATCGTCGGCCGCGACCTGCTGCTCGATGGCGAGAAGTTCGCCGTCGTCGGCATCGCCCCCGCCGGCTTTTCGCCGGACGAGTATGGCGAACTGTGGGTGCCATCGCCCTGGGATGTACCCGTTCATCCGCTTTCGCCTAACGAAAACCCCCGGGAGATGCGCGACCGCAGTTATCTCGACGCGTGGGCGCGCTTGAAACCCGGCGTGACCCTGGCCAGGGCTCGGACGGAAATGAGCGCGATCGCGGGCCGCCTCGAACACCAGTATCCCGATGCTGATCAGGACACGGGCGTTGCGCTCATTCCGCTGCATGAGCAAATGACCGGCGGGATCCGGCCGATGCTGATGATGTTGTTAGGCGCGGTTTCTCTCGTCCTTCTCATCGTCTGCGCCAACGTGGCCAATCTTCTCCTCGCCCGCGCCGCCGCCCGTTCTCGCGAGATCGCGATCCGCACTGCGCTGGGCGCTTCGCGCCTGCGCCTCGTCAGGCAACTCTTTACCGAAAGCGCGCTCCTCGCCGTCCTTGGCGGAACGTTCGGCGTGATCCTGGCTCTTTGGGCCTTGCCCGTTCTGCTCTCCTTCAGCCCGCCGGAGATCGGCGACTTCCATCACGTCGGCCTCAACGGTCAGGTTCTCGCGTTCAGTCTCATCATCTCCGTCGCTACCGGCGCGCTCTTCGGCCTCGCGCCGGCCTTTTTTGCATCGCGCTCTAATCCGAACGAATCGCTTCGCGAAGGCGAACGGGGCAGCTCGTTAGGCAAAAGTCCGGCTCGCTCGGTTCTGATCGCAGCCGAGATCGGCTTGTCGCTTGTTCTGCTCGTTGGTGCGGGGTTGATGATGAAGAGCTTCGTTAGGCTGACGAAGGTCGACCCGGGCTTCAATCCCGATCATTTGCTCATCTTTAACATCGGTCTGCCCGCTTCCGCCGAGCCGGCGCGGCAAAATGCGTTTTATGCGCAGGTCGTCGAGCGACTGCATGCCGTGCCCGGAGTGGAAACGGTCGGTGCCGTCAGCCGCCTGCCGCTCGCGGGTGGTAATAGTTCGCGCAGCTTCAATGTTCCCGGCAGCGGCCAGTCGTATAGCGCAGATATTCGCGTCAGTACCCCGGGCTATTTTCACACCATGGCGATCCCGCTCTTGAAGGGGCGGAATTTCACGGAACACGATCGCACCGATGCGCTGCCGGTTGCGATCATCAACCAGGCGACGGCCGCGACCGTTTTTCCGGGTCAGGATCCGATTGGTAAATATGTGACCAATTTCGGACCGAAGAGCGCGAAGCTGCAGATCATTGGCGTGGTCGGGAATGTGCGCCATGTCGGGTTGGAAACGGCCGCGCGTCCCGAGATCTATCTTCCGCTCGCTCAGAGCCAGTGGCCGTCGATGTTTGTCGCACTGCGTAGCGCGGTCGCGAATCCGCTGACCCTCATTCCATCGGTCCAGGAAGCGGTTTGTAGCCTCGATCGCAACGTCCCGCTGGCCAATCCGCGCACGATGCAGGACGTGCTCGCGCATTCCGTCTTGCGGCAAAGATTTGCGATGTTGCTCCTCTCGATCTTCGCCGGACTCGCGACCTTGCTCGCGGCGATAGGACTCTACGGCGTGGTCTCCTACTCGGTGGCACAACGAACGAAGGAGATTGGAATTCGCATGGCGCTCGGAGGACAGCGTGGCGACATGCTGCAACTCGTCTTGCGGCAAAGCGGGAGGCTGGTGCTGTTCGGTCTCCTCAGCGGCGTGCCGATTGCGCTTCTCGTCACTCGATTGTTAGGCACACTTCTCTACGGCGTAAGCGCGCTCGACCTCGCGACCTACCTGCTTGTGATCGCGCTCCTCGTGACAGCCGCTTTTTTGGCCAGCATCATCCCCGCCTTCCGCGCCACCAAAATCGACCCGATGACCGCGCTTCGTTACGAATGAAAGATTGCCTAACGATATGTTAAACGACCTCCGCTTCGCCATCCGTCCGCTCATTAAATCTCCCGGGTTCAACTTTGTCGCTATCGTCACCCTTGCTCTCGGGGTCGGCGCCAACAGCGCCCTTTTCGAATTCACGACCTTTGCGACCGCGCTCGTTTCACTCGCGAGCGTAGCCCTGCTGCCCTGCTTTTTCCGCGCGCGCCTCGCCGCCCGCGTGGATCCGATCATGGCGCTGCGCGAGGAATAGAAGCCAAAGGATCGAAACATGATTCAGGATCTCAAGTTCGCTCTCCGGCAGGTGATCAAGTCTCCCGGATTCGCCGCCGCGGCTGTGATCACGCTGGCGCTCGGCATCGGCGCGAACGCCGCCATCTTCAGCATCGTCAACAGCGTTCTGCTTCGGCCGTTGCCTTACAAAGAGCCGGCTAAATTGTGGATGCTGCTCGCGAGTCACAAATCCGCCGATCTCGATAGCAGCTGGATTTCGATGGCGGATTATCGCGACTGCAAAAAGCAGGCAAACTCCTTCGAGGAACTGGCCGCGTACACTGCGGTGAGCCGCGATCTGACAGGCAGTGGCGAACCAGAGCGCATCCAGCTCGGTGTCGTGACCTGGAATCTCTTCCCCGCGCTCGGAGTCGTGCCGGCGCGCGGTCGAAATTTTTTGCCGGAAGAAGATCAACCTGGCGCGGAGAGAGTAGCCATTCTGAGCCACGAAATTTGGCAGCGCCGCTTCGGGGGCGATCCCGGATTGATCGGTCGCGCGATCGCGATCAGCGATGTGCAATATGTTGTAATCGGCATCATGCCGGCCGGATTTCGGGTCGCGCAAACGGCGGCGGACATCTGGGTTGCGGCCCGCGGCAGCGACGGAACGCCACGCGATTATCGGATTTTCAACTTGTTAGGCCGAGCGAAACCGGACGTGTCGATCGAGCAGGCGCAGGCGGAGATGAGCGCGCTTTCGGCCCGCTTGGCGCAGCAATATCCGGAGACAAACGACGGCGTCGGGATCCGCGTTGTACAATTGCGCGAATATCTCGTGCATGACGTGCGCACCGCACTCCTGGTGCTGCTAGGCGCTGTCGCGCTCGTTCTCCTGATCGCGTGCGCCAATGTCGCCATCCTCTTGTTAGTCCGCGCCGTTTCGCGCGAAAAGGAGATGGCAATTCGTTCGGCACTCGGAGCGAGTCGCGGACGATTGGTTAAGCAACTCGCCGTCGAAGGCTTGGTCCTGGCGGTGATCGGCGGCGGTCTCGGGCTTCTCGTTTGCGCCTGGGGTACGAGCGCATTGCAGCGTTTTCTGCCGTTGGATTTGCCGCGACTAACCGAGCTGCATGCCGACTGGCACGTGTTCGTTTTCGCCGCCAGCCTGATCCTTCTCACGGGAGTGATGTCCGGTTTAATACCGGCATTGCGCATGACGCGGAGAAATCTGGAGGACTCGCTCAAAAATCGTGGCCGCGGCAGCAGCGCGGGCCAGAACGAACGCCGGCTGCGCACGGCGTTTGTCGTCGTGGAACTGGCGCTCGCGTTGATGCTCTCGGCCGGCGCCGGTTTGTTGCTCAAGAGTTTTGTGCTGCTCCAGGAAGTCGATCCCGGCTTTAATCCGCGGAATCTCCTGACGATGCAGGTGAGTCTGCCGCGTTCCCGTTATGCGGATGACAATCGGCGCGCGGCTTTCTTTGCCGAACTGATCGGGCGGATGGGAAAATTACCCGGCGTGGAAGCAGCGGCGGCGACTCTGCAGGCGCCGCTCATCGGTCTTGATGTCGATAAGAGCACGTTTACGATCAAGGGCGCGCCACCGACGGCGCCCGGGCAGCAACCGGCGGCGCCATTGCACGTGGTGACGCCGGAATATTTTCGCACCATGGGCATTCCGCTGCGGCGCGGACGGGCATTCACCGAACACGATGATCGCAACGCGCCCGGCGTAGTCATCATTAATGAAGCGATGGCGCGCCGATATTGGCCTAACGACAGCCCGATCGGCCGCCAGCTCAGGCAGGGACTCGCCTTCCTTCCGGGCGACGCGACGGAACGCGAGATCGTGGGCGTGGTTGGAAATGTGCGGCACTTCGGACTCGCGCTTGCCGAGGAACCGCAGATCTACATCCCGCATCGGCAATCGCCGTGGCCGGAGATGACGCTCATCTTGCGCGCGGGCGCGAACGTCACGGGCCTCGCCTCCGCGGCACGGGCGCAGGTAAGGCTCATGGATGCGCAATTGCCGGTCGCGAAGATCATGACGATGGATCAAGGACTGCGCGATTCGATCGCGCAGCCGCGCTTCCGTGCCATGCTTCTGGGGCTCTTCGCCGCGCTCGCGCTCGTCCTTGGCGCGATCGGACTCTACAGCGTGATGGCCTATTCGGTCACGCAGCGGACTAACGAGATCGGCATCCGCATGGCCTTGGGCGCGAACTCCGGTGACGTCATGAAGATGATCATCCGCGAAGGATCTTCAATCGTCGTGCTCGGCTTGGCCGTAGGACTCGCCGGCGCGTTTGGTCTCACCCGCTTGCTCGCCAGTTTGCTCTTCGGCGTCGGCGTGAGTGACCCGCTAACATTTGCCGGCGTTTCGATTCTGCTCGCGATCGTCGCCATGCTCGCTTGTTACCTCCCAGCGCGACGCGCCACCAAAGTAGACCCCATGATCGCTCTCCGCGCTGAATAACGTACCGCAACCTAGGAAAATGAAATCATGTTAAACGACCTCCGCTTCGCCTTTCGCCAGTTGCGCAAGTCGCCTGGCTTCACCTTCGTCGCCATTCTCACTCTCGCGCTCTGCATTGGCGCGAACTGCTCCATCTTTAGCGTGATCAACGCCGTCCTGCTTCGGCCGTTGCCCTATCCTGATCCGGACCGGCTCGTCATCCTGACCGAGAGCGACGCCGATCAGCCCGCCATCTCGGTTTCCTATCCGGATTACCTCGATTGGAAAAAAGAAAACACGGTTTTCGAAACGCTCGCGGTGGCGCGACGCGAGAGCCTCAACCTGAGCGGGCTGCAAGGTCATGAGCCGGAGCAGATTTCCGGCGCGGTCGTGACCGCCGATTTTTTCCAGGTGATCGGACTGAAGCCGCAGATCGGCCGCGTTTTCACGGAGCAGGAAGATCGGGCCGGCGGTCCGGCCCTCGCCGTGATCAGCGACCAGCTTTGGCATCAACTCTTCCAACGCGATCCGGCGGTCCTCGGGCGCGTCCTGAATTTCGGCGGCGAGCTCTACACCGTCATCGGCGTCATGCCGCCGCAGATGTTCTCGCCGCGTAAAGCCGAAGTCTGGTTCCCGCTACGACGGCACGCCGTCGGCCCGGGATGGACGATGCGCGAAAACCATCCCGGGCTTTTTGCCTGGGGCCGGCTCAAGCCGGGGATTTCGGTCGAAACCGCGCGCGCCCAGATGAAGACGATCGCCGCCAACCTGGAGAAGGCTTATCCGAAATCGAATTACCACGTCGGCACGACAGTCGCCCCGTTACTCGAAAATCAGGTCGGACAATATCGTGCCAGCCTAACGTTGCTCTTCGTTGCCGTCGGCGTCGTGCTTCTCATCGCCTGCGTGAACCTCGCTAATCTGCTCGCCGCTCGCGGAGCAGCGCGCTCGCGGGAATTCGCGTTGCGCGCCGCGGTCGGCGCTTCGCGCTGGCAGATCGTTCGCCAGCTGCTCGTGGAAAGCCTGCTCCTCGGGCTGGCCGGTGGCGCAGTCGGACTTTTTCTCGCGGCCTGGAGCCGCGATCTCATCCTCGCGCTCGCCCCGGCAGGCGATCTTCGTTTCCAAAGCACGCGACTCGATGCCGCCGTCCTCGGCTTCAGTCTCGTCGCCTCGCTCGGAACCAGTCTGCTCTTCGGCCTCTGGCCGGCAATTCACACCTCGCGCGCGGACCTCCAGCTCGCGCTCAAATCGGGCGACCGCGGCACCTCCGATTCGCGGGCCGCACGGCGGTCACGCGATTTTCTCTTCATCGCGGAAGTGGCGTTGACACTTGTCCTCCTGACCGCCACTGGACTTGTTTTGAAAAGCTTCGCCAATGCCCGTTCCGTCGGGCTGGGATTTCAGCCTAACGAACTGCTGACGGCGAGCATCGATCTGCCGGATGCAACTTATCCCGACTCGAAAAAAATCATCCCCTTCACCGACGCGCTGATCGAAAAACTCAAGACGCTCCCGGGCGTTTCGCATTCCGCGGTCGCGACGAATCCACCGCTCATGACCGGCTGGCAAACTGGCTTTTACGCCGAAGGACGCCCGGAGCCGCCCCCGGGACAGATGCCCTCGGCCGAGATGACGGTGGTGAGCAATGACTATCTGCAAACGATCGAGGCCCCGCTTCTGCGCGGTCGAATGTTTGATGCGCACGACCGTTTCAACGGCGCACAGGTCGCCATCGTCGACCAGCTTTTGGCGGAGAAATATTTCCCTAACGAGAACCCGATCGGGAAACGGCTCAAGATGTTCGTCGACCAGGAGCGCGGCCGCGAATGGCGCACCATCGTCGGCGTCGTGCCTCACCTCAAAGTCTATGGATTCGAGGAGGAAGTGTCGTTACCGCAGGTGCTCCTGCCGCTCGCGCAATCGCCGCAAACCAATCTGACGGTCCTGTTGCGCAGCTCGCTCCCGCCGCAGGCACTGGAGGAGCCGCTCCATAAAATCGTCGCGTCGATCGATCCCACGCAACCGGTTTACGACTTTCGCACCATGCAACAGCGCGTCGAGGAAACCTGGACCACAGCGCGACTGCTCACCTTTCTGCTCAGTATTTTCGCCGGGCTCGCCTCCATCCTGGCAGTGGTCGGAATCTATGGCGTCATCTCCTACAACGGTCTGCGCCGAGTGCGCGAGATCGGAGTGCGGTTGGCGTTAGGCGCGCGGCGGGGCCAGATCGTCGGGCTTATTCTCGGGCAAGGCATTCGTTTGCTCGCGATCGGTCTGGCGATCGGTTTCGCGGTCGCTTTCGCGCTTGCCCGCGTCATGCGCAGCCTTCTCTTCGGGGTGAGCGCGACCGACCCGCTGATCTTTTTCGCCGGTAGCGTTCTGCTCGGCTGCGCCACCGTCGTCGCCTGCTGGATCCCGGCCCATCGCGCTTCGCGGGTGGATCCGATCATCACCCTGCGCGCCGAATGACCGCCTAACGAATCCACAACCATGCTTACCGACCTTCGCTACGCCATTCGGATGCTGATCAAGTCCCCGGCGTTCAGCATCATCGCCATTATCGCCCTCGCGCTTGGGATCGGCGCCAACACCGCCATCTTCAGTGTCGTCAACGCCGTCCTGCTGCGGCCCCTTCCCTATCCCGATCCGGACAAGCTCGTCCTCATGAGAGAGCGCATGCAGATTTTCGAGTCGGGCTCGGTCAGTTATCCAAATTTTCTCGATTGGCGCGCGATGCAGCGCAGTTTCACCGACCTCGCGCTTTTCCGGCGCGATTCGATGAACCTCTCCAGTCGCGATCAAACGACGCCTCCAGAGCGCATTCTCAGCGGCGTCATGACCTGGAACATGATGCAAATCGTCGGGCTGAAGCCGAAGATCGGGCGCGATTTCACCGAGGCGGACGATGTGCCCGGCGGACCAAAGGTGGCCATGATCAGCGAGGGACTTTGGAAACGGCGCTTCGGCAAATCGCCCAAGGTCCTCGGAGAGCAGCTGATCGTCGACGCCGTCCCGCGTGTCATCGTGGGCGTTCTGCCTAACGAGATGCGCGTTTTCCGCACGAGCGATGTTTACATTCCGTTAGGCGACATGCGCGCCGATAAGAACAATCTGCAGCGCGACAACCATCCCGGTTTTTCCGTCCTCGGCCGGCTCAAACCGGGCGTCACGCTACCGCAGGCGCGGTTGGATCTCGCCGGCGTTGCCGCCACGCTGACGCAAAAATATCCCGCCACTAATACCGGCCGCACGATCAACGCCCGGACGCTGCTCGACTCCGGAGTGGGCGACTATCGGAAGAATCTTCATCTCCTCCTCGCGGCGGTCGGGTGCGTTCTTCTCATCGCCTGCGCGAATGTCGCGAACCTGCAATTGGCGCGCGCCCTCTCCCGCGGCAAAGAGTTGGCAGTGCGAACTGCGATGGGCGCGAGTCGCTGGCGCCTGATGCGGTTGGTTCTCGTGGAAAGTGCGGTTCTGAGCATCGCGGGCGCGGCCGTCGGGCTGCTCATCGCCATCTGGAGCCTCGATGCCATTCACGCCCTCAGTCCGCCAAATTCGCTCCGGTTTCAGGAAACCCGGATCGACACGCTGACGCTCCTCTTCACAACCGGGATCGCGCTTCTCTGCGGAATTCTCATCGGCGTCTGGCCTGCCTGGCGGGTCTCGCGGCTGGCTTCGCTCAGCGGAGTCCTGCACGAAACCGGGACGCGCGGCGGAAGTGACAGCGCCGGGCGGCAACGTGCCCGCGGCGCGCTCGTCGTCATCCAGGTTGCGCTCGCGCTTGTTCTTCTCGCCGGCGCGGGTCTTACCCTGAAAAGTTTCTGGCGTTCCGAAAATGCGCCGCTCGGTTTCGATCCCGACGGGGTCCTCACGATGACGCTTTCGCTGCCAGAGGCGCGATATGATTCGAACACCAAGGTCATCGCCTTTTACGACCGACTCATTCAAAAAGTGGAGGCATTACCGGGCGTGACGGCGGCGGCGATCGGCGAGAATGTGCCGTTCGACAATACGGAATGGGACAGTTCGTTTCACATCACCGGCACGCCGCCCGCTCGAGCCGGCGAGGAACCGTCGGCGGAGGTCAACGTAGTCTCGCCGGATTACTTCAAGGTGCTGAAACTCTCCATCCTGCGCGGACGCAACTTCGGCCCTGAAGAACGACCGAACCAGCCGCGCTCCGTCATCATCGATGATTCGTTCGCGGCCCGCTATTTTCCCAACCAGAATCCGGTCGGTCAACATTTCGACGACAACCAGACGAACGACGAGCATCCCCCGCCGCTCACGATCGTCGGAGTCGTGCCGCGGGTCCGCTCCGATGTCCCCGGGGAGGAATTCGACCGGCAGCACCTGCCGCAGATGTATTTTTGTGCGGCGCAATTTGCCCGTTATGAAAACAACCTTCTCGTTAGGGTAAACGGCGGCGATCCAACCGCGCTTTCCACGGCCGTGGTTCGCGAGGTGCAGAGCATCGATCCGGACCAGCCGGTCGCGAATATTTCGACCATGGCGGCCAACATCTCGCAGAGTCTCGCGACGCGCCGCCTAACGATGACATTGCTCGGCTCCTTTGCCGCCCTCGCTCTCGTTCTCGCGAGCGTCGGGCTCTACGGCGTGATGGCGCTCAGCGTCACCCAACGAACGCGCGAATTCGGCATTCGCCTCGCGCTTGGTGCGCCGCGCCAGGATGTTTTCCGCCTCGCGCTCGGACGCGGCCTGCTTCTGGTCGGAATCGGGCTCGCCATTGGTTTGTTAGGCGCACTCGGCGCCGGCCGCGCCCTGACCAGTTTGCTTTACGATGTCGGCAGCCTCGATCCGGTCGCGCTCCTGACTGCGATCGTCGCCCTCTCCGCCGTCGCCTTGCTCGCCTGCTGGTTTCCGGCCCGTCGCGCTACGCGCGTCGATCCAATTGTGGCCCTTCGTTATGAATAACCACCTCAAGATATGATGAACGACCTTCGATATGCCCTGCGGATGCTCTTGAAGTCACCCGGCTTCACCCTCGTCGCCGTCCTCACTCTTGCTCTCGGGATTGGCGCGAACAGCGCGATCTTCAGCGTGATCGACGCGGTCCTCTTGCGTTCGCTGCCTTTCCCCGATCCCTCTCGCCTAACGATGGTATGGTCGAGCTCCCCTCAGCATCCGGGAGAGGATCGCGGAGTTCATTCCTATCCCGATTACCTTGATTTTCGCGCACAAAACAAAACTTTCACCGCTCTCGCAGCCTACACTGGCGCCTCGACGATCTGGGGCACAGGCGAAGACTCCACCGACGTGCCGGGGCTGGCTGCAACTTCCGATCTCTTTGCCGTGCTTGGCAGCAAACCGCTGCTCGGGCGCGGGTTTTCGCGCGAGGATGAAAAGCCAGGCGCGGCGCGGGTCGTGGTCCTCAGTTACGCGTTTTGGCAAAAGCGATTTGCCGGCGATCCGAACATCATTGGACGACAGATCAAATCCGCCGATCACGTTTACACCATCACCGGCGTCATGCCGCGCGGCTGGAAGTATCCCGTCCAGCGTGAGGAAGTCGATTACATCGCGCCGCTCCAACCGTTTTTCTCCGGTTCTTCGACCGATTACCTGAATCGTCGCGGCGCGCATTTCCTTTCGGTCGTCGGTCGCTTGAAACCGGGAGTCGATCTGCGGACGGCAACGGCTGATCTGCAAACGATCGCGGCCCAATTGACGAAACAGTATCCCGATACCGACGCCGGCCGATCGGCGCGCGCGGTCGACCTGCAATCCGATGTCGTGGGCGATGTGCGGCCGGCCCTGCTCGTCCTCAGCGCGGCGGTCGCGCTCGTGCTCCTGATTGCCTGCGCCAACGTGGCCAATCTTTTCCTCGCCCGCGCCGCGGGACGCGAACGCGAGATCGCGATTCGGACCGCACTCGGCGCAAATCGTTTTCAGATCGTTAGGCAATTATTAATCGAGACTTCTATTCTTGCACTCCTGGGCGGCGCTGCCGGCCTCCTGCTCGCGTCCTGGAGCACCGACGCGCTGGTCGCGTTTGGCCCGGCGGATCTGCCGCGCCTGGATGAGATCCACTTTAATGGCGCGGTTGTTGCCTTCACATTCGGGGTCGCTCTTCTCACGAGCCTGATCTTCGGATTAATCCCAGCGCTCCAGGCCTCGCGCCCGCAGGTCGAGCAATCTCTCAAGGAGGCTTCCCGCGGCTCTACCGGTGGAGTGCGCAGCCAGCGTTTGCGTTCGGCGTTTGTCGTTTTGCAATTCGCTTTTTCCCTCGTGCTGCTGGTTGGTGCCGGGCTGCTCATTCGCAGTTTTGCCAGCCTGAGTGCGGTCCAGCCAGGATTCGATGCCAACGGCGTGCTGACGTTCTGGCAGGCGCTTCCGAAAGCGCGCTACGATGGGGCACAAAAGCAGGTTCAGTTCTTCGATCAGCTCCTGACAAAATTGAAATCGTTGCCGGGTATCGAAGAAGCCGGGCTCGTCTCACCGATGCCTTTCGGAGGCGACGATTCGCACCGCACTTTCACCATCGTCGGCCAGCCTGCGCCGCCCCAGGGAATGGAGCCGTCCGCTTCTCGCCTAACGACTAACGGAAGTTACTTTCACACCATGCGCATCCCGGTGCAGAGCGGGCGCGTCTTCGAGCCGCGAGACCAGCAACAGGGTACCCCCGTCATGATGATCAACGCGGCTTTTGCCGCGAAATATTTTCCGCACCAGAATCCTCTCGGACAGCGGGCTTACATCGGAGCCGCTCCCGCCAACGGAGATCCACCGCGTCAAATCGTCGGCGTGGTCGGGACGACGAAACATGGGAGCCTGGCGGAAGAGGAAGCACCGGAATTTTATGTTCCGTTTACACAGGAACCGGACAACTACACAGAGATCGTGGTGCGCACGACCGGCGCGGAATTGAGTGGCATGGAGTCGATGATCCGCCGCGCGGTCCATGAGATCGACCCGCAGCAGTTCGTGCCGGAAGTCAGGCCGCTGACCCGCCTGATCGGCCGCACGCTCGCCCAATCGCGCTTCAACACCGGATTGCTCGGGGCGTTTGCCGGGGTCGCAATGCTCCTCGCGGCCGTCGGCATTTACGGCGTGATCGCCTACAGCGTGGCGCAACGAACGAAAGAGATCGGCATCCGGATGGCGCTCGGCGCGCAAAAACACCAGATGATGGGAATGATTCTGCGCCAAAGCCTAACGATGGCGGCGATTGGCATCGGCGTCGGCCTCCTCGGCGCTTTCGCGGCGACTCGTTTGCTCAGCGCGCTCCTATTCGGAGTCGGAACGACCGATTTACGGACCTATGGGAGCGTGGTTTTGCTCCTCGGCGTTGCAGCGTTGGCAGCCGGCTTCTTCCCTGCTCGCCGCGCCATGAAAGTCGATCCCGTAATTGCGCTCCGCTACGAGTAGCCCCGGGCGCGGCTGCGCGGATAGCCGGACGAGATTTTTCTCCTCCGTTTCTCTGCCGGCGTTAGACTCGCTTTTTTCTAACCATGAAGCGTTTCGCTATTCTTCTGTTGTCGGTCGTTGTGGTGTCGCGCAGTCCCGCTCAACCACCGAATAACGATCCGCTGCAAAAACTGGCGCGGGATTTCTGGACCTGGCGCGCGCAATACGCGCCCTTTAACGGCGACGATGTCAATCGTCTCGAGCGCCCGGGTGGAACGCGCGACTGGTCGGCGGCGGCTATCGAAACGCGCCGCGCAGATCTCGCGAAATTCGACGATCGCTGGAAACAAATGGACGCCGGAAAATGGGCGATCCCTCAGCAGGTGGACTACCGCCTGATCGGCTCTGCCCTGGCTCGAGTGCGCTGGGAACTGGAGGTGAATCCTCGTTGGAAACGCGACCCAACTTTTTATCTCGATCAAACCCTGACTCCACTCTCCGAGGCACTGACGGTGCCGGCGCCTTTCGACGAGGCCCGCAGCCGCGAGATTCTGATACGGATTAAAAATATTCCGTCGATCCTGCAACAGGGAGCGGAGAACCTCACAAAACCGCCGCGCCCCTTTACGGCCGTGGCGATCCAGTCGCTGGAAGGCGTGCGCGCGCACCTGGTGGCGACGGCCGCTGCGCTCACTCCGGCCACCACTCTTTCGAAGGACGAGGTGGATGGGGCGGTGGAACAGGCAGCGGATGCTCTCGAAAAATTTCGCGCTCACCTGCAACAGCTCGAGCCTTCCCTGCCTAACGACACCGCACTCGGCCGCGAGGCTTATCTTTTCTTTCTCCGCAAGGTCGCGCTCAATCCCTGCACGCCCAAAGAAATGCTGGCGATGGGTCGCCAGGAATGGAATCGCGCGGTCGCTTTTGAGGCGTATGAGAAAAACCGAAACCGGAATGTTCCTTCGCTCACGATCGCACCGAACGTGGAAGCATGGGTAGCGGACAACGCCGCGAAGGAATTACAGATCCGCAAATTTCTGGTCGAGAAAGAAATTCTGACCGTGCCCGACTGGTTGCAGCACTACACCCTGCGCCCGATTCCCGCCTATCTGCGTGGCCTTGGCTTCACCGAGGAGGATGACTTCACTTCACCTTCCCGCCTGAAGGAGAATTGCATTCGTTATGTCGATTCTCCCTCGCTGAAACTCGGCTACTTCATGCGCGCCACCGCGCAGGATCCGCGGCCCCTGATCGTGCACGAAGGGATTCCGGGACATTATTTCCAGCTTTGTCTTTCCTGGAAGCATGAGGACCCGGTCCGGCGGCATTATTACGACTCGGGCGCGAACGAAGGGATCGGCTTTTACGCCGAGGAAATGATGCTGCAGGCCGGGCTCTTCGACGACAGCCCGCACACGCGCGAGATCATTTATAATTTCATGCGGCTGCGCGCGCTCCGAGTGGAAGTGGATGTGAAACTCGCGCTCGGCGAATTTACGCTGGAGCAGGCGGCGAAGTATCTCCAGGAGACAGTGCCGATGGATAAAGAGACAGCGCGGCAGGAAGCGATCGCATTCTCGACCGCGCCGGGGCAGGCGATCTCGTACCAGATCGGCAAACTACAACTCACCAAGATGCTGGCCGAGGCGCGCGTGGCGAAGGGAGAAAAATTCAACCTTCGCGCGTTCCATGATTTCGTCTGGAAGAACGGAAATGTGCCGATCTCGTTGCAGCGCTGGGAGTATCTCGGCAAGGACGATGACGTGCCGAAGTAACGCGCGGCGCATTGCTTCTGCTCCGGGGAGCGCACGCGCCCTCGCGTGCTGGTTGCGGCGCCCTCGCCGCAACTGGCTTTTCGCGGCGTGCAGACAGAGCAAAGTACGCGAGGGCGAGTGCGCTCCCCAGAGTTGTCGCGCAGTCGCAGGGTTGTCAGGCGCTTGGCTTCTCGGCGAAACGCGCCAGGAGCCAGCAGAGATCGGAGAGGCGGTTGAGGTAGCGAAGAATTTCGCCCTGGACGTGTTCGCTTACTTCGAGCGCCGCGACGCGGCGTTCCGCCCGCCGGCAAACGGTCCGCGCGAGGTCGAGTGCGGCACCGATCGGAGTGTTTCCTGGCATGGCCCACCCTTTGCCGTAAAGCGTTTTGTCCTTTTCCAAATCGTCGATCATTGCCGTCAGGCGATCGACCATCGTCGCGTTCGTTAGGGCGAAACCATCTTTCTGGTAACGCCCAAGGTCGGCCGGCGCCGTCGCCAGTTCGCCCATCACGGTGACCAATTCCTTTTGGATCGAAAGAATTTGTTCCGCGAGCGGCGCATCTCCGGCGGTCGCTCTGACGAGGCCAAGCGCGGAATTTAGCTCATCCACACAGCCGTAGGCATCAACCCGCGGGTCGGTTTTCGGCACGCGTCGCCCATACATGAGCGAGGTCTCACCGGCATCGCCGGTTTTGGTTGCGATCGACATCTTTAAATAACGAGGGCCGCACTCGCGTGCGGCCCTCATCTTTACAGCATTGAATTTGGTTTAGCCAAGCGCCGGTTGCGGCTCGGGCTCTTCCATGAGCGGAGCACCAACCTGCTCGCCGAGCTCGACGAGTTTGATCTCGCGCACCGCCGGGAAGCCAGTGCCAGCCGGGATGAGGTGTCCCATGATGACGTTTTCCTTAAAGCCGCGCAGCTTGTCGACTTTGCCTAACGTTGCCGCCTCGGTCAGAACGCGGGTGGTGTCCTGAAACGAAGCTGCGGAGATGAAGCTGTCGGTTTCGAGCGATGCCTTCGTGATGCCGAGCAGGACTGGGGTCGCTTCGGCGGGTTTGCCGCCCTGCTTCACAACCGTCGCGTTTTCGCGTTCGAAATCGAGCTTATCGATCTGGTCGCCCCAGAGGAGCGAGGTGTCGCCCGGATCGGTGATTTTCACCTTCCGGAGCATCTGCCTAACGATGATCTCGATGTGCTTGTCGTTAATCTCGACGCCCTGCAGGCGGTAAACTTCCTGCACTTCGTTCACGAGATGCTCCTGCAAATCCTGCGGTCCGCAGACCTCGAGGATTTCGTGCGGCACGACCGGACCTTCCGTCAGCTGCGAGCCCTTCTTCACGAAGTCGCCCTTGAAGACAATCATGTGCTTGTTCATCGGGATGAGGTGCTCTTCTTCGGCGCCGGTTTCGGTGTCCTTCAGAATGAGCTTCCGCTTGCCGCGCACGGTGCCGCCGATTTCGACAATGCCGTCGATCTTGGCGATCTCGGCCGCGTCTTTCGGACGGCGTGCTTCGAACAATTCCGCCACACGCGGCAGACCGCCGGTGATGTCCTTGGTCTTGGCCACTTTTCGCGGCGTCTTGGCGAGCAAGGCGCCGGCGCGAATCTTGTGATTCGCCTCGACGATGACGTGCGCGCCGGCCGGGATCGAGTAGCTCGCGACCACTTCGCCGTCGTCGCCCACGATCACGATCTGCGGATGCAGGTCTTCCTTGTGCTCGATGATGACCGTGCCCATGAGGCCGGTCGCTTCGTCGACTTCGCGCTTCATCGTCACGCCCGCGATCATGTCGCGGAATTCGATCTTGCCGCTCTTGTCGGTCAAGATCGGGACGTTGTACGGATCCCATTGCACGAAGGTTTCGCCCTTCTTCACGTTGCCGCCGTCGGCCACGGAGATGACCGAACCGATGACGATATTGTAGCGCTCGATTTCGCGGCCTTCTTCGTTGTGCAGGGTGACGGAGCCGTTCTTGTTCAGCGCGATCCAGTTCCCGTCGAGTGATTGCACGGTGCGCAGATCGTTAAACCGCACGACACCGTCATTCTTCGCCTTGATGATCGGCTGCTTGAAGGTCTGCGAGGCCGTTCCTCCGATGTGGAAGGTACGCATGGTCAACTGCGTGCCGGGTTCGCCAATCGACTGCGCAGCGATGATGCCGACCGCTTCGCCGAGTTTCACAAACTGTCCGGTCGCGAGGTTGCGTCCGTAGCAAAGCGCGCAAACACCACGCCCGGTTTCGCAGGTGAGAACGGAGCGAATCTTGAGGCTTTCGACGCCGATTTTCTCGATCGCTGCCGCTGTCGGCTCGTCGATCATTTGGTTGGCCTTGATGATTTTTTTCTTCGTCACCGGGTCAACGATCGTCTCGCAACTGACGCGGCCGACGATGCGGGTCGAGAGGTCGACCACTTCTTCGTCGCCTTCGTAGATCGACTTGACCGTGATGCCGTTGACCGTGCCGCAATCCATCTCGTTGATGATCACGTCCTGTGACGCGTCGACCAGCTTTCTCGTTAGGTAACCGGAGTCCGCGGTCTTGAGCGCGGTATCAGCCAGACCCTTGCGGGCGCCGTGGGTGGAGATGAAATATTCGAGCACGGTCAGACCTTCACGGAAGTTCGAGGTGATCGGGCGTTCGATGATTTCGCCGGAAGGCTTGGCCATCAAACCGCGCATGCCGGCGAGCTGTTTCACCTGCTGCCGGTTACCACGCGCGCCGGAATCAACCATGAGGAAGACCGGGTTCAGTTCCTTGCGTCCCTCGTTATGCTCGAGAGTGCGGAACATGACGTTGGAGATTTCGTCACCCGCGTGGGTCCAGATATCGATGATTTTATTGTAGCGCTCGCCATCGGTGATGATGCCCTTGCGATACTGCTGCTCGACCGTCTTGATCTGCTTGTAGGCGTTCGCGAGCTGGAGCTCTTTCTCCTTCGGAATGATCATGTCCGAGATGCCGATCGAGACGCCGGCCTTGGTCGCTTCGCGGAACCCGAGTTCCTTCAGCTTATCGAGCGTTTCCACGGTGCCGTCCTGGCCGGCGACCTGATAGCAACGCCAGATGATGTCGCTGAGCTGCTTTTTGCCGGCGGCTTTGTTGAAGAAGCCGAGGCCGTCGGGCCAGATCTCGTTGAAGATCACGCGACCCGCGGTCGTTTCGATGACGTGGGTTTCTTTGTCGCCGTAAATAGTGTCCTTGCCCAAGTCGGGATTCTTCAGGCGAATCCGATCGTGAGTTTTGACTGCACCGTCGGCCATCGCGAACTCGACTTCGGTCGCGTTCTCGAAGAGCGGGAGACGCGATTCCGCGGCCACGCCCGCGGCGCGCCGCGGATTCTGCGTGAGGTAGTAGCAGCCTAACGTGATGTCCTGCGACGGAGTCGTGATCGGCTTACCGCTGGAAGGCGAGAAGATGTTGTTCGGCGCGAGCATGAGCATGCGCGCTTCCATCTGTGCTTCGACTGAGAGAGGGACGTGCACGGCCATCTGATCGCCGTCGAAGTCCGCGTTGTAAGCGGTGCAAACGAGCGGGTGAATTCTGATTGCTTCGCCCTCGATGAGGAGTGGCTCGAAAGCTTGGATCGACAGACGATGCAGAGTCGGCGCGCGGTTCAAGAGAACCGGGTGACCCTTGGTCACTTCCTCCAGGATGTCCCAAACTTCCGGCGTCTGGCGCTCGATCATTTTTTTCGCGCTGCGCACGGTATGCACATAGCCGAGATCTTTCAGGCGGCGGATGATGAACGGCTCGAACAAAACGAGCGCCATCTTCTTCGGCAAACCACACTGGTTCAGTTTCAGCTCAGGACCGATGACGATGACCGAACGGCCCGAGTAATCGACGCGCTTTCCGAGCAAGTTTTGCCGGAAGCGTCCGCCCTTGCCTTTGAGCATGTCGCTGAGCGACTTGAGCGGACGATTGCCGGCGCCGGTGACGGCGCGACCATGACGGCCGTTATCGAAGAGCGCGTCGACCGCTTCCTGCAACATGCGCTTTTCATTGCGGATGATGACATCCGGCGTTTTGAGCTGGAGCAGGTTTTTGAGACGGTTGTTGCGGTTAATGACGCGACGATAAAGATCGTTCAAATCCGAGGTCGCAAAGCGGCCGCCTTCGAGCGGAACGAGCGGACGCAGATCCGGCGGAATGACCGGAAGCACTTCGAGCACCATCCATTCGGGGCGCGAATGGGACGACGCAAAGCCCTGCACAAGTTTCAAACGCTTCGCCAGCTTCTTGCGAATCTGTTTGCTCTTCGTGTTGCCCATCGCTTCCTCGAGCTCCTTGTTCAGTTTCGAGAGTTCGATTTCGCTCAAGAGAACCTTGACCGCGTCGGCGCCCATGCCGGCCTTGAATTCTTCGCCGTACTGGTCCTGCGCTTCGCGATATTCGATCTCGGTCAGGAGCTGGCATTTCGTCAGGGGCGTGTTGCCCGGATCGATCACGATGTAGTCCTCGTAATAGATGACGCGTTCGAGCTGGCGCGCGCTCATGTCGAGCATGAGGCCGAGCCGCGAAGGCATGCACTTGTAGAACCAGATGTGCGAAACAGGAACCGCCAGTTCGATGTGACCCATCCGCTCACGCCGCACGCGAGCGAGCGTCACTTCGACGCCGCAACGATCGCAGATCACACCCTTGTGCTTGATCCGCTTGTATTTTCCGCAGGAACATTCCCAGTCGCGTGTCGGACCGAAAATGCGTTCGCAGAACAAGCCGCCTTTTTCCGGCTTGAAGGTCCGGTAATTGATCGTCTCCGGATTTTTGACTTCACCCTTGCTCCAGGAGCGCATGGTGTCGCTGGAAGCGACGCCAATGGCGACCTGATCGAAACCCACGGTGCGTTCTTCACCCACCAATTCCCGCCAGGAATGTTCGTTCATAATGAGAGCTGTATTTCTAAGTTTGGTAGATTGTTAGGCAACGTTTTCGAGAAAGCTCGGCGCCTGGCCGCCGACTTTGACGTCGAGGCCTAACGACTGCATTTCCTTGATTAACACGTTGAAAGATTCCGGTGTGCCGGCTTCGAGCGAGTTGTCGCCCTTCACGATGGACTCGTAGATCCGCGTGCGGCCTTGGACGTCGTCGGACTTCACCGTCAGGAGTTCCTGCAAGGTGTAAGCCGCGCCGTAGGCCTCGAGCGCCCAGACTTCCATCTCGCCGAAACGCTGGCCGCCGTACTGCGCCTTGCCGCCGAGCGGTTGCTGGGTGACGAGCGAGTAAGGACCGACCGCGCGGGCGTGGATCTTATCCGCGACCAAGTGACCGAGCTTGAGCATGTAGATATAACCGACCACGACTTCCTGATCGAACGCGTCGCCCGTGCGACCGTCGAAGAGGCGAGCCTTGCCGTTTTCCTGCACCCAGGTGAACCCGTCGACCTTCTTGGCGTCGTTCAGGTATTCGCGGATCTTCGCTTCGGAAATACCGTCGAAAACCGGGGTCGCGACTTTGAAACCGAGGGCCTTGGCGGCAACGCCGAGGTGAGTTTCCAAAACCTGGCCGACGTTCATACGGCTCGGCACGCCTAACGGATTGAGGACGATCTCGACCGGGGTTCCGTCCGGAAGATACGGCATGTCTTCTTCCGGCACGATGCGCGCAACAACACCCTTGTTGCCGTGGCGTCCCGCCATCTTATCGCCCACGCTGAGCTTGCGCTTGCTGGCGACGAACACTTTCACCTGCTTGATGATGCCTGGGTCGATGTCGTCGCCGCTTTCGACGCGGTCCATCGAGCGTTCCCGCTCGAGTTCGAGTTCGGCAAATTTGTGCTCGTACTGCGAAATGATTTCCCGGATTTTGTTCCGGATCGGGCTCGGATCGATCTCGATGTGATCGTAAGCGACCGCCAGTTTGCGGAGGAGCGTCTTGGTGATCTTGCGGTTGGCCGGGATGATGATTTCGCCGGTTTGCGCGTTGACCACGTCGAGCGGAATTTTTTCGCCTAACAAGACGTTGGAGAGGGCGTCGGTCAGTTGTTCCGTGAGCTCTTCCTTCTTCTTGCGGTTGTCTTCCGTGATTGTCTTGAGCTGGCGCTTGGTTTCGGCCGGGGTCAGTTTTTCCCGCGAAACTTCGTGGCGGGACGAGACTTTGACGTCCATCACGATGCCGTAGGTGCCCGACGGAACGGTCAGCGACGTGTCTTTCACGTCGGCCGCTTTTTCACCGAAGATGGCGCGGAGGAGACGCTCTTCCGGCGCCAGTTCCGTCTCGCTCTTCGGGGTGATTTTTCCGACCAGGATGTCCCCCGGCTTCACTTCCGCACCGACGCGAATGACGCCATCGGAGCCGAGGTTGCGGAGCGCTTCTTCACTCACGTTCGGGATGTCACGGGTGATTTCTTCCGGGCCGAGCTTGGTGTCGCGGGCGCCAATTTCGAATTCGTCGATGTGAATGGAAGTGTAGATGTCTTCCTTCACGACCTTCTCCGAGATCATGATCGCGTCCTCGAAGTTGTAGCCGTTCCAAGGCATAAAGGCGACGAGCACGTTGCGGCCAAGCGCGAGCTCGCCGTGTTCGGTGTTCGGGCCGTCCGCGATGACCTGGCCGCGCTTCACGTGCTGGCCTTTCTTCACGATCGGCTTCTGGTTCACGCAGGTGCCGGCGTTCGAGCGCATGAACTTGCGCAGTTCATAAACGTGGATCCCGGCTTTTTCGTCAGTCTTCAGTTTTTTGCGGCCTTCCGGCATGTGACCATCCTTTGTCACCACGATCTGGTCGGCAGTGACGGAGGCAACTTTGCCGGCTTCGACGGAGACGACGACGGCGCGGGAATCGCGCGCGACCTTGCCTTCGAGACCGGTGCCAACGAGCGGGGACTCGGAAACGATTAGCGGCACGCCCTGGCGTTGCATGTTCGAGCCCATCAACGCGCGGTTTGCGTCATCGTGCTCGAGGAACGGAATCAGGCCCGCGGCGACGGAAACAAGCTGCTTCGGCGAGACGTCCATGTAATGGACCTTGGCTGGCTCCACTTCGAGGAAATCGCCGCGATAGCGGACGGAAACTTTTTCGCCAGTAAAATGACCTTTCGCGTCCATCGGCGCATTCGCCTGCGCCACGATGAAAGCTTCTTCGCGATCGCCGGTGAGGTAATCGACCTGGTCGGTGACGCGACCGTTCTCGACTTTTCGATAGGGCGTTTCGATGAAACCGAATTCGTTAATCCGGGCAAAGGTGCTCATCGAGCTGATGAGACCGATGTTCGGACCTTCCGGCGTTTCGATCGGACAAATACGGCCGTAATGAGACGGATGAACGTCGCGCACCTCGAAGCCGGCGCGATCGCGGCTCAAACCGCCTGGTCCGAGGGCGCTGAGACGACGTTTGTGGGTCAGCTCCGCAAGCGGATTGGTCTGATCCATGAACTGCGAGAGCTGCGAGCGGCCGAAGAAATCGCGCACGACGGCGCTGAGTGCCTTCGGGTTGATCAACTTCTGCGGCGTCATGCCGTCGATGTTCACGTCGAACAAAGTCATGCGCTCTTTCACCAAGCGTTCGGTACGGGCGAGACCGACGCGGCACTGGTTGGCGAGCAATTCCCCGACCGTCCGGACGCGACGGCTGCCGAGGTGATCGATGTCATCAAGCGTTCCTTCGCCGCGGCGAAGACTGATGAGGTATTTGATCGCGGCGATGAAATCCTTGTCGGTCAGGATGCGTTCGCCGAGATCGACGTCGATGCTCAACTTCTGGTTGAGTTTATAGCGACCAACGCGGCCGAGATCGTATTTCTTCGGATCGAAAAAGAGACGCTTGAGCAGCGCGCGGGCGTTCGCCACCGTCGGAGGATCGCCAGGGCGCAGCTTGCGGTAGATGTCCTTGAGCGCCTCTTCCTGGTCATGCGCCGGATCTTTTTTCAGCGCCTTCACGACGGTGTCGTCGTGGGTGATGTCGATCACTTTGACCGTCTTGTGCCCGAGCGCCATGATCTGGCGCACCGCGGCAAGAGTGAGCGGCTCGAAGGCCCGCGCGACCGTCACTTCGCCGTCGAGAACGTCGGCGGTGAGCACCTTCATCGCTAGGCTCTCTTCGTCGAGCTTCTCGCTCAGCTTGAGGTCTTCGATGTTGTAGAAAAGTTTAATCACCTCTTCGTCCGTTCCGTAGCCGAGGGCGCGGAGGAACGTGGTCGCGAGAAATTTCCGGCGGCGTTTGCGGCGATCGAGATAGATGTAGAGCAGGTCGCTGGTGTCGAACTGCACTTCGATCCACGAACCGCGGTCCGGAATAATCCGGAAACTGTAAAGCACCTTGCCGTTGAGATGAATGCTCGACTCGAAAGCGATACCCGGAGAGCGATGCAATTGGCTAACGACGACGCGTTCCGCGCCGTTGATGACGAACGTGCCCGACGGCGTCATGAGCGGAATTTCGCCCATGTAAACTTTTTCTTCCTTCGTCCCCTTTTCTTCCTTTAACTGGAAGGTGACGTGAAGCGGCGCGCTGAAAGTCTGGCCTTCGCGCTGCGCTTCCAAGGCGCTCAGTTTCGGCTCGCCGATTTCATACTGGCTGAAATCGAGAGTCGCTTTTTCGTCGTAACTTTCGATCGGGAAAACTTCCTTGAAAACGGTTTGCAGGCCGGTGTTCTTCCGCTTGCTCGGCGGGACGTCTTTTTGCAGAAAATCGACGTAGGAATTTAACTGAACCTCGATCAGGTTCGGCGGCTCAATCGCTTCTTTGATCTTGCCGAAGTGAATACGCTCTATTGCAGTACGATCAGACATAACGGTGCACCAATCTCCAATGGTTTAAAACCTGCAGCGACCCTGGATGCAGGTCGCGAGGAGTACGCGGGTTACGGTTTTTTCCGGAAATAGCGGGCGAAAAAAGTGGCAGCAAAACGGCGGTCTGTCAAAGTGACCTCCACCGTTTTGTTGCCAATCTTGAAATCTGCCTTCGAGAGCGAGTTAAAAATACGTCGGGCGTCCTGAGTCAGAAAAAGGGGGCCGTCAATATTCACACCCTGCCGGCGGGCGCAAGTGCTTTCTTTTGCACCGCGCCCGCCAGAGGATGGAAAATTATTTGATTTCGACCTTGGCGCCCGCCGCTTCGACCTTTTTCTTGATCTCTTCGGCTTCTTCCTTGGTCACGCCTTCCTTCATCGTCTTGGGCGCGCCCTCGACCAGAGCCTTGGCCTCCGCCAGACCGAGTCCGGGGACAGCGGCGCGAACTTCCTTGATCACGCCGATCTTGTTCGAGCCCATTTCCTTGAGGATGACGTCGAAAGTGGTCTTCTCTTCCGCGACCGGAGCTGCCGCACCGCCGCCGCCGCCCGCCGGCGCTGCCGCCGCGATCGGAGCTGCTGCACTGACGCCCCATTTTTCTTCGAGTTGCTTCACCAATCCAGCAACCTCGAGAACGGTCAGCCCGCTGAGTTGCTCCACAATTGCATTTGTATCTGCCATTTTAGTTTCCTCCAATTGCCGCTCCCGGAAGCCCCCGGAAAATTACAGCCGACAGCCGTCGACTCGGACAGTGTTGTTTGTTGTTATTGTAGGGCAACCGCTTTGGTCGCCGCGGCAGGCCATGCGCCCGCCCCACAAAATTTTCGTTAGGCTGCGGCCTCCGCCGGTTTGCCTTCCTTTTCCGCTTTCGCGTTCAAGAGTCGCGCCAGGGACGCGGCGGGTTCGTTCAAAGTCCGGACCAACTTGGTCGCCGGCGCCAGGAGCACGCCCAGAAGTTGCGAGAGCAGGATGTCGCGCGGCGGCAGGTCGGCCAGCGACTCCACCTCGGCGGTCGAGAGCACCGCCTTGTCGACAACGCCGATTTTGAGCGCCGCGATTTTGAACTCAGCCGCAAACGCCTTCAAAACTTTCGCCACTGGAGCAACGTCGGACTTGCCCGTAACGACGGCCGTTTGGCCGGTCAATTGCTCCGCCAGGTCCGGCATTCCGCTCGCCGTCATGGCGCGCTTGAGAAAGCTGTTCTTGACCACGTGCACTTCGGCGCCCGTCGGGGCGAGCCGGTTCCGCAGCTCGCCGAACTGGTCCACCTTCATCCGCTGGTAATCGGTCACCAGCAGGAACGGCGAGCCGTTTAATTTCTCGGAGAGGTCCGCAACGATGTTGGCTTTTTCGGGTCTCATGTTTTTAAGGAGTTGAAAGTCGTTAGGTGAGAGTTGAGAGCCGGAGGCTTAGATGCTGAGATAAGGCGACGGATCGACATGCAAACCAGGCGACATCGTCGCGGCCAGCGTCATGCCCTCGACGAACCGCCCCTTGGCCGTCGCGGGCCGGGCTTTCACCACCGCTTCGATGATCGCCGTTCCGTTTTCCACCAACTGGTTTTCCGCAAAAGAAAATTTACCCACCGGCACCGCGATGTTGCCGTTCTTATCGAGCTTGAACTCGACGCGGCCGGCCTTCACTTCGGCCACCGCCTTTGCCGTGTCCTCGGTGACCGTGCCGATTTTTGGGTTCGGCATCAGTCCGCGCGGTCCGAGCACCTTGCCGAGCTTGCGCACTTCCGACATCGTGCCCGGCGTGGCGATCGCGACATCGAAATCCTGAAAACCTTCCTGGCATTTCTTCACCAGGTCTTCAAAGCCGACATATTCCGCGCCAGCATTCTTGGCCGCCTGGGCCGCCGCGCCTTGCGCGAAAACGAGCACCCGCACCTGTTTGCCGCTGCCGTGCGGAAGCGGGCAGGTGCCGCGAACCATCTGGTCGGACTGTTTCGGATCAACCCCGAGGCGGAACGACATCGTAACCGTCTGGTCAAACTTGGGCGCCGGGAGTTTCTTCAGCGTGCTGACGGCTTCGGCGAAGCTGTAAGACTTGTTGCGATCCACCAGCTCGGCGGCCGCGCGATAACGTTTGCTGCGATTTCTTTGCATGATGATTTCAGTTCCAGCGAGCCGGGCGGCTCTCCTGATTTAAAGGTTTCCAGACCGAATCGGTTCGGCGAGGGCGCGTAAACTACATGACTGCACCGCCCTGTCAAAGAAAACGACCGCAGACTATCGCCGCGGGCACTCCACGCCCTATAAACCCGAAACAAGGTGCCTCAAACGTGCAGAAGCGGACAGAGACCCTCCGAGTCCACCGCCGCCTGAACACGCTTGAACAACTCATCGGAAGCCGCGCGCACCTGCGCCTTCTGTGTGTTAATCGGTCCCCAATGCCTGCGAATGTTCCGCAGACCCACCGCCGCAAACTCGGCCGCGAAAGCGGGACATGTCTTGCACAACTCCTGAAAATCGCGACCCGGACCCGTGCCGAAATTCTGGAAATCCGAAGCATGACAGTGCGCGCCCTCCTTGAAGACCTCGAGGAAACCAGAGCCCGGATTCGCCGAGTATTGCGCGAAGAGCTGCGGCATCACCGGGTGCGCTGAGCGCGCGTTGAAGCTCATTTGAAACATCCCCGCCTCCGCCGTATCGGCCGTCGTGTTTTCCGCCGTCGTGTCGCGCCCTTCGCAATAGTTGCCGGAACTCTCCCGCATCCCCAAGCCGAGCAGGAGCGCGAAGACATGCCGGAGCGTATCCGCACCCGCGACTGAATTATCCATCCCAAGCTCGGCAAATTGCGCCCGGTAATACGCCAGCGCATCCCGGCCGGGATCGCTCGTGACAGCCTTCGCCATTTCCTGTGCAGCGGGGCCACCCGCTTTCCATTTGCAATAAACCCGTCCAAAAGTGAGTGCCATCCCCTTGATGTATCCGATCGGCGCGCGACCGCGACCCAGCCATTCGTAGCGGGCGATATCAGAATCCGCCGCGATTTGTAGAATAGAATCGAGCGTTCCAGTCGGCGTCGGGAGCACCGGCAGAGCGCGTCGGATTTCCACCGGCAGGGCGCGCCGGATCTCCACCTCCGGTTCCGCCAGCCGGATCGGAATGACCGGCGCCGCGTGCAGATTCTCGTGCGGCGCGGCCGCGATCCCGTCGTAGTGCGCCCGGATCCGGGCGAGGAAATCGGTCCAGCCGCTGGGCGAATTGCGCAACAGCTGCGGGCAATCCTTCCCACTCCAGTCGTGATGCTGGACGACATCGTGCGCCGGGTCGAGCCCGAGGTCGTGCAGTTGCAGGGCGGTGAGCCGCGCCGCCCGCTCGTTCGCGGCCGCCTGATCGATCCCACGATTTTCACAAATCTCGATCCCGATGCTCCGCCTGTTCCCCTCCTGCGTGCCCGCATGCCAACCGACTTCATCGACCGGCAGACTTTGATAGATGCTCCGGTCATCCACCGTGAAATGCCACGAAACCTTCCGCGCCTGCGCGTCGGGCCCCTTCATGTATTGAGCATGCGCGTGCGCATCGGCCCCCGGGCTGTCGTTATCCGTGTTGTGGATGGTAACCTTCGAGGGGTGCAGTGGCGTTCCCGGCCGGTTGCTGTTCGTCCGCGGGATGAGATCGACGATGACCTCCA
>DASXYO010000068.1:0-6791 GCA_036502465.1 Chthoniobacterales bacterium
TAAGATCTGCCTGCTCCTCGGCTCCCTGCTCGCCGTTTCCTTGCCTAACGGAATCGCGGAGGAGCCAGCACGACCTTTTATCAAAGGGATCACCGTTTCCTGCCAGACTTCGGGCTGGGAATGGGCCACTCCTGAAATGGCCAAGACGCTCGACGAACTCAAGTCGCTAGGCGTGAACAGCATCGCAATTCATCCTTACGCGCAGATTCAAAATGACGGCCACGTCCGTTTTCGGACCGACGACAATTTTCGGCACATCTCGGTCCCGCTCGACTGGGCGCGCGAGCGCGGCTTGTCCGTCATGCTCATCCCGCACATCGCCTATTGGGGAACGAAATTTCTCTGGCGCGGCGAAATCAATTTCGAGACGACCGAAGAGTGGGACCGTTTCTTTGGCGATTACCAAACCTGGATCGTGCAGATGGCGAAAATCGCCGAAGCGCACGGCGCGGGCACCTTTTGCATCGGGCTGGAGTTTACCTACGCGCAGAAATTTGATGCCCGCTGGCGCCAGATCATCGCCGCGGTGCGCGAAGTTTATCATGGCAAGCTGACCTATGGTGGAAACTGGGACAGCTTCCAGGAGGTCACTTTCTGGGACGCGCTCGATTACATCGGCGCACTCGCCTATTTCCCCCTAACGAAAAGCGTAAACCCGAGCGAGCCGGAAATCGCGGAGGCCTGGAAGAAAAAATGCGCCGAGCTGAGCGCCTACTCCAAGGCGCATGGCGACAAGAAGATCCTGTTCGTTGAGATCGGCTACAACGTCAGCGCGCGCGCGGCGGCCGAGCCGTGGGCTTTCAAGATGGGTGGAGACCACGCCGATGAGATCCAGCAACGGTGCATCGATGTCGCACTCGATCTGCCGCTGCACTGTCCCGTGATCGCGGGGATGTACTGGTGGAAATGGTTTCCAGATCTGCCCAGCCGGGAGGAGGAAAATTACCGGCTGCAAACTCCCGCGATCAAAGCCCTGATCGCGAAACACTGGAAAGTTTCGTCTCCGGCCGCGGGGACGCAGTAGGTCAGCGACTACACTTTCCGCCCGAATTTTTTCTCCAGCTCGCCTAACGAGATCTGAATCATCGTCGGTCGCCCATGCGGACAACAATAGGGCAGCTCGCAGTCGAGCAGGTCGCGGATCAATTTTTCAACCTCCGGCGCATGGAGCAGATCGTTGGCCTTGACCGCGTGACGACAAACCGTCTTCGCGATCATGTCCTCGCCGAGCCGGAGCGGGGAACTACTGTTGCTGGCTGATTTCAGGCTGTCGATCACGTCCTGCAAAAGGCGGCCCGGATCCACGCCGCTCAGAAATGGCGGCAGACTTTCCAGTTTGAAGGTGTGCCGACCGAACTCCTCCACTCCGAGTCCCATTTTTTGCAGCGTCGCCAGATTCCGCTCGATCCATTCCGCATCGCGTGGTGCGAGCTCGATCACCTGCGAGAGGAGAAGGCGCTGCGAAGGCACCCCCTGCTCTTCCATCCGCCGCCGGAGTTCTTCAAAGAGGATTCGCTCATGCGCGGCATGCTGGTCGACGAGGACGAGGCCCTCCGCGTTTTCCATCACGACGTAGAGCTTGTTCAGGATACCGAGGACTCGAAATTGATGCTCCGGCAAGGGCCGACGTTCCTCGTTAGGCGGAAAGCGATCGTCGGTGACGGCCGGCTGGCTGGCCGTCACCGAAAAGGTCGTCTGCGAATCGTCCGGAACGGCCATCGGCTGCTCCGGCCTAACGAATGCTATTTCGGGCTCGGCGGGCGCGCGAAATTGTTCCTGCCAGCTCCCCCGGTCGCTTTCCAAGGTCCGCCGGATCGCGGCCACGACCGCCTCTCGCACCCCGGCCGGGTCGCGAAAACGCACCTCGCGCTTTGCCGGATGCACATTCACATCCACTTCCGCCGGATCGATTTCGACGAAGAGAAACGTGACCGGAAATTGCCCCTTCATCAGCGCCGTGTGATAACCCTCTTTCAGCGCCGCCCCGATCACCGGACTCTCGATCGCGCGGCCGTTGACGAAAACAAACTGCTGCCCCCGGCTTGCCCGGCTCACCCCTGCCTGGCCGATGAAACCGCTTACTCGCAGCTTCCCTTTCGCCGGTTCCACTTCGAGCAGACGCGCCACCAGTTCGCTCCCCATCAGGTCGCGAATCCGCTCGCGTAACGTCTTCGTCGCGGGCAACTGAAAGACCACCCGCTCGTCGCGGACTAACGAAAAGGCGATATCCGGGTGACCGATCGCCTGCAGGTTGAGCTGGTGTTCGATGTTCCGCGTTTCGGTATTTTCCGAGCGCAGAAATTTCCGGCGGGCCGGCAGATTATAGAAAAGCGAGCGGACCTCGACCTGCGTCCCGGGTGCCTCGCCGCCATCGCGCACCGTTTCCATTTTCCCGCCGGAAACGAGTACCTCGGTCCCCACAACCGCCTCTTTTTCGCGGGTCGTTAGGCGAAAACGCGCCACGCTCGCGATGCTCGGGAGCGCTTCCCCGCGAAAACCAAGTGTTGCGACCGTCGCGAGGTCGGCGGCCGTTCGGATCTTGCTCGTCGCGTGCCGCTCCAGGCAAAGGAGCGCGTCGTCCCGGTCCATCCCGACGCCGTCATCGGTCACGCGAATGAGCGAAATCCCGCCTCGCTTGATCATGACCTCGATCGATTGCGCCTGGGCGTCGATGCTATTCTCGACCAGCTCCTTTACCACCGAAGCGGGGCGCTCGATGACTTCCCCGGCGGCCACCTGGCTGGCGAGAGTATCGGAAAGAAGGCGGACGCGGCTCATGAGAGCCCAAACTTTAGAATCGCACCCCTCGATTGCGAACGAAAAGCGACCGGCGCCACTCGCGCTGGCCGCCAATTACCGGCTCACGAAGATCGCCGCTCGATTTCGTTACTTCTTGGAACCAAGCGCTTCCTGCACAGCCGCCGGCAATTTATCCGCCTGATGCAGCAGGAGGCTGACCTGCCAAAGCTGGTCATCACTCAGCTTCGTGCCAAACGACGGCATCGCGCTGAAACGAATTCCATTCTTTATGATCCAATGGATTTCGCCCACCGGATCGTCAGTCACCCCCGTCGCGGGCGGAAGGAGCGGCGGAATGTGGGGGTAGACTCTTTTCGATAAGCCGGAAGCGCCCTGCCCGAATTGTCCGTGGCATCCGGCGCAGCTTTGTTTGAACACCTCCGCACCGGCGAGCAGGTTCGCCTCGTCCGCCGGTAGCGGCGATTTCTCGTCCTCACTTTTTCCGATCGACGCGGCCAGCGCCTTGTGCGCCAGTGAACGCTCGAGCGGCAGAGGCTTGGCGTCGGTCGACATCGCGATTCCGCCCTGGATCACAAACAGATATCCCGCGACTGCGACCAGACAGATCCCAACCAACAAACCAGCCACGAATTTCATCATAGAGAACCTCGGAAGAACGCGAACTTAACCAGCTTTTGTTTGCTTGCGAACAGAATGAAGTGTCGAGATGACGGCGAGCGCCTCTGGAAAATCCGCGCCGAAGGCCACGATCCCATCCTGGTGTCCGGACATCGCGAAAACCTTCCTGTCTCGCACATCGGTCTCTCGAAAAAGCCGTTGAACTTCCAGGGCCATCTCGGGCGTGCCGTATGGAACATCCGGGCGGGTAGCATTGCCTCGCTCCCGCAAGATCTGCCATAGATCGGGGTCGTGACCATGCAGGACGACGCGCACTTTCCTGTCCGTCGCGTAGACGGCCGCGTGCGTGAGTGACTCTGCGGAGGCGACAGCCTGGCCTTCGCTACGCAGCCAGTTTCGTTCGAAATCCCACGCGATCACCTTCGCATAATCCGGCAGCGCCAGCCGGGGCAACACGCCGGTCCCAGAGCCGGTGATGTAAAACGCCTCGGTGCCGTCGTCGCGCATGCTCGCGTTGCCAAAACCCAGGCCGTTTTCATCCACCCCGAGCAGACCGAGTTGCTGCAATTCCTGCCTGGCCGCATTAAGTTCCTCGAAGCCGGGGAACGGGGCGAGCGCCAGTCCGGTCGATTCGTAGTGGAACTTGACGACGCCCGTCTCGTTCATGGCGTTCGCTCAGGGAAAAGCGCGAGGATGCTTTGCTCGTTAGGCTGACAAATCCCGCGCTCGGTAATAAGTCCGCTGATTAAACGCCGCGGCGTGACGTCGAATCCGTAGTTTGCGGCCGGACTTCCCTCGGGCGTGACCCGGACTTCGATCGAGCGCCCTTCCGCCCAGCCATCGGCGTGTTTCACTTCTTCCGCTCCGCGCTCCTCGATGGGAATCTCGGTTAATCCGTCGCGCATCTTCCAATCAAACGACGAAGAGGGCAGCGCGACATAAAACGGCACGCCGTTATCCTTGGCCGCGAGCGCCTTCAGGTAGGTGCCGATCTTGTTCGCGACGTCGCCGGTGTAAGTGGTGCGATCGGTCCCCACCAACACGAGGTCCACCTCGCCGCGCTGCATCAGGTGCCCGCCGGCATTATCCGCGATGACGGTGTGCGGCACGCCGTGTTCGCCCAATTCCCACGCGGTTAATTTCGCTCCCTGGTTGCGCGGTCGCGTCTCATCCACCCAAACGTGGACCGGGATTCCGCAATCGTGCGCCGCGTAAATCGGAGAAGTGGCCGAGCCATAATCGACAAACGCCAGCCAGCCGGCGTTGCAATGGGTGAGAACGTTGACCGGTTGACCGTTCTTTTCCCCCGCGATTTGCTTGATCAATTCCAGGCCGTGCAGGCCGATCTGCCGGCAATGTTCGGCATCTTCGTCCGCAATTGCCTCGGCAGTTTCACGGGCGAGCGCGGTTCGCTCCACTGCGGTCGCGCCGGTCGCGATTCGCGCGAGCTGGCGGTCCAACGCCCAACTGAGATTGACCGCGGTAGGACGCGTCGCCCGCAAAAAATCGGCCGCGGCGACAGCCTCCAGGCCTGCCAGCATCGCCAGATACATCCCGTAGCCGGCGGCGGCGCCGATCAAACCCGCCCCGCGCACGTGCATGTCGCGAATTGCGGTCGCCATCTGCTCGACCGTCGTCACCTCCTCGACCACGAACTCGTGCGGCAAAGCTCTCTGGTCGATCAACTGCACGATCCGGTCATCGTTAGGCTGGAGCCAGATCGTGCGATAAGGTTGTCCCGCGACATTCATTCGTTCGGCATGATACTCAACCGGATCGAATACGTTGACCGTTTTATTTCGTTAGGCCAAAACCGCGCCACGCCCTGTATTCGGCGGCCGGACGTGGTCTAGTGCATGATGCAGAAGAAGTTGTTCGCCGAGCTCGGGCTCGCGCCGGAAATATTGAAGGCCGTGGAACGGATGGGCTTCGAGGAAGCTTCCCCGATTCAATCCGCCGCCATCCCAGTCCTGCTCGAGGGCGCCGACGTCGTCGGGCAATCGCAGACCGGTTCCGGGAAGACGGCCGCCTTCGGCATTCCCGCGATTCAGTTGGTCGAGCCGAATCTGCGCGCGCCCCAGGTCCTGGTCCTCTGCCCAACGCGTGAGCTCGCCGTGCAAGTGGCGGAAGAGATTGCGAAGCTCGCCTTCTTCAAGCGGGGCGTGCGCGAGCTGCCGATCTACGGCGGACAATCCTACGAAAGGCAATTCCGCGGCCTGAGTGCCGGCGCGCAGATCATCATCGGCACGCCGGGCCGGGTGATGGATCACCTCGAACGGAAGAGCCTGCGTCTCGACCAAATCAAGATGGTCGTCCTCGATGAAGCGGATCGCATGCTCGACATGGGTTTCGTCGACGACATCAAGACGATCCTGCGCGATGTGCCTAACGAAAGGCAGACGGTCTTCTTTTCCGCCACCATTCCGCGTCCGATCCAGGAGCTGATCAAGACTTTCACCCGCAACCCGGTCAACGTGCGGATGGAAGCGGAGGCGCTGACCGTGCCGGCGATCGAGCAGATTTATTACGAAGTGGATCGGCGCTCGAAGCTGGAGGTGCTTTGCCGGTTGATCGACCTGGAGGACATCAAACTGGCGATCATCTTTTGCGCGACCAAGATGATGGTCGATGACCTGACGGAACATCTGACCGCGCGCGGCTACAACGCTGACAAGCTGCACGGCGATATGACCCAGGCGATGCGCGAGCGGGTCATGGGAAAATTTCGCAAACACGCGATCGAGATTCTGGTCGCGACCGACGTGGCGGCGCGCGGGCTCGACGTGGACGACATCGAGGTGGTTTTTAATTACGACCTGCCGCACGACGGCGAGGATTATGTGCACCGCATCGGACGGACCGGCCGGGCCGGCAAAGGCGGCAAGGCGGTCACCTTCGTAGCCGGGAGGGAAATTTATCGGCTGGAGAATATTCAGCGCTTCACCAAGAGCCGCATCCGGCGCGAGAAAATTCCGTCAGCCGAAGAAGTGGAAGGCCGGCGCGCGACAGTTTTCGCCGAGGCGCTTCGCGAAACTTTGGCCAAAGGCGAATACAAGCGGCACGACGAGTTGCTCGACCGGCTTCTCGAGCAGGGACATTCACCGACCGATATCGCGTCCGCGCTCATCCACTTGTTAGGCGAAGACAAAACTCGCGCCGGCCAGGCGATTCCCGAAGATCGCCCGCGCCCCGACTACAACCGCTCACCCGATCCCGGCGCGCGCCGACTGAGGGAACGGAGTCGCGACCAGTACGAAGCCGATCGCCAGTCACGCGGACGTCGCGAGCGCAGCGAAGCTCCACCGCGGAGCGGTCCGCGCGAGGAGGCCGGGATGGTTTCGCACGAATCAGGGATGGTTCGCCTGGCCTTCAACGCCGGCCGCGCCCACTCCGTGCAACCCGGAGATTTCGTC
>DASXYO010000069.1:0-10761 GCA_036502465.1 Chthoniobacterales bacterium
AAAACATTACCACCATGGCCAGACCAAATTACTCCGGCGAAAAGCGCCGCAAAGAGCTCGAGAAGCGCAAGAAAAAAGAAGCCAAGAAACTGCGCAAACTGGAAAACGCCAGCTCGCCGCAGACCGGCGACGACGAAGCCCCGGCGGCCGAAGGCGGCGAGACCGCGCCCCCTTTGTAGGACGGGCGCACCGCCTGTCCGCCATCCCCTGTAGCCGGCGGCGCTGACCCCGGGCATTTTTACCGTCCCCTTATTGTAGGGCAGGCGCGGAGGCCGCCTGGTGAACATAGCAAGTTCAGAGGCCAGACCCGGCTACAAGGCGGAGACTGCAACTTGGAAAGGTCTCTTCTTTTCAGGGAGGGATGTAATTAAGATTGGCCCCATGCGAAAATGTTCCATCCGCCCGCTTCCTGCCTTCGCTGTTTCCACCGGCCAGAGTTTCAGTTTTTCCTCGAGCCTAACGAGTATAGTGCTTTGCCTCGCCGCGGCCTGTACCCTGGCGCGACCCTGCCTGGCTGGCTCTGCGGCTGTCCGTAACGGCAAATGGATTTTGACCGGCAGTATGGGCGTGGAGCGGATTGCGCCGACGGCCACGTTGCTGCTCGACGGGCGGGTGCTGGTGGTAAAGGGCACGGCGACTGCCAGCGCCGAGATCTACGATCCATCCAGTGGCAACTGGGTGCAGACAGCGAGCGCGAACCCGTCGCTCGTTTCACATACGGCCACTCTCTTACCGAATGGAACCGTCCTCGTGGCGGGCGGCGCGGAAATTCGCCAGGGTTGGACAGGTGCGGCGATCTATGATCCGGCCAATGGCACCTGGCTCCGCGCCAGCCGGCTGCGTGCGCTGCAGGAATATTCGTCCACGGCGACTCTGCTCCTCGATGGCAGAGTCCTCCTTTGCCGGCGGTGGGACATACGACGGCCAGATCCTGGCGGACTGCGAGCTTTATCTAAGCCGTTAACCCGGCTGGAAACGGTACGGCGTTTTCCCGGCTAAACCTGCAAGAAAGGTGGCAGAAAACGTCCTAAGGCGAGATGGGTAGGACGCATCTCGAGCTTTACCGCAATGTAGCTGATGTCTCCGCTGCGTCCGGGTCGCGCCAACGAAGGGAGCTGCCGGGAACTTTTCCGGCAGCTGTTTCTCCTTTCTGTGCGGCGCGACTTACAGTTTTCCCATCACCAGCAGGATGATCAGGATGAGGAGAATCAGGCCACCCGGGCCGTAATAGTAGCCGCCACCCGCGAATCCGCCGCCACCGAGGGCTAGGATCAACAGGATGATCAGGATAATTCCGAGTGTGCTGATGGCGAGCGTGCGACGGGCTAGTTTCATGAGGCGTTGCTCTCAGGTCCGCCGGGAAATGTCAACTTCGCTGCATCGAAAAGACGAAAAATCCCTCCGTGCAGAGGCTCGTGCCTAAAGTGCACGCGATTTGGTCAAGATTCCGCTATAAATGTCCTGAAAAGGCTTGCTCGGCGGAAGAATGGGCGTTTCGGCCGGCATTCGCCCGAAAGGTGCGATCAAACACGTTAAGGGACGCATCACTCTTGGCTTGTTCGCTGGCAATCTCATCAGGGTTGATTCCACTCTCAACGAGTTTGATCACAAACATGTCATGTTTGAAGTCTCGTCCGGCAAGATGACGATCACCCTTACCAGGTTTGATGCCACCCCTCACTGAGTCCGTGATCACTCTTGTTAAGTTTGCTGTCACTCTCATCATGTTTGATCACGAACTTAATATGTTTCATGTCGCTCTTCACGTGTTGGGCCGCAATCATGTTAAGATTGATCGCGATCTTAATGTGTTTGATCGCACTTTTTCCGGCTTGGAACGGTCGAACCGTGCCAAAACGATCCTAACGGGCAATTTCACAAATTTGTAAACTTGAGAGTCGAATCGTCGACACTCTCTAAAAAAGTGCGCTTATGCTTACCCTAGCTCTTCACTTTCATATCGAGCACCACCCGGAACCGAGCTTTGCCGCTCATCATCCGATCATAGGCTTCGGCTGTTCGCTCCAGCGGAAAGATTTCATTCATCGAGTGGACACCGGCGTCGCTGCTGAACGCGAGGGTGTCTTGGGAATCGATCGAGGTGCCGGAATACCAACCCTTCACCGAACGCTGGCCGGTTATGAGCAGGATCGGATTCACGGGAATGGCTCCCGAGGCGCCGATCACGACCAGCACGCCACGCGGGGCGAGGCCGCCGAGCACCGCGGCCATTGCGTCCCCATCAGTAACGGTCGCGATGATGACCGAAGCGCCACCCAGTTTGCTGAGCTCTGCGGCCGGGTCCGTGCCCTGGCTGTCGATGTAATGCTTCGCGCCCAGTTGTCGGGCGAATTGTTCCTTTTCCTTCCCGCGAGCAATCGCCACCGTCTGAAAACCCATCTTCGCCGCATATTGCAGGCCGAGGTGACCGAGCCCGCCGATGCCAAGAACTCCGACGACATCACCAGGGCGCGCGCCACTGTTGCGCAGAGCGTTGAAAGTGGTTAGGCCAGCGCAGAGCAACGGAGCGCTCTCGAGAGACGACATCTCTTCCGGGACAAGGGCGAGTCCCTTCGCGGGCGCGAGCATGTATTCCGCGTAGCCGCCGTCGAAGGAAATGCCCGTCGTGAGTAACTCTACCCGGCAGGCGAAGAAGTCGCCGCGCCGGCAGGGATCGCAATAGCCGCAGTTTGAGCCATGCCAGCCGACGCCGACCCGCTGGCCAACCTTCCAGTTGGGCACACCGCTCCCGACCTTGTCGATTACGCCAATCACCTCATGACCGGGCACCCGTGGGTATTGAATCCCCGGCCAGAGACCTTCCTTCGTTAATGAATCGCTGTGACAAACGCCACACGCTTCGACTTTCACCCGCACCCATCCCGACTGGGGCTCTGGAATGTCCCGTTCGACAATCTCGAATGATCCCTTTGCCTGCGGGACCTGTACCGCGCGCATTGTAGCCATGACCAAATCCTCTGCCCGCCGGCGCAAAAGGCAAACCGCAGGACCGCGAGAGCGAAAACCCTGGCCGTGGAAATGGCGGGAGTGCCTTTATTCTTGAGGCGAACGGGTTTAACAGATGCTCTCAGCTTTCCGCGCCATGCAAACCATCGTCATCGGTCACAAGAATCCCGACATGGATTCGATTTGTTCGGCGGTGGCTTACGCCCACCTCAAGCGCCTCACCGGCACGCCGAATGTGATCGCGGCCCGGGCCGGGAGTACGAACGAGCGGATCGATTTCGTCCTGCACAAGCTTGGGGTCGAGCCGCCGGTCTTCATCAGCGATCTCTCGGATCGGGTCGGCGACGTGATGGAGCGCGATGTGATCAGTGTGCGGGCGGATTCGACCGTCTATGATGCGATTCACCTGCTCGAGCAACGACGCCTGCGCGGATTGCCGGTGGTCGATGAGGGAAACAGATTCCTGGGACTGCTTTCCGCCTTCAAGATCAGCCACCATCTTTTTCCACCGCGCGAGGAAGCGGCGATGGCCCGCCTCATTACCGCTTCTCTCTCCGGCATCGTCGCGACCTTTGGCGGCAAGATCGTGACGGGTGAGCTGCCTAACGAGACGGCCGAGTATCTCCTCATGATCGGGGCGATGAGTCTCGGCACCTTTGTCGAGCGGCTGAGCCAGCGGCGTCCGGAGCAGCTCGTCCTTTTCGTGGGTGACCGCGAGGATATCCAGATGCTGGCGATCAAGGCGAACGTAAGGGCGATTGTTGCGACCGGCGATTTGCCGGTGGCCCCAGCGGTCGAGGCGGCGGCGCGCGCCAGGGGTGTTATAATCGTTAGGTCACCGCACGATACCGCGATCAGCGTCGACCTGGCCCGGGGCGCGGTGCAGGTGGGACGGATGCTGGAACCGGAGCAGCTAACGTTCGCGCCGGATACTTTGCTCGAGCATGTGCGCGAGAAGGCGGCGCACTCGGCCGCTTTCGTCTTTCCGATCGTGGATGAGAACGGCTTGCTGGTTGGCATCCTGGCGAAGAGTAACTTGCTCAAGAAGGCCGAGCGGCAATTGATCCTGGTCGATCACAATGAGCTTTCGCAAGCGGTGAAGGGCGCCGACAAGGTGCGGATCGTGGAGATTCTCGACCACCATAGGATTGGTGGGTTCGCGACCGATTCGCCGATTTTGTTTTGGAATAATCCGGTTGGCTCCACGAGCACAATCGTCGCGCTCTGCTACGAGCAGGCGGGGGTGCCGATTCCGCGCGCCATGGCCGGGTTGCTTATGGCCGGGCTACTGTCCGATACGTTGAATCTCAATTCGCCGACCGCGACGAAGACCGATCGACTGGTGCTCGAGCAACTCTCGCAGATTGCGGGTTTGGAGCCGGCGGTTTTTGCCGAAGAGATTTTCTCGGTTGGTTCGCCGCTCCTTACGTTGCGTCCCGAGCAGGTGATCACCGCGGATTGCAAGGAGTATGAGGAAGACGGGCTGCGCTTCACCGTCTCGCAAATCGAAGAACTGAGCTTTTCACATTTTCCCGAGAAACAGGAGGCGCTCCTGGCCGCGCTCGAAGCGCACACCCGCGGCTCGCGCCTCTTTTTTGCCGCGCTCCTTGTCACCGACATCAACACCCAGACCTCGATCCTGCTTTGCTGTGGCGCGCCGGAATTTCTGCACCGGATCGATTTCCCCGCGCGCGGCCCGCACATTTGGGAGTTGGCCGGGGTGGTCTCGCGGAAGAAACAATTGCTTCCTTATCTCCTGCATTGCCTGGCGGCAGTTAAAGAGGCTTAGGCTTTCGTTATCTGCCTGCGTCGGGGTTAGTGAGGCACGCGCGATCGGTCAGGGCTGGAGAAAAATCTCGCCGCCTTTCATCACCATCCTGATCTGCCTAACGACTCCAACGTCCTTCGTTGGGTCGCCCGCGACCGCCACCAGGTCGGCCAGTTGACCCGGCCGGATGTTGCCGCGATCGGCGAGATGGAAGATGGCGGCATTGCCGCTCGTGGCCTGCCGCAAAACTTCGAGCGGCGTGAAGCCGTACTCGTGGACGAGTAACCCCATCTCGCGCGCATTGTCGCCGTGAGGGAAGACGCCGACGTCGCCACCCATCGCGAAGGTTACTCCGGCAGCGCGGGCCGCTTTCATGCTCGCGTGTTTTTCCGTGATGCGTGGCGGTTCCGGCGCGCTTCCTTTCTTCCAGCCGCGATATTGTTCGACGGCGTCACCGGCCGCGACGGTCGGACAAAGAGCGACGCCGTGTTCTTTCATAAGCTTGAAGACTTCCGCCGTTCCTTCATCGCCGTGCTCAACGGTGTCGACCCCGGCGAGGATGGCGCGGCGCATGCCTTCGGCGGTGGTAGCGTGCGCGGCCACCGAGCGGCCAGCATCGTGCGCCGCTTTGACCGCGGCGCTCATTTCCTCCTGGGAAAAGGTGGGGCGCGACGGCTCGCCCGGACCCCAGCGATAGTCAGCGTAGAGCTTCACCCAATCGGCGCCTTTGCCGATCTGCTCGCGCACTGCCCTAACGATTCCTTCCACGCCGCTCGCTTCCTGCGCGCCCTGCGGCAGATCGAGATCGGTCGAAAGCTTGGGACCGTAGCTACCGGTCGCGACGATCGCCCGCGTCACCACAATCATGCGCGGACCGGGGACAAGACCCTGGTTGATCGCTTTTTTTAGTCCGACATCGCCATAGCCGGCGCCTTCCGTCCCGAGGTCGCGCACTGTGGTGAAGCCGGCGAGAAGAGTGGCGCGGGCGTGGGCGGTAGCGGCGGCGGTCCGAAAGGCGAGTGACTCGTTGTTTACCTGGTCGTTCCAGGGCGTCTCGTTGTAGGGATGGAGAAAGAGGTGAGAGTGCCCCTCAATCAAGCCGGGAATGATAGTTACGTTAGGCAAATCGAGCGTCTGGGCGTCGTTAGGCGCAGCGACTTGCGCGGCTGGGCCGGCGGCTTCGATCTTGTCGCCCCGGACGAGCACGACCCAGCCGGGGTGCATTTCCTGACCGTCAAAAACCGCGGCCGGCCGAAGCAGGCGAGGAACGGGCGCGGCGGGCTGGACGGCGTGCGCGAGAGCGGCGATTGAGGTCACGAGAAGAGCGCAGAGAAAGTTTGTTTTCACCGAACGGATCTTACCACAGACCGGGCAAAAGCCGTTTCGTGGCCTGCGCATAACGGGAATATTCCGGGTAGTGCTGGAAGAGAAATGTTTCTTCGCAAAGCAGTCGGACGATCGCGCCCGCAGTGGCAAGAATGCCTAACGAAACGGCAAGAGGCGAAAGGTGGTCGAGGACTCCTGCCCAAATAAAGAGACAGATCGAAGCGTAGATCGGATGGCGCAGAAAACGGTAAGGCCCGCTTGTGACCAGTTCGCCGCCGGTCGGATCGGCAGCAGCATGAAAACTTCGCAGGCCAAAGGTCAGGCGCGCCCAAAGCATGAGACAGACGGCCGCGACCTGGCCGGCGATCGGAAGCAGCGTATGCGCGAAAAGGGAGTGCGTATAGAGCAGAGCGACGAGCGCCGCGACCATCGCGGCGAAGGCCATCACGGAGGCCAGTCTCATAAAAGCAATCCCTCGCCCCGATACGATCAGGGCGAGGGACGTTGAATTTCTGTTCCGAAAAAACCGGCTAACGACTATTGGTCGCCGGGAATGGTCAAAGTGACAGTCTTGGGAGCATAATCGGGCGAATTAATGGTGGCTTCCGCGACCACAGTCCTGTATTTGCCGCCCTGAGCGTTCACCGTTGCATTGACGGCGAGCTCACCAGCACCCGGCTCGGTGCGTAGTTTGCTGGCCACTTGCGTAGGCTGGATGAGTCGAACCTGCACGCCTCGCGCATCATGCGGGCTGCCATTCGGACCGTCTTTGCGTGGCGCGGCAGTCGCTTTGATTTGCTGCTGGTTGCCAACCATCGTCTGTTTCACCGTCAGCACCAGAGCGAGATTGCGCGCGAACGTGATATCGTTCTCGTTCAAGGTGCGGGCGCCGAGGTGACTCGTCATGACAAATTTTTGTGCGCTGTGCGGTCCGAGTTTCGATTCGGGTTCACTGGCACCACCGCCACCGGGAGCGGCACAGGAACCGAGGGATAAAGCAGTAGCTGTCGCGAGCAACAATTGCGGAAGGTATTTCATGGCTGAACTCTGGTTAGGCGGGAAGCTCTCGTCAAACACTTGTTTCGGTCGCGCGCAAGGTTAGGGCCGGGGAGCCGGGGGTGGCTCATCCGGCGGGCTGTCGTCATCGCGGTCGGCGGCTGGTGGGCCGTGACGGCGGGGAGAATGGCGAGGGCCTTTTCGCTCCCGGCCCGCCTGTTGAATTTTCGCCAGCCTGGCACGCTGGGCGTCGGTCAGTTCCGGCTGTAAGGCGCGATTGGTTTCGACCATTACCTGGTGCACCCGGGCGCCCGTGTCGGTACGAATTTCCTGCAGTTGTTTGCTCGCGCGATCGAGGATTGGCTCGACTTTCGCCAACTGTTGCGGAGTCAGGTCGAGCTGGTCCTTGATGTGATCGCGCAAGCGCTCCGTCAGGAGATGCGGATGATGCCCATAATCGGAACGCCACTGCCGGGCATGATGGAAAGTGAAGAACCCGCCGGCCGCGCCGCCCGCGAGAAAGGCGAGGACGAAGCCCGCGATCAGTTTGCCTTTGAGCGAAGCGGTCATGGTTCGACGACGGTGCTTATCGCGTTGTCGGCGATCGCATATTGATCGAAACCTTCGCCTGGGTCGTCGCCCTGGCGGAGTTCGTTCACAACCCCGGCGGTGGCCAGGGCGATGACCGCGAGAGAAATGAGAACAACGCGGCGAAGAAGAAGTCCGACGTCGACCAAGCGGTGGTTTTGATCGGAGCGCCAGCCGGCTAGGACGCGGGTGTCGAAGCCGAACGGCATCTCGTTAGGCGCAGCCGACTCGTTTTCCGCGGCGGCGGCCCGGAGCAATCGATCGATTCTCGAGTCGTTCATCGGTTACCCTCCGCGCTGAATTGGTCGAGCTGCTGCTTCATTTTTCGGCGGGCGCGAAAGGCGCGCACCTTAACGAGCGACGCGCCCCAGCCGGTCAGTTCCTGGATTTCCGCGACGGAACGCTGTTGCAGGTAAAGCAAATCGATCACGAGTCGCTCCGCCGGTTTGAGCGCGGCGAGGAGGCGCTCGACCAGGTCGCGCGCGACCAGGCTGCGATCCGGTCCGAGCTCATCGGCGGTAGCGGCGAGATTGTGTACGACCGCCACTTCTTCTTCGCTCAGGTCGGCGTGGCGAAATTCCGGCCGCACTCGCTCAGATTGGATCTGGTTGATGCAAGTGTTGACCGCGATCCGCGAGACCCAATGCTCGAGCGGCACCTTGCCGGAGAATTGGTCGAGCTTCTGGAATATTTTGATGAAAATCATCTGGCAAAGATCCTCTTCGGCGGTGCGTCGCGGGCGATGGGAGCGGACCAATTTGAGGACGAGCGGATAAAGCCGGCGCATGATTTCGCGCGCGGCCGATTCGTCGTGCCGGCGGGCCGCAGCGACGAGCTCGTCGACTCCGAGTTCTTCAACCATCTCATCCAAGACGTCTCCACACTAAGGGGAATGACCGGTCGGCGCCCGCTTTGGTTACAAGTTTCTGCACGCGGCGAGCCCGGGCCTTTCGAAAATAACTGTAACCGGCTCTGAACCCTCCCGGTCATCAGGCATAACATATGAAACTCACACTTATCACACTCAGTGCCGTCGGCGCGCTTGCGCTCGGCAGTTCCGCCTTTGCCAACGACCCGGCGACTGGCGGACCAGAACAGCGGGGCGGTCGTGGCCATCATCACAGCGCGCTCGAGCGCATGACCGAGCAGTTGAACCTGACTCCGGAGCAAAAGGCCAAGGTGCAGCCGATCGTCGACCAGGCGACTCCGCAGATCGAGAGCATTCGTCGCGATGCGATGGAGAAAACGAAAACGGTCGTGGACAACGCGATGTCGCAGATCCGCCCGATGCTCACTCCGGAGCAGCAAAAGAAGCTCGACGAGGCGCAGACCGAACGTCGTGGTGGACGTGAAGGGCACGGCGGCCGGCATGGTCATCGCGGCCAGGGCGGCCAAGGCGCACAGGACGATTCGGACAACGGCTAGTTGTCGCGATCGCCGGGTCTCTGATCTCGGCACCCGGACCTAACGGCCGGTTTTGATTTCGCGGTGGTGGTGGATGGCCGGGGTTCGCGCCCCGGCCATCTCGCTTAGGTCAGATCGAATTCGAGGACGGGGAGTTCGCGCCGCTCGCCATCCAGTTCGCTCACAATCACGCCGACTCGCCGCGCTCCCATCCGCAAATAAAACGGTTCGGCATGCGGGTCTGCCTCGATCGTTAGGCGGACCGCCTGCCGAACCGTTGCTTGCTGAACCGCGTGCTGGAAAAGAGCTCGCCCGATTCCCTGCCGGATCTTTTCCGGGGCGACCCAGAGATGCTCGAGGTTGATGGCATCCTGTCGTTCGACGAGGGCGTGAAAGCCCACCGGCTGCTGCTCGAGGAGGCCGATGAACGTGTCATGCCGCGCGATAAATTCCGGAGTGATCGTGAGCTGCTCGCGCCACTGCTCCATCCAATGCGACGGATAACCCCACAAGGCTTTCGCTGCCCAGGCGATCGCGCTCAGAATGGAGGCGTCGTCGGGTTTAGCACGAACCATCTGCACACAAAAAGATCGCGCCCCGGAAAGGGCGCGATCAAGATATTTTGAGATTTGCTCGTTGGACAACGAGTTTGCCTAACGAAAGCTGCGGGGAAGGTCGGCTACTTTTCGAAGACTTTCTTCACGTCGCCGACTTTCTGCTGCACTTTGCCTTCCGCTTTTTCGGCCGTGCCGCGGTCCTGCAAATCCGGGTTTCCAGTCACTTCGCCAGTCTTTTCCTTCACGGCGCCCATCGCTTCCTTCGCCGTGCCTTCTGCTTTGTCATGTGTGCTTGAGTTCATACTCAATATTCGTGTTTGGTGGGCCGCGGGGCCGTATCGGGCTTTCGCGCCCCTCTGTTCCTCGTGGCCTAACGAGAAGCCATTATTGGGCGAACGAAACGGAAACGTTATAAGCCTCGACCAGGGCGACTCCAGTCGTGTTATTGTTGCCCCGCACAATTGCCGTGTAGGCGCCAGCGCTCAGGGTCTCGACGATGGCGGATTCGAGATCGTCGCTCGGCTGGAGACCGGTGGCGGTGATTTCGGGTTCCTGGGTGTCCTTCCAATCGTCGTTCGAGGCGATCGTCCCGCCGTTCACGTCGTGGATTTCGAGCGTCGGGTTGGCGAGGGCATTTTTCACTCCGAAGGGCGTCAGGGAAGGTCCAATGGCGCGCACCAGAATGGTGTTCGTGGCGCCGCCGAGGCCGCCGATAATGAAACCGCCGATCATGACGTTATCGTCGGTATCGACGAAGCCGCGGGTGCTGATGTTGGCCAGCTCGGAAGCTGCGCTGTCATCGAGATCGTAGGCCTCGACAATCCCGACGCCGCTGGTCGCGTCCTTTCCGCTCACGACCGCGGTGTAGGCGCCGGGATCGAGCGTCATGACAATGGCGGATTCGAGATTCTTCGTCGGTGCCAGTCCGGTGGCGGAAATTTTTGCTTCCTGAGTGTCCTTCCAGTCATCGTTCGAGGCGATGGTGGCGCCACTGCTGTCGTGCAACTCCAGGATGGGATTGGCCAACGCCCCGCTCACTCCGAGATCGCCTAACGACGGACCGAGTGCGCGCACAATGACTTCTTTCGGATCGGTCCCGGTAACGATGAAACCGCCGATCAGGACATTGTCGCCGGTCTGCACCCGCAGGCGGGT
>DASXYO010000070.1:0-2540 GCA_036502465.1 Chthoniobacterales bacterium
CTGGCAGCCGTGCCCGTAGCCGCGCCGCACGGTTTCCGCGACCAGCACCGGCCGCTGCCGCGCGACCTGCGCCGTCTCATCGGTCGCGCCGTTCACTCCGACCGCGATGACAAATTTTTCCGGGTCGACCGTCGCGAGGAATTCATCCAGCACCGGCCCGATGCAGGCGGCTTCGTCGCAGGCAGGAATAATGATCGCGAACTCGGGCAGAGGCATGGTGGCGGAGACAGTGTCGGAGAAATATGAGAGACGGGCAAGGCGGCGCTATTCCACTGGCGCCGAAGAATTTTCCGTCGTCAGGTTCAGCACTAGTTGGCCTTCCGCGACGAGCTTTTCGCCGACACGCGCCTCGGTCTTGAACTGCCAGAGTTCGCCGACCATCGCGAGCTTTTCGGCGCGCAGCACGATCTCTTCTTCCGGCCGCACCGCGGCGAAGAATTTCATCGCGCGAATCGCGGAGAGAAGAAAGAGCGGACGTTCACCTCCCGAAAATCCCGAGGCCGCGGCGATCCCGGCGCATTGCGCGAGCGCCTCCGTCAGGATCACGCCGGGAACGAGCGGGTTCCCGGGAAAGTGGCCCGCGAACATCGGATCGTCGCGCGAGAAGCGCATGCTGCATTCCGCGAGCTGTCCGGGCTCGCAGCGGAGCAATTGCCTAACGAAAACAAACGGCGGCCGGTGGGGAAGATTGGCCAGGGCCGAAGCGGTGTCTGCCACGGGCGAATTCGGCCTAACCGTTGACGAAATAGACAAACTTCCAGCTTCCGTTTTCGCGCCGGATGCCGGCCCGGTAGCCGGTATATTCCGCCGCCGGATCCGCGAATTGCGGCGGCGCCACCATGTAGCCATCCTTCGAGACGAATCGCTCGGAGAGAATGCCATCGAGTTCGACCCAGAGGCCGTTTTCGTCCCAATACTGGAAGACACCCGGCCCCTGTCGATCTTCCGCCGGCGTCGCGCCGAGCACGTAGGCGAAGTCGGGCGTCATCATCGTCGCGACGGTATTCAGGTCGTGCGCCTTGACCGCTTTGCGGAGCCGGCCCACGAACGCTTGGAAATCAACCTCTCCAGTTTGCTCGTCGGTCGGCGTCTCCGGCGTCCGGGCGGCCTTCTTCTTATCCTTCTTCGGGTCGGTCGTGGGACAGGCGGTGAGGGCGAGAGCGAGGAGCAGGACGAGGCACTGAAGGAGTCGCGTTTTTTTCATCGTGAAGAAGTCGATCGACTTCTCTCACATAAACAGACGCGCATGGCAACGCCAGCCTCAACTTGCGCCGCGCCGCGCCCGCCGCCGGCGAAGCTTTCTGCGCAGCGGATGCTTGATGAAAACGAAGTACCAGACGTTGAGGAGATCGCGCCAGCTCGAGCTTGGGCTCGTTAGGCGAAGCGGCCCGGTGCGGAGCGCCTGAATGACGGCTTCCGCGGTCGGCTCCGGCAGGCGCGGGATGCTCGTGTAATGCCCGCCGAAGGCGTGCAGCCGGTGCGCGTCGGAAGTCGCGAGGAGCGGCTTGCGATAAATCTCGGCCACGCGCCGGGCTCGCCGGTTGAGATCGAAGAGCCCCTTATGGAAGTGGCAAATCTCGATCGCGTCGAAGCAATCGATCTCCTCCAGCAGCCGCTCGCCGATCGACGCGCCGAGGCGGAAAAACGGGTGCGGCGCGAAACAAAAAAACGATTCCCCGCGGCGCGCGCGCAACTGCCGGAGGTCGTCAAACGTGCGCAGGTTTTCGACCTCGTTAGGGCGAACATTCAGGAGCACCGCGTCCGCGCCTTCGATTCGCATCTCCGCCGCCTGGATGAGGACGATGCCCATGGCGGCCGCCTCCGCGAATACTTCCGCCCGGTCGAAAACCTTATCGTGCAGCGTAATGGCGAGCGCGCCGAAGCCCAGTTCGCGCGCGCGTTCGAGGAGCTGGTGGGCCGAGTAATCGAGACGATCCTTCGGATCGTCAAGGGTGTGGATGTGAAGATCGATCTTGATCCACTCGTCCTGCTTCTGGGTTCCCGTGTCCGATGACATTGCCGGAGCATAAATGCAGGTTCCACGCCTCGCTTGCGTCTTCTTTGATCATGCGCCGTCCGTGACCTCGGCGACAACTTCTTGCTTTCCGGCGAACCTCAATCAAAATTCTCGGCTCGCGCTCGGGTGGTGAAATGGCAGACACGTACGTTTGAGGGGCGTATGCCGCAAGGCATGGGGGTTCAAGTCCCCCCCCGAGCATTTCTTTGATGCAGTCGCGCGCGCTTTCTCCGCCCGCGCTCGCCTAACCAACCTTTTCCGTCGCTATTTTCGTCCGCTGCGGGCTCAATAACCTAACGACCAGCAGGAACCCCAGCAGCGCGAGGGGGAGAAACATCGGCAACCACAGCCGGCTGTGCGCCAAAAACCCGAGCGCGATCAATCCGTAGCCCGCGCCGAAAAGGATCGCCCCCGTGACCAGTCCCGGTTTCGAGATCATCCAGAGAAAACCGCTGAGCAATCCCGCCGCCAGGATGATCACCCACGCCACCGCCGCCGGCGCCGCGCCCACGTAGGCGCTGTC
>DASXYO010000071.1:0-10927 GCA_036502465.1 Chthoniobacterales bacterium
TGCCCAATGGCAAGATGCTGGTGGCGGGAGGAGTCGGTAGCAGTGGCTCCTTGACCGGCGCGGAGCTGTATGATCCGGTGGCAGGAACGTGGACGGCGACCGGCAGCCTGGGCACGGCACGTGACTCGCACACGGCAACGTTGCTGCCCAATGGCAAGGTGCTGGTAGCGGGAGGGGTTAATGGTAATAACGTGAGCAGCGCGGAATTGTACGATCCCTTCTGTGGGACACGGGCGCCGACGGGCAGCATGACCGCCGCACGCGCATCTCACATGGCGACGCTGCTGCCCAATGGCAAGGTGCTGGTGGCGGGGGGAGAAAATCACGGTGGCGCCGTCTTGAGCAGCGCGGAGCTGTATGATCCGGCGAACGGAACATGGGCGGCTACTGGCAGCATGTTCGATGGACGGACGCTTCACACGGCGACGCTGCTGCCCGATGGCCAGGTGCTGGTGGCGGGTGGATCTAATGGTGGTGACTTGAACAGCGTGGAGTTGTATGATCCCTCCAGTGGAACATGGCCGACTTTTAACCAGATGCTCACCGCGCGCTCCCAGCACACGGCGACGTTGTTGCCCTCAGGCCAGGTGCTGGTCGCGGGGGGACTGAGTAACGGTAGCAGCGCGGAGCTGTATAATCCGGCCAATGGGACGTGGACGACGACCGGCAGCCTGGGCACGGCACGCTACTCTCACACGGCCACGTTGCTGCCCAATGGAAAGGTGCTGGTAGCGGGTGGATTCAATGGCATCAGTTCCTTGACCAGCGCGGAGCGGTTTGATCCAGGGCTGGGATTTGATTCCAACTGGCAACCTTTACTCACTACGGTCTCGCCTTCAATCCTGCTGAGTAGTAGCGAGCTGACGGCTTCCGGTTCACGCTTCAAAGGCATTTCCGAAGCTTCCGGCGGCAACGGTGCGCAGAATTCATCCTCCAACTATCCAGTGGTTCAACTGCTTAGCCTCGTCAACGAGCAGACGCTGTTCCTTCCCGTCAATGCGATGACAGGCTGGTCCGATACTTCTTTCACTTCCACGCCGATCACTCTGATGACCACCAGTTCGAGCGGCTTCCCGATTGGCTACGCCCTAGTTACTGTGTTCACTAACGGAATCCCCAGTGCCTCGAAGTTCGTAGTCGGCGCAACCCCCACACCTACGCCAACGCCCACAGCTACTCGCACCCCAACGCCAACCCCGACAGCTACTGCGACCGCCACAGCAACGGCTACGTTCACACCGACGGCAACAGCCACAGCTACGTTTACTCCAACTGCGACAGCCACCGCTACTGCTACAGCTACCGACACGCCAACACCAACAGCCACTGCTACTGACACGCCAACTCCGACGGCTACAGCTACAGCCACTCCCACACCGCCTCATCCGACTCCGCCCCCACATCCAACTCCACGACCGCACTAACCAGTCGCCCGTGACCTGCAATCAGCCGTCACGCTCCAGCGCGTGGCGGCTTTTGTTTCACACGTGTAACGCTCACCCCTCTTTGAACTCACCCTTATGCTCGTGCGTCTCATTGACGTTGCCAGCATCATCGTAAACTCGGATCACAGCATCATGTGAGCGGCTGCGGTGCATCGCGTAACCGACGGCATTATCTGGCGTGTCGTACCAAAGCCGACCGAATGGGAGAACGTCGGAAATCAGATCGACGCCGCGGTGACCTTTGCGCGGGTGAATTTCGTAACCGTGCATTGGAACCACGGTGTGTAGCCCAATGCCGCGAGTCTCTCAATAGAGTAGTTGATTAGCCTAGCTATTTAACACTCAAAGTGACTCACCACAAATTGTACCTAGCTTGACCGCTGTTCCATACGCCAATACCTCTGTTATTCCTGCGAAAATTCTGTCGCGTCGTAACGCATCGAGATAATGCCGTCCGCGGCCATTGGTTTCGCGTGTTCGACCAGCTATCAAAGACCTACTACGTGATTCTTCACATATCTTTGCCTATGATTTGATTTCGAACTCGCTGCGCCGGAACAACCGTGTCATCATGAATCCAGCCCCAGATTTCGACTCTCTGTATTCGACATGAGTATGCCAATGCAAATCGCGCCCGCGTGGTGGCATGCGGACGAGCTCGGCGCGGACGACAGCGGCCTGCGTCTCGATGGCCACGGCATCGCCAAACTCGCGGCACAGCACGGTACGCCGCTCTATGTTTACAGTGCGAACACGATCCGCAGGCGCTTTCGCGAGTTGCGGGCCGCGCTCGCCGAGACCGACGCGCCATTTCGCATCCGCTACGCGATGAAGGCGAACCGCTTCCGGCCCGTGCTCGACGCGGTGCGGCGCGAGGGCGACATCGGAATCGACGCCAGTTCGCCACGCGAGGTGGCCCTGGCCCTCGACGCGGGATTCGCTCCGCACGAGATCTCTGCGACGTCGGTCATGCCCTCGAATCGCGACCTCGCCGCGTACGCAGCGGCAGGAATTCACGTGAACCTCGACACGTACTCCGCGCTCTCGCGCTGGGCAATCACGCCTGGACGCAGCCCGCGGCTCGGCCTCAGGGTCGATCCCGAGGTCGCCGCCGGCTATGGGGAGGATACGAAGTTCGCGTACGGCGGCGGCAAGTTCGGCTTTCCGTCGGCCGACGTCGTGCCGGCGGCAACGTTCGCGGCTGGCCTCGGCCTGCGCGTCGACGAGCTCCACGTGCACGTCGGCTGGGGGCTGCAGGAGGCTGCGTGCGAGGCGCTAGCGGGTGTGTACGGGCGGCTCGCCGCGCTCACCGTGATGCTTCCCAGCGTGCAGGTCGTGAACACCGGCGGCGGGCTGTGCTGGCGGCAGCAGCGCGATGAGCGCCCGCTTGTTCCCGAGACATGGTCGGCACTGCTGAAGTTGCACCTCGCGCCGCTCGGTTGCACGATCGCCTGCGAGCCCGGCACCTATCCGCTCGCATCGGCCGGCCTGCTCGTCGCCGAGGTCAACACCGTCGAGGCGCGCGCCGGCATCACGTGGGTAGGACTCGACGCGGGCCAGAACGTGAACGTCTATGCGGCGCACTACGCCATCCCGCACGAGATCATCCACGTAGGGCGGCCGCTTGCCCCAGCTGTGCTCCGCTGCAACGTCGCCGGCAACATCAACGAGGCGGCCGACGTGTTTGCGCGCGACGTCGCGCTGCCCGACGTGAAAGAGGGCGACCTGCTCGCGTTCTTCCCGGCCGGCGCGTACGGTTCGAGCATGGCGAGCGAGCATTGTCTGCGTCCGTTCGCAGGAGAGGTGATGATCGAATGATCGCGATGGGGTCGCCCAGCCCATGATGATTCCCGGCCTCGAGCTTCGCTTCATTTCCGACAGGATCGGGCGCGGCGTGTACACGACGCGGCCCATCGCCCGCGGCACGATCGTGTGGGTGCTCGATCCGCTCGACCTGCGCATTCGCGAGGCCGAGTACCGGGCGCTGCCCGCACTGCTGCGCGCCGAGGTCGAAACGTACGCCTACGTCGAGGACGGTGGCGATCGCATCCTGTGCTGGGATCTGGGGCGCTATATGAACCACTCGTGCGCGCCGACGGGCGCGAACGTGGACGGCCTCTTCGAGATCGCTACGCGCGATATCGCGGCGGGCGATGAGCTCACGTGCGACTATGCGATGCTGAACATCACGCTGCCGTCTCGCTGCGCGTGCGGTTCCCCATCGTGCCGCGGCACGGCAGCCGTGAAGGACATCGACGCTCACCGGCGCAGCGTCGAGCGCGAGGCGGCGGCCGCGGTCGCGCTCGCGGGCGGCGTCGAGCAACCGCTCGCCGTCCTGCTCGAACTCCATCCCACGCTGCGCGGTCTGCTCGACGCCGGCACCTGAGTCCGCACGCGCATCTTACGCGCGCACGGGGCGATACTCCGCCAGATCGGAACGGTGTCGAGGCCCGCTGGCGGCGACACGCCGTTCGTGGATCAGTTCGATGCGCTCGCGCAGCTGCGGCGCGCGTTCGAGTAGCGAACCAAACTGATCGCGCTGCAGCGTCAGGAAGGTACACGGCGTGAGCGTACGCACGCTGGCGCTGCGCGGCACGTTCTTCAGCAATGCGATTTCCCCGAAGTGATCGCCGTCCTCGAGCACGGCGATCCGACGCTGCGCTCCGCCGCCGACGTTCCTGACGACTTCGACCGAGCCGCGGGCGATGATGTAGAACCGGTCGGCGCTGTCGCCTTCATAAATGACCGTGCGGCCCGCCGGGTGGTACTCGGTCACGAACAGTCTCGCCGCATCGGCTACCATTGCGTCATCGAGCAGATCGAGGATTGGCAGCGAGCGCAGCCTGGTGTGCTCGACCGAGGCCTGCTCGCCGTCCGCACTCACGTCGAATCCGCTTTGCTTGACCCACAGCCGCCGGTAATGACCGTCGCGCGCCAGCAGTTCCTCATGTCGGCCATGTTCGACGATGCGACCTTGGTCGAGCACGTAGATGGCGTCGGCGCCCGTCACTGTGCGCAGCCGGTGCGTCACGCAGATCATGGTACGGCTGTGCCCAACGCGCTCGAGCGTGGCGTTGATGGCCGATTCGCTGCCGGGATCGAGCGCCGAGGTGGCTTCGTCGAGCAGCAGGACGCGCGGGTTCCGCACGATCGCGCGCGCAATCGCGATCCGCTGACGCTGCCCGCCGGAAAAGCGCGTGCCGCGCTCGCCCGCGAGCGTGTCGTAGCCTTCGGGAAGTCCGGCGATGAAATCGTGGATCTCGGCGGCGCGCGCGGCTGCCTCGATATCCGCGCGGCTCGCCTCGAGTTTGCCCATGCGGATGTTCTCTGCAACCGAGATGTCGAACAGAAAGCTTTCCTGGAACACCACGCTCATCTGCGCCCGCAGCGACTCCTGGGTCGCGCAGCGAAAGTCCACGTCGTCGATGGTCACCTGGCCGGAGACCGGATCGTAGAGCCGCATCACCAGGTTAAGCAGGGTGCTCTTGCCCGATCCGCTGGCGCCGACGAATGCCACCGAGGCGCCGGTCGGAATCGAGAGGCTAGCCTCGCGCAGGTTCAGCTCTCCTGCCGTATAGCCGAAACTCACCGCGTCGAACTCGATGGCGCGCGAGAGCGGCGGAAGCGCGACGGCACCCACCGCATCGACGATGCGCGGCATCTCGGCCAGCAGTTCATCGACGCGCTGCAACGCGCCGGCGGCCTGCACCAGCGTCGGCAGGTACTGCGTGATGTAGGACAGCGAGAACGATAGGTTCAGGAACAGTGCCTGGAAGGAAGCCAGCGCACCGACGCTGAGCATGCCTTTCGAGGCCATCCAGGCGCCGATGCCGAGCACAGCGACTTGCAGCAGCATGATGCCGATGCCGGCCGAGCGTTCGACCAGCGCGCTGAAAAAACTCACGCGCAGCACGCTGCGCGTCAGGCGCTGGTTGTTGCGGGCGAAGCCGTCCAGCGAAACCCGCTGCAAACCGAACGCCTTGACCACCAGTTGCGAGGCGATGTTCTCCTGCACTGTCGTGATCGTTCGGCCCTCGTCGTGCTTGCGCAAACGGGTCGCCTGCACCGCCCGCGACGCAAACGCGCCCGGGCCGAGCAGGCACAGCGGCCACACCAGCAACGCGACGAAGGCCAGTCGCCAATCGAGCACGAACAGCAGAACGGTGTTCGCCGCCACGTAGAGCGCCGGAAGCACGCCCCACGCCAATGCGTTGCCCAGCGCCGTCTCAATCGACGCCAAGTCGCCTGAGAACCGCGCCAGGATATCGCCCCCCCTCGCGCGCGCGTAAAAATCCATGGACTGGCGCTGGAGCTGATCGAACATGCGATAGCGGATGTCGCCGAGCACCGCGGCGACGACACGCGCGTAGAGATAGTCGCGACCGAGGCCGGCGACCGACACGAGGACCGCGCCGATCCCGAGCCCGGTGACGATCATGATCAGCAACTCGTGTTTGCCACCGACGAGTCCGTCGTCGACGATGTACTTGAAGCTGAACGGGACCAGCGAATTGAAACTCATTTCGAGCAGCAGCCCGAGACCGATCAGAATGCCGCTCGGCCAGTATCGCGCGCAATTCTTGACAAGGGTCCGGATCAAGCGGCCGACGTTCATGTCGGTGGTTTCGTGCGTCGCGTTCAATGGCATTGCGGCTTCCGCTCGCCAGTTTCGTGGATTCGCTTGCCTTATTGCGCTTTCGGTGGAACCAGGACCGCTTCGCTCATGCTGTGTAAAACTTCTTATCTGCCGTCGATCGGCGTCTTCTCAGGTGCCTCCCGGTTCATGATCTTTAATACGCTTGTGCCGCTTGTTCAATACCTCGAGCCGAACTCTTTACATTTCGGCACTTGGCGTTGGCGTGTTTTTACCCATCTTGCCTCGGCGGTTTTTCGTCCTTCTTAACAAAATGGCCGAAAAGTAAAGAGTTGGTTCGCCTTGCGGTTCAAGCTGTAAACCAGAAGTCCTTGTCCGCTGCGGCTGCCGGACCCAAGAAGACCATCGCTGAGGCCGGGTGTGCGAGGACTTGTGCACGATTCGGCCATTGGGGGGCGCTTCAGCCAATGTCGAAAGGGTATCAAATGAAGGGTCCGTAACCCGCAAAAACCGGTATTTTGGGCTGTTTTGGGTTCGGTTTTCGAGGCAATGTCAAAAAGGTTCCAAATGGTCGGCTTCAAGGGCTCGACTCAGGAGAAACGGCCTTCTGAGATTTTCCGTTTCGGCTACAGAAAAGCCGCAAATGACAAAATGGTACCGGACCCCGTAGGCTCCGGGGTTTCTGTATTGCAAAAAATCACTGCGCCACACTGATTCGTTAGGCCATTTTCGTCGGGTTCCGGGTCGGCGCGTTCATGAATTCGTCTCAAACTCACTGCGCCAGAGAGTCGGCTCCGAAGGTGGTATACTCTTCAGCGATGCTTGAGATTAAACGCATAACGAAAACCTACGGAAAACTGAGTGCCATTAATGGTGTCAGTTTCCGGGCGGATTATGGAGAGACCGTCGGCCTACTCGGACCGAACGGTGCGGGTAAGACAACCACTGTCTCGATCATTGCGGGATTGCTGAAACCGGATTCTGGAGAAGTCCTGATCGAAAACAAACGGGTCAAGAGTGACACTGACCCAGTTAAGCTGAAGATCGGACTCGTCCCGCAGGACATGGCTCTCTTCGAAAAGCTTTCCGCTCGCGATAACCTTACGTTTTTTGCGGCGCTTTACGCGCTGTCGGGCGCAAGAGTTCGTGAGGCAATCAACGAAACCCTAAGCCTCGTAGGACTATCAGATCGCGCGGGCGACAAGGTGGAAGCGTTTAGCGGAGGCATGAAACGGCGCTTGAACCTTGCTGCAGCTTTGCTTCACGATCCGCAGATCCTTCTGCTCGACGAGCCGACGGTTGGCGTAGATCCGCAAAGCCGCAACGCAATCTTTGAAAATCTTGAGACGCTAAAGAAGCGTGGCAAAACCCTCCTTTATACGACTCACTATATGGAAGAGGCAGAGCGCCTCTGCGACCGCATCGTGATTATCGATCACGGAGAAGTGATCGCCAATGATACATTGCAAGGGCTACACAAGCTCTTGCCCGTCACGAACGTTATTGCCATCGAACTGGACAACGTTGATGGTTTGACGCCGGAGAAAATCCTGAACCTTCCAGAGGTAAAGTCCGTTCAGCTGGAACAGAATACTCTTCGGATTGGAGTGCACGATCTTTCCCGCGGTGCACCAGGCGTTCTTCGCTGGTTAACCGACAACGGCAATTCCTACTATCGCGTCTCAAGTGACCAACCGGACTTGGAGACTGTATTTCTCACTCTTACGGGAAGGAGCCTTCGGGATACATGATGATTCAGTTTCTGGCCCTGGTGCGAAAAGACCTGAAACTGTTTTTCACAGACCGCAGGGCAGTGGTCGTAGGGCTACTAGTCCCCATTCTTTGCGGCTCCTTCTTCGGGTACCTGTTCGGAGGGCAAAAAGGCACCACTGAGACGAGCAAAGTACCTGTGTTGGTAATTGACCAGGACGAAAGCGACATTTCCCGAGCGCTCATTACTCAACTTAGTAGCGATAAGAACCTCGACGTAAAACCGTCGACACTCGACGCAGCGCGTGACGTCGTTCGTAAAGGCAAGGCGACCGCCGCGGTTATCATTCCGAAGGACTTCGGCAGGGACGCTGGACAAGCCTTCTTTAGGCGCGCACGCAAGCCCGAGCTCGACCTGTTCTACGACCCTTCCCACGCTCTGGAGCTTGCCATGGTGAAGGGCATCCTGAGCGGCGCGGTTATGCAGACCGTCAGCAAGGAGATGTTTACCGGCAAGAGCGGCCGCAAACTGGTGAGCGAGTCCCTCGCTCAACTGGACGAGATTGACATGGCGCCACAAGACCGAACGGCTTTGCGTGATCTGTTAAATGGCGTCAAGAAATGGAACGAACAACGAGAGATCTCCGAGACGCTGGCCCAAGGCGAATTCTCCGGTGGACTGACATTGCCCTACGAGACAAGAGAGCAAGCCATCACCTCGGGTCGAAACGTCGAATATAATGGTTACGCACATTCGTTCGGAGGAATGGGTGTCCAGTTTATTCTCTTTATGGGACTGGATGTCGGAATCGCACTGCTGATGCTTCGTCAGAGTGGCCTTTGGCAGCGGCTCCGGGCGGCGCCACTTTCCCGAACTATGCTGCTGGGAAGTCGGGCAGTGAGCGCCGCGTTGATCGCGGGCTTTATTCTCCTGGTGCTCTTCGGCTTCGCCCGAATTGTGTTTGGCGTCCACATCCAAGGCAGCTTCCTTGGCTTCCTCGGAGTCTGCGCGGCATTCTCGTTAATGACCGCAGCCTTCGGCCTTCTTATCGCCGCCTTGGGCGAGACGGTCGAGGCCACGCGCGGCTACTCAATTATGGCGACAATCATCATGGTGATGCTCGGTGGCGCCTGGGTGCCGACATTCTTTTTCCCGATGTGGCTCCAAAAATTCACGGTGATCATTCCGACTCGCTGGGCGATTGATGGGTTGGACGGCATGACCTGGCGCGGCCTGGGATTCTCCTCGGCGCTGGCGCCAATTGGGGTGTTGCTACTGTTCACCATCCTTTTCGGCGCGCTGGCTATTGTGCGATTCCGTTGGAAAGCCGAAGGGTAGCCATCAATATAGATCGTGGGAATTCCTATCAGTGGTTTGTGCAGATGCGGTCGCGCAGGACGTAAAGGACTTTGCCTTCCCGAGAGGGTAAAAGCTTTCGAGGTGTTTGAGCTGGATCCTCGACATGACAATTAATTCTCGGCTAGCGCGACGGTGGGATTCAGCCGGGCAGCGCGCCGGGCCGGCAAGTAACAAGCAATTAGAGAAACAAAGATGAGCAGCAGCGAAATCGCGATAAAGGTTACTGGATCGCTGGCCCCGACGCCAAAGAGCAGGTTCGCGATCACGCGCGTGAGCGCGAATGCACCGGCGAGGCCGGCAATGACGCCGATCAGGGTCAGCGTCATGCCTTCCCTAACCACAAGTCGGAGGATATCCGATTTCTGCGCGCCGAGCGCCATGCGGATGCCGATTTCCTGCGTGCGTTGCGTAACCGAGTAAGCCATCACGCCGTAAATGCCGACGGCCGCGAGAAGAAGCGCGGCGCAGGCGAAGACGGTAAAGAGCTGCATCGAAACGCGACGCGTGCCTAACGAGTTCAAGACCACATCGTCGTAAGTGTGGACGTTGTAGATCGGCTGATCTTTATCGAGCGCCTGCACTTCGCGTCGCAAGGTGCGAGCGAAGGCGGCAGGGTCGCTGGCGGTTCGAATCACCAGCCCCATGAAATTCCACTGGGAGTCCTGGGCGTGCGGAACGTAGATTTGCATGTCCGCCTCTCCGGTGAGAGAACCCGTTTTTGTGTCGCCGACCACACCGACGATTTCGCGCATGAACGTTTCATTGTGGCCTCGGAACGGGGCCCAGATGCTAAGGCGTTTACCGATCGCCGCCGCGGGAGAACCGAAAACACGCTTCGCGCTGGTTTCGTTGATGATTACCACCTTCGGCCCGTCAGCATTGTCGCGAGGTTCGAAGAAGCGTCCCGAAAGTAGCGGAATTTGCAGGGCGCGAAAATAATCACCGGTTATGGTGGTGAACATCGCCTCTTTCGATTCCTCCACGGTGAGCGGCCGGCCTTCCGGAATGAACCCGCGTCCAATCCCGTATCCAGTTATCTCGAGCGGAAGATTGACACTGCCTCCGACAGCTTGCACGCCCGGCTCCGTTTCAAGCCGTTCTTTCAACTGACGGAAAAATTCCACGTTCTGCTCATCCTTATTGTATTTCGGACCCTGCAACGACAGCTGGGCGGTGAGAACGTTGTGCGCGTTGAAGCCCGGTCGCACCTCCTGCAGACGGAGGAAGCTCTTGATGAGCAATCCAGCACCGACGAGCAGCATCAGCGAGAGAGCCACCTCGCCAATCAACAGCAGGCTGCGCGCGCTCGTCCGGCGATGTCCTTCGCCGCTGCGTCCGCCTTCTTTCAATGCGCTGGTGACATCGAGCTTCGAGGCTTGAAGCGCGGGGACGATGCCGAAGATAATGCCGGTAAGCGCCGAGACGCCGAGAGCGAACGTCAGGACGCGATAATCAATCCCGACCTGCTCGATTCGCGGTGCGCCTTCGGGCAACATCGACACCAGCACATTGGTTAACCAAATGCTGAGGACGAGCCCTGCAACCCCGCCGATCGCCGAGAGCAGAATGCTCTCGGTCAGCATCTGCCGCAGAACGCGCCAGCGGCTCGCGCCCATCGCGGCCCGGATTGCAATTTCCTTTTGCCGCGCGGCGCTGCGGGCGAGGAGGAGATTGGCTACGTTCGCGCAGGCAATGAGGAGCACGAATCCGACGCCGCCAAGGAGCGCGAGGAGGGAAGGTTTTACCTTCCGAACGAGCCGTTCCTGAAGCGTCGAAAGAGACACGTCCCAACCCTTGTTCGTCTCGTGAAACTGCTTG
>DASXYO010000072.1:0-16862 GCA_036502465.1 Chthoniobacterales bacterium
GGCTGGAGAGTTGCGGCCGCTTTCTGGAGTGCCTGGACAGCGTTCTCGAGCTGGGCGGCATCGAGATTATAGGGCGAATCGGCGTTCATTCTGAACTCCGAGAATTTACGAGCCCGAAAGGAGCTCGTCGATCCAAAATGCAAACGGGAAGGAAGACAACCCCCGGCAAAGTTTCCATCCGTCGTCTCATATGGCCGCGACTCCGCCTAGCCGAGCGGTGCCAGGCGCGTCGATGCAGTGAGATGGCGGAGGGCTGCAGAACAGACGGCGGGCGCGGACTTTCCAGCCAAAAGCAGAAAGGCGTGCCGCACAGATGCGACACGCCTCAACTCAGCCTTTGGGCTGGCGTATACTTACAGGACCATTTGCTGGACCGGAGTGCTCCACGGGCCGGGCCGGCCGTTGCCCCAGGCGCGGACGCGGAAGGAGTAGCGCGTGCCGCTGGTCAAGCCTTCGAAGGTTGCCTTGGATGCGCTTGGCATCTCGCCGGGGCTCGTCCAACCCGTTTCACCGCTCAGGTCAGTCGTGTATTGTACTTCGAAGAACTGCGCGCCGGTCGGCGCCGTCCAGCTGAAGTAGACATTGCCGGGCGTGCCATTCACCTTGGTGCGCAAGGCGTAGGGCGGATCGACCACGGGCGGATGTCGAGTTCTTCGGTCAGGAGCGGAAAGCGAGAAGATAGAGCCAGTTGCCGAGGAGCAGGGCGATGGCGAGACCGCGAAAGAGCAGCTTTTGCGTGACGGAGAAACTTTTAAAACGGAAACGACGAGCACCCGCCAGCAGGACGATCACGGCATAGAAATCGAAAATGAAAATCCCACAGAAGGTCAGAAAGGCGAGGGGATTGAAAAAGAACGAAGCGGTGAAGTGACCATGGAGAAATTGATAAGCGGCGCGAGTGGCGCCGCAGGTCGGGCAAGGCAGCCCGGTCAGGGAATGGAAAGCGCACTGCGGGGTCGGGAGCCGGGCGGCGAACCAAAAGACGACCAAGGCGAGCGTGCCTAACGAGACCAGGAGCCAAAGCAGCTCGTGATCGATCTCACTTGGTGCCAGGGAATGCCGACTCACCTGCATTAGAGCGGGGATCTAATGATGGTTCCCCATCAGCGCCCCGAGGGTGCCGAACATGATGCCAAGGACGAAACCGGCACCGCAGCAGATTATGATTGGTAAAAGGACTGCCATGACCGCTTTGCCGGTCGTGGTTTCATGCGCCTTGGCGAGACCGATGCATTCCACAACCAGACACCAGACGCCGGCGATCGCCCCACCGCAGGCGGGCACGATCATGAGCGGATAAGTCGAGCCGACCGAATAGCAGAGGACTCGCAGTGTGGTCTCATAGCCGCGCTTTGCTCCGCCCACCAAGGTAAGGCAGAGATGCACAATTCCCGCCCCGATGAAGAGCCCGAGGGTGAGAACGATCGGGAAAAAGATGAGGGCGAAAATGCCGCCAAACCCCAGTCCGAAAAGTCCGCCGAGCGCGTTGTGATTACCAAGCGCCCCGAGCGATCCGAGGAAGAGGCTGAAGATAAAATAGAAGAGCCACCCAGCGCTGCCGCCGATCACGGCGTAAATTATAGGATCAACTAGTCCGCCTTCGGGCTTCATGCTGGCGAACGCCGCAGTCGGATTGAGCAGCACCAGTTTTAGCGTTTCAAAAAAAGCCGGAAAAAAACCGAGTTCCTGCCGGCGATCCCACGGGAGCCCGCTGTGCGGCACAACGACGGCGCCCGGCAACGCCCCGCCAGGTGTCGCGGCCGCAGCGGCTGCGCCTTCCGTCGGAGGGAATTGTGCGAGCGGGAGCCAGGTGGCCATACCCTCGCGCCAGAAGAGATCCGTAGGAAGGAAGCGCCCCGAGCGCAATCCCTCCCGAATCTCTTCCTCTGAAAAAACACCGAGCTTTGTCTCGCCGCGATTGACTTGGATGTTCGCCATGAGCCCGTTTTAGCGGGCCGGTGAAGTCGCGTCAATCCCAGATCCGGTAGACCTCATTTCCCGGGGTTGAGTCGACGGGCAAAATTTTTTTGAAAAATGTGTTGCAATCCCTACTGGATTAATAGACTTTCGGTTCAAGTCTACTAGCCCACTAGAGAATGAATCTTTCCAAACGCAGCGAATACGCCCTCCGCGCTCTGATCGATCTTGGGATCGCGAAGGAGTTGGGGCGTCCTCTGCTCCAAGTGAGTGAACTTGCCGCGAAGGAACAGCTGCCAATCAAATTCTTGGAACAGATTCTCACCCAACTGCGGGTCGCCGGTTATGTGGATACGAAGCGCGGAAAGCTCGGCGGCTATTTTCTGGCCAAGGCCGCGACGCGAATCAAGCTCGGCAAAATCATCCGCCTCCTCGACGGGCCTCTTGCTCCCATCCCGTGTGTCAGCCAGAGCGCCTACCATCGCTGCACCTGTCCGGATGAGGCGCATTGCGGGTTGCGCATGGTCATGCTCGACGTACGCAACGCGATCGCACGCATCCTCGACCGCGTTTCCCTGGCGCAGGTGGTGGAGATCACCTTGCGCAAGATGCGACGCGACAAGGTCGCGGTGCCCTTTGCCCGCCAGTCCTTTGGTCTGGAAGAGATCGTTCCGTTTCTGAAGGACACTACAACTGGGGAGGCAGCAAAGCGATGAATACAAATCAGCCCGAATGGCTCGAACTCGTTCGCGAGAAGGTCGAAACGCTTCGCTACGGCATCGTGCAGATCGTGGTGCACGACGCCCGCGTGACCCAGATCGAACGCACCGAAAGAACCAAGATCGAGCATCGCGACGCCAAGAGCGTCGGGCTTAAAGCGAATTTACGCCGTCCAGACATACTGGAGGAATCATAAAGCAGAGCAGCGCGTCCACCCACTCCTGTGGGAGATAGCACTTAGTCAGATGAACAACATTGCCTACCCTTACTATCAACCTAAAACACGCGTGCAAACTTGTCTTTCTCGGTCTTGCCGGAGCGGCAGTGCTTTTGCCGACCGAACTCCTTGCTGGAACAATAACCGCTGAAACTAAGGACTCGGCGCCTCCGCCGGTCGTAAAGAAACAGGAAAAAAACTTCCTTAGCTTCTGGGATGGCCGCCTCATCCTGGACATCGAGGAACGAATCCGGGGCGAAGTTCGCGAGAACAATCGCGATTTCGACTCTTCAGTTCATGACGACAATGATGATTCCTGGCTTCTGAATCGCTTCCGCCTTGGGTTAGCCTTCAAGCCGGTCTCCTGGTTGAAGATCTATGGCCAGACCCAGGATTCGCGGGAGGCCTTTTCCGATCGCGCGAATATACCGGGCGTCCGCAGCGCTGAGGGCGACGATATTTTCGATCTCCGGCAGGCCTATGTTTCGCTTGGCGACGCTAAGAAATTCCCGCTCCTTCTCACGATTGGGCGACAGGCGGTCAACTACGGTGACAACCGGCTCGTCGCTGATTCCAAGTGGGGAAATTTCGGCCGCACCTTTGATGCGATTCGAGTGCGTTTCGAGGAACCGCATTACTGGATCGAGGGCTTTGCCATGCGTCCGGTGCAGATCGAGCGACATGAGTTCGATGCCAGTGACGCGGAAGACAATTTCTTCGGCGGCTATTTCTCGACTGACCTGGTGCCGAAACAGACGACAGACTTCTATGTTTTCTACCGGCACAAGGATGATAACCAGCCGGATCTTGATCCGAGCAACAAGATCGATCCTCAGGGCACTTGGAACGGCCCGGCGGCGCGCTTCGCGACCATCGGCGCGCGGGTGAAATCCAAACCGGACGCGCTGGCTGGCTGGGACTATACCGCAGAAGCCGTTTACGAGGTGGGCGATGTCTACCAGACGAATCTTGATTCGAAGCGTTTCGACCTGAACGCCTTTGCCGCTCATGTCTCTGGCGGTTACACGGCGAAGAAATTCCCATGGAGCCCCCGCCTCGGTCTGGAATATGACTACGCCAGTGGCGATGGCGACCCGAACGATGGTAACTCAGAATCGTTTCAGAATCTTTTTCCATCAAACCACGACAAGTATGGCTTCATGGATGAATTCGGTTGGCGCAACATCCACGACCTGCGCTTCCAGCTAAACGCCAAGCCGGTCAAGAAACTCGACCTCGAGTTCGACTTTCACGCCTTCTGGCTGGCCGACACTCATGACTATTGGTATCGCTCCAATGGCATCTCCACTCTCCGCACGAAAACCCCGGATGGGAGAGACGTGCGCACAATCGGTGCGCGAAACTTTGCCGGCAACGAGATCGACCTCACGGCGACTTATGAGCTGAATCGCAACATCAAGCTCCAAGGCGGCTACAGCCATTTCTTCGCGGGAGATTATCTCCACGATACGGGCGCCGACTCCGATGCCGATTTCGCCTATTTAATGACCACATTCACCTACTAAGAAACATATGAAAACAAAAATCAGAGTAATCATTGCTAGCTTGATAGCTCTTTCCCCAACGTTTGCGAGAGGGGAAAACAAAGTCACAGTTCGATTCGGGCATTTTCCGAACGTCACACACGCGCAGGGAGTCGTCGCACACGCGCTTTCGCGCCAAGGCAAGGGATGGTACGAGTCCCGGCTCGGGCCTGACGTGGAGATCCAGTGGTTCACTTACAACGCGGGACCTTCGGCGATGGAGGCAATGTTCGCGGGCTCACTCGACGTCACCTATGTCGGTCAAGGACCTGCGCTTAATGCCTACCTCCGGTCGGACGGGACAGACATCCGAATTATCTCTGGTGCTGCCACGGGAGGCGCGGCCCTGGTCATACCTCTGGACGGACAGATCCAATCGCCGGCAGACTTTCGGGGCAAAGTGATCGGCACGCCCCAGCTTGGCAACACACAGGATATTTCCTGTCGGGCCTGGCTAAAGGCTAATGGCTTCAATGTCACGCAAACAGGCGGCGACGTGAAAGTGCTGCCGGTGGCGAATCCCGACCAGCTGGGGATGTTCCAGCAAAAACAGGTCAACGCGGTTTGGACGGTCGAGCCGTGGGTCACGCGGCTTCTCCGCAAAGGAAACGGAAAGGTCTTTTACGACGAGAAGGAGGTAATCACCACCTGGCTGGCTTCGAGTGTGAAGTTCCTCGACGGACATCGCGACCTCGCGAAGAAGATTGTCCAGGCTAATTCTGAGCTAACCGAGTGGATCAAGAGCCACCCGGCGGAAGCGCAGAAATTGATCGTACAGGAACTGGAGGCCGAGACCCGTTCGAAAGTAGAAGCCGAATCGATCGCTGAGGCCTGGAAAAGGATCACCTTCACCACGGAAGTTTCGCCGCAACTGACCGCCAAGGCGATTACCGATGGCAAGGCTGCTGGATTTATCAAAGGCGAAGCGGATACCTCGAAGCTGATTGTTGCGCCCTAGCACCTAGAGAAACCCTAACCGGATCTACCGATGTATTACACCGAAGTGATCGAGCTGCCACGCAGCGCGAGCGAGCACGTAAAGGAGGAGCTGCAATTCCTTCCGCCGAGCAAGCTCAATATTGAGAACGTCTCCAAAACGTTTAAGACTCGCACCGGATCAGTGCAGGCCCTTGATAAGGTGAGCCTGCAGGTCGCGGAAGGAGAGTTTGTTTGCCTTGTCGGAGCCAGCGGTTGTGGGAAGTCGACTCTTCTTAACATCATTGCCGGCCTCGAGAAACCCGACGCCGGGACAGTGACGGCGGATGGCCTCCGCGTCGTCGAGCCCGGGCGCGAGCGATTGGTAATGTTCCAGGAGGCGGCGCTCTTCCCCTGGCTCGATGTCCTCGGAAACGTCATTTTCGGGTTGAAGATGAAACCCAACCTAACGCGGAGCGATCGGCGCGATGTTGCCCGCTACTACCTCGAGCTGGTTGGTCTGAGCAAGTTCGAGAAGGCCAACATTCACGAGTTATCCGGCGGCATGAAGCAGCGCGTTGCCCTTGCGCGCGCTCTTGCGCCTAACCCCCGGATGTTACTCATGGATGAGCCTTTTGCCGCGCTTGATGCTCTTACGCGCGAGCAGCTTTATGGCGATTTGCAGCAGATCTGGGAAAGCCGGCGCAAGACGATCATCTTCGTCACGCATAACGTGCGCGAGGCGGCCTGCCTCGGCGATCGCGTGCTTCTCTTCTCGCCTCACCCGGGGCGCATTCGCGAGGAGTTTATCATCAAGCTGCCGCGGCCGCGGGATATCAACAGCATCGATCTGGCGGAATATGCCAGTCGTATCACCCGCTCTTTAAAGGGTTTCAAAAATGGAAATGGAGAGGTAGCAGAATGAAGCGATTATTCTTTTCCGTCTTGTTTTTTGCCGGTCTGCTTGCGCTTTGGGAGCTGGCCGTGCGCCTGCATCTTTGGTCGCCGGTGCTTTTGCCGGCCCCGATCAAGGTGGTGCAATATCTGGAATCATCCGCGGCCGATGGGACTCTTTGGGCGGCAGTCGTGATTACCGTGAAGCGTCTCTTGTTAGGTTATGTTATTGGGTTGATCGGCGGAATCCCGCTCGGTCTTCTTACAGCGCGTTGGAATGTATTGCATGATACTGTAGGCACCCTCGCGCTGGGCTTACAAACCTTGCCCAGCGTGTGTTGGGTGCCGCTGGCACTCCTTTGGTTTGGCCAGAGCGAGGCCGCAATGTTGTTTGTCGTGGTCATGGGCACACTCTGGTCTGTCGTCATCGCAACGGATACCGGGGTACGCCATGTCCCGCCGATCTATCGCCGGGCCGCGCTGACCATGGGCTCGAAAGGACTTCACATGTGGTTAAGGGTCATCTTCCCTGCTTCCTTGCCATTTATTGTCAGCGGAATGAAACAAGGCTGGGCCTTTGCCTGGCGCTCGCTCATGGCGGCGGAGATATTCGTCACCATTCTGACTGGCTTTGGGCTCGGTCAGCTGCTGCACTACGGTCGCGAACTGAACGCCATGGACCAGGTAATCGGCATTATGTTCATCATTGTCGTCATCGGTCTGCTGGCGGATAAGACGCTTTTTGCGCCGGCGGAGCGCTTCCTGCACCGCCGCTGGGGCACGAGCCAGGCATGAAAAAGCCCAAATCGGAAAAAGAAAGGCGGGCCTTGTGCGAGATTACGATTGTGAACGAGCTCGGGTTGCACGCGCGACCGGCGGCTGAGTTCGTCCGCCGAGCGCATGTCTTCCGGTCGGATATTTGGATTGTCACCAAGAGTAAGGAGAGATTCTCCGCCCTCAGTCTCATCGAAGTGATGCGGGCAAACCTCAACCAGGGCGCGGTGGCGACGCTGGAGGCGATAGGGCCGGATGCCGCGGAAGCCGTCGCAGACCTGGCAAAGTTACTACCTAACCTGGAATAGGTGGGCCTTGGGGAGTGGATCGAACAGTGATCAAATGCACTTAGATGGGTTCCAGCGAAGTCCGCTTGCCACACCCGGGATGTTCGCTGGCCGGCGCGCGTTTATTCTTGCTCGGGGCTTGAGTAAGGCAGAGCCTTCAGTGTGACAAGAATCAGCGATCGGCGGTCATGAAACTGATTTCTGTCAACGTCGGTCTGCCCCGAGAAGTCAGCTGGCATGACCGGGTGGTGCAGACTTCGATCTGGAAGAATCCCGTCCAGGGCCGCGTGCATGTGGCGAAGCTCAATCTGGATGGAGACCGGCAATCCGATCTTTCGGTGCATGGTGGCGTCGACAAGGCGGTCTATGTCTATCCGAGCGAGCACTATCCATTTTGGAAGGGCCAACTCCCGGGAGAAGACCTGGGCTGGGGTGCTTTCGGAGAGAACCTGACAACCGAAGGTCTCCTTGAGGATCAGGTTCAGATTGGAGATCGTCTGCGCATCGGCACCGCCGAATTCGTCGTGACCCAACCACGCATGCCATGCTACAAGCTTGGGATTCGGTTCGGTCGACCGGACCTGGTGAAGCGATTCCTGCAAAGCAGGAAAACCGGTTTCTACCTCGCGGTCGAACGCGAAGGAGACCTCGCGGCGGGTGACGCGATCGAGTTCATCGAACGGTCGGACGGCGGCTTAACGATCCTTGATGTGACAAATCTTTACGCCGCAGGTTCGCCAAGTCAGGACCAGCTGCGTCGGGCCGCCGATTTACCCGCTCTGCCGGAAAGCTGGCGGGAGTATTTTCAGAAGAAGCTGGGGGATCGCTGACAGCGGATCGCGCTTCGTTGATTATTGGTTAGGCGCGCGAAAGCCTCTCGCGGCCATGGGGCTGAGTGAGGTTAAGGATCGGGCCGATCGGGACGAGACGAGTTGGATTGATGGCGTCGTGCGTCATATAGTAGTGCCGCTTGATGTGGTCGAAATTCACCGTGTCGGCGATGCCGGCCTGCTGGTAGAGATCGGCCAGGTAGCCTTGGAGATTGGGGTAATCGAGGATCCGGCGCAGGCTGCACTTGAAATGAATGTAATAGACGACGTCGAAGCGGACGAGAGTGCAGAAGAGGCGCCAGTCCGATTCCACGATCCGATTGCCGAAAAGGTAGCGGCTCGCCGCCAGCCGAAGTTCCAGTTCGTCGAGCGCGGCGAAGAGTTTGTCGGCGGCGCGTTCGTAGGCGGGTTGGCGGGTGGCAAAGCCTGCGCGATAGACGCCGTTGTTTATCTTTTGGTAGATGAACTCGGATAGCTCGGCTTGGTCCGCGGCGATGTCGTTAGGGAAAAGCCGGGCGTCGCGCGTCGCCAGGGCACGGAAGGCGCCGTCGAACATCCGGCAGATGTCGTCCTCGGAATTGTTTACGATGCGGCCGGTTTGCTTGTCCCAAAGGACCGGAACCGTGGCGCGGCCGTGGAATGCCGGATCGTTGGCGCGATAGGCTTCGGCGAGGAATCTGAAATTATTGATCGGATCGATGCTGTAACCGGGTCCATCGCGAAAAGCCCAGCCCCGCTCGTCGCGCACGGGATCGACCACAGTCAGGCCGATAACGTTTTCCAAACCCTGTAAACGCCTAACGATGACAGTGCGGCTGGCCCACGGGCAGGCGAGGGAGACGTAGAGGTGGTAGCGGTCGGCCGCAGTGGGGTATTGAGTTGAGCCGTCGCTCGAGACCCAGTCACGGAAGGCGTCCTCCTGGCGTTGAAATTCTCCGGAGTCGGAGTGTTCGGCGGCGAATTGCGGCTTGGCGGCCATGAAGACTCCTAGTTGCGGTCGGCTGAGTTCGCGAATCGCCGCAGGGAAAGGAAACCGATCTCGTGTCGTGATTGATCCTCGAGCGCGAGGTCGGCGCAGATTTCGCCGAGGACCGGCGCGAACTTAAAACCGTGGCCGGAGAATCCACCGCAGAGGATGAGCCGGGGATGGTCCGGGTGGCGGTCGACGACGAAATGAGAATCGGGGGTGAGGGTGTAGGGGCAGGGTTTCGCGGAGCGGAAGGTAGCGGTGGCGCCAGGCATCCACTCCTCCATTGCGCGAACGATCGGCTCGATATCCCACGCCGGGTCGATCTCTCGGTCGAGGTGGGCGGCGTCGGTCAGAACGCCATGGGCGTGAAAGGCGGCTTTCACGCCGTCGCCGAAATCGGGGAAACCGTAAAGGGGCGAGGGGAGGCCTTTTCGGTCCAGCAGGAACGGCGGGAAATGGCCCGCGGTGTAGTCGTTCGTCGCAGGGGCGAACCAGGCCTGGATGTTGCGCTGGACGCGGGTCGCGACTCCGAGCTGCCCGAGGATGTCTTTGAACCATGGGCCTAACGAGAGGACGAGCGCGCGACTTGTCACCGTAGTGCCGTCTCCCAGCCTAACGACGAAGCCATCCTCCGTCGCCTCCCAGCTTTGCATGATCGTCTCAAAACGCATCTGCGCTCCGGCGGCGGTCGCGGCCTGGAGATGCGCCTCGACCGATCGCTCCGGATCGAGGACACCCCCGTCGGGTTCAAAGACTCCGATTTCGTCGTTCAGCACTCGCAGCATTGGGTAGCGGGCGCGGATGGCACGAGCAGTGAGCGATTCGAGAGGGAGGTTGTGTTCGCGGGCGGCGAGCTGCGCGCCGGCGACGACCTCTGCGGTTTCATGCCCCACCATCAACAGTCCGGTGATCTGGAGTAGATGCTGGCCCGAGGCGGTCTCGAGCTCGCGCCACAAATCGTAGGCGCGCAGGAGCAATGGCACGTAGGCCGGGTCCTCGAAGTAGGCTTTGCGAATCATGCGGCTCCTGCCGGTCGATGAACCGAGGTCGTGGCCGCGCGTGAATTGTTCCAACCCAATGACCGACGCACCGCGCTGGGCGCAGTGGGCGAGGATGGCACTTCCCATCCCGCCGAGACCGACGATGGTCACGTCATAAAGCACCGGGGATTATGAATCGGACAAACAGTGTTCGCCATCGACCCAACGCAAAAAATCCAACGAAGCGGCGCGGGGACGGCCGCGCGGTTCCGGTCGCGGCAAACGATCGCCTAACGATTCGCTCCTCCTCGATTGACGGAATGGGATGCTTCAGCCGTGTCCGGCTGCCGGCTCGGAAGAAGTTTGGTGAATTCGCCGGGGAACGAATCAGTGCGCGCGAGGCGCGCGCCCGCGTGAAACGCGGCGGACGCATCAGCATCTGCGAGATTGATCATCGCTGGAGCATCGATGCGAGCGCGAGCGGCAGCCCGACGTCGTTTATCAACCACTCGTGCACGCCGAATGCCTATGCCCGGATTGCCCAGGGTCGGATCTGGTTTTATGCCCTGCGCGCGATTGCGGCGGGAGAGGAGATTACGCTCGATTACAGACCGTCGCAGCACCCGGAGCGGCGCTGCACCTGCGGAACGGTTCGCTGTCGCGGTGTGATGGGATGAGGCTGGGATTTAATCCCAATTCATGAAGTCGATCTCACCCGTCTTCGGCGGCGGGCGTTTTTCACCGCTGGCCGTTTTGCGGGCCCCGCCGATGACATCCTTTGCCGGTTTGAGGTCACGAAGCTCCCGCGGCTTTTTCGCTTCCTTTGTCTCCGGTTTCTTTTCTGGCTCGGTCATAATTGTGCCCAACTTTAAGGGCCGGCATTGCGGAAGAAGTTCGACCTAACGGCTGGCCTGCACGACAACGTGCCGGGCGTATTGTAAGTCTGCCAGAAGTGAAGGTGTCGTGTCGAGCACGATTCTGCGCCGCCCGACTGCGCTGAAGGAATGCAGCGCGATTCGCTGTTGCGGCTGCTCCGTTCGACTGAAAACGGAGCACGCGCGAGCATTCCAGGCGATCAGGATTGAAACGCTTGGGAGTGGTTCCCCGCCCGGGAGGCAGTCCGCTGCTCAGGAGCGCTTTTCGTCCGCAGAACAAGCGGGTTGTTCGCACCAGTGTGCCGCAGGTCCGGCATCCGGAGCTGTCCGGCCTTCATCGAAACGACTTTGTCGTAAAGAGCGACGCTCGCGCAAAAGAGACCGGTAACGGGCAAGGCAACGAGCCAAAAAAGGCAGGCACCGACGACGAGAAGCGGCTCAAGGAGGAGCGATTTCCAGTTGCTGGTGTCGGGCTCAGGGAGTTGGTTTTTGGACATGAACGGGTGCGAAAGAGTGGTGGTCATATGAATGATGTGGCGGCTGTTGATTCCTGGTAATGTCTATAACTGCCATAATTATGAGCAGATCCCATGCCGAGTGTGCCCGACGGGTTTCGCTCCTTGCCACGTGGGCGAAAAACGCGGCGTACCGCCTAGCGCAACCTCGCGCGGGCGCCGCACCAAATCCGCGTTCGCCTCGTCGCCGCCTACTGGAGGGTGACCGTCTCGCTGGCCGAGCCCGTATTGCCGGTCCCGTCTTTCACGGTGGCTGACAGAGTGTGTAAACCCTTTGCATAGCCCGTCGTCGTCCAGGTAAAGGAGACGGTCGAGAGCGTTCCAGACTTCGTGCCAATCTGGGTGCCATCCACGGATAACGTGAACGTATTTGGCGACGTCGTCCCGTTGGCGCTGAGAGAGACCTTGACGGTCTTTCCCCTCACCGTGGACCCTGGAGCAGGCGCGGTGAAGAGAAGTTGGAGCGTTGACATTTGCACCGTGACGGTGCGGGTGGGAGGACTGGGGTCATTCACCCCGAATTCATCGCGAGCGGTGAGCGAGCAAACGTATGTCCCAACGTCGGAAAAGGTCACCAAACCCGGTGTCGGCACGGAACTCGACGCAGGGGTGCCATCCGGGAAAACCCACGAGTAGGATGTGACGGTTCCATCCGGGTCGGTCGCGCTGCCTGCAAAGTTCACCGATTGGCCCGGCGAAATGGACACGTCCGTGGCCGGAGAGCTGATGCTGCCCTTGGGCGGGAGATCATTTGGGTAAGGGCTCAGATGCAGGAATTTGGCGAGCGAGGGAACGCCGGCTTGGTTGATGACAAAAACCATGTAATAGCCCGGCGGCGCGATAGAACTGTTCGGTGGCGCCGTTGCGTTGAGTGCGCCGGTCGCGGTCGTGTAGCTCAGGCCGACCACGCGTTGATCGAAATCGAACGAGTGCGTCGGTGAGCCCAACTTTACGAGGACCGCGGAAGAGATATTGGCTGCATCCGGCGTGGAGATCGTAAAGGGGCTGCCATAACCGAGCTCGGCGGGCACCGAAGTGATGGTCGGGCGGGTTGCCGGAATGACATTGCCATTCTGGTCGACCGTGAACAGGTAAGCCGGAGAATAAATTTCAATATTCTTTTCGTAGGTGCCCTTGGCCGGATTGCTTCCCACCACGGCTACGGTCGCGTCGGGAAGGAGCAAACCGCCGGAGTGATAGAGGCGCGGATACACGGCGACGCCTGCCGATGTCCAGGTCTCAGTGACCGGGTCGAAAAGGTCGGTGGCAAGACTCGCCGTGTTGGGATCCTCATCGATCGACGATCCGCCGAGCGCGAGCACCTTGCCCGTCGGGAGCAAAACAGCATTCATGCGCACCCGGGGCAGCGACATGGGGGCCAGCATCCGCCAGGCGGGCTTGGTCGCTGAAAAATCGATCACCTCCGTGGTCGCAGTCGCGGGATGATCTCCTCCCAGGATCATGACGCGCGCCCGGTAAGCGTCGCTCGGGCGGAGGGGCAGAAGGACGGATGACCCGCCGGGCCGCTGTCCCGTGTAGACCGTCTTGGCGACGCTCAATGTCCAAGTCTTGGTCGTGGGATCAAAGATGTTCGAGCTCGTCGTTTCGCCGGAGTAGAAGACAGTTCCATCAGTTAACAGATGCATTCGAGGATAAAGCGGTGGCGTCCACGTAGCCTCATATTCAGGGCTCCAACCGGTGCCGATACCGTAAATTTCGACATCCTTGTTGTGCGGTCCTCGTCCCGTGTCGTCGGCGGGGGCGGAATAATTCTCTTCCGTGATGCCGGAGAAAGTCATCAGGCCGCCATCGTTTAGCTCGAGTACGCTGGCATACCAGCGGCCGTGAGCCATGCTCTCGACCTGCGTGAATTTCGACGTGGCCGGATCAAAGACTGTCGCTCTGGAGTCGCCGTAAGGAGGCGCCAGTGCACTGCTCCCGCCCACCACGAGTATGCGACCATCTGGCAGGTGAGCCATACCGTTGCAAAAGACATCCCAAAGGAGGTTCTGCACCGCGAAAGTCCCCGCCTGAGTATCCCAGACCGCGGCGTAATATTGCCCGGCCTGATGTTCGGAGAGCGTATTCTCCGATCCCGCGACTACCAGCACCTTGCCGGTTTGCATGAGGGCGATGTGGATCGGATTAATCGGCATCTCGTACGCCAGGGTGGTCCAAAGGCCATCCGTGACGGCCGATGCCGCGGGTTGCGGCGCGGTCGCGGCGATTTTTGCGGCTGAGTTTGCCTTGAAGCGCGGCCCGTCGCCGGGTTCATGCGCCAGGCCGCTCGCGAGAGACAAGGCGAGCGCGAGTAGCGCACAGGAAAGTTTCGTGATGATGCCGTGATCTTTGCGAATTTCGCGCGTGAAGATGCGAGTAGGATTGTCCATAAAAGGGGTGCCCCTTGGTTGTGGCGTTGTGAATTAATCTAGAAATCGGTGCCGGCTCTAAAGACAAGAGTTGGAGTCCAATTCACGGGTCCGGCGATGCGAGGAGAGTGATCGATTGGAGGCTCTTAAGTCAACATAATTCATACGTGCAAGAGGCTCCGTCGAGGCGATTGAATGCCGCGGACGAGGTCAATCACAACTGGCTCGAATTTGATGCAAATGGCGCAGGAATGAATCCAGTCATTTTCATCCCGCGCCGGTAGTCCGCGCCTCGATTGCTCGGCGGCGACCACTGATTTTCGCGCGCTTTCAGAGGGAAAGGGCATGAAGCAGGTCTTCCGCGATCGATTGATTTCGGCCGCGCCGCCTCTCTGGCTTGCAAGATGCTTTGCGTAACCGGAATGAATTCGAGGAAGATTCACGCGGGCAGCGGGGCGATTTCGGAAGCGCAAAACGGGAGCAACTCCACTCCGCCAAACCGCGTCCGGCGGCCATCGAAGACCCGGCGCGCGCATGTCGTGACAGATCCCGAGGATGAGGTGAAGCGGCCAGCGGCCGGCACGCTCACCCGGACGCGGAATTTGCTCCTGGCGGCGTTGCGGGTTTGGGAGCTGAAGCAGGGAATTCGCAGCTAGCCCGGTTTCGTTGCGCTCGCTGCGGCGGTTCAAAGTCGCGCCCTCTGCCACCGATTTTGCGAAACTGTTCCTTTCTTGTGACCTGAATGTAACAACCACCCGCCAACGTCGTTTGTGAGAAGCGGCATCCGCGCTTCGTAATATCTACTGGAGATTCCGATGGGAGGTTCGCCCCAGGCGACCTGAAAAATGAATTCGCCCTTATCCGATGACAACGCCACTTCACCTCCAGCCTCTATGCGTCGCCGTCCGCTCAAACCGGCCGCGAAGCGCCGGACGAAGAACGCCCGGCCGCTAAAAGTCGAAGAACCTCACATTGAGCCTCGTTATCCGGCAGTCGGCACCATGGCGCGAACCAGAAGGCTGCTTCTTGCCGCGTTGCGCGTCTGGGAACTGAAGCGGGGTCTGCGGGATTTTTAGGCCTGGCGGGCAGTGCGTCGCGGACTATTCGACCTCTGGGGTTTGGCACGACGCCAGCGCCACGCCGATCGCGGCTTCCGCGAAGTAAACAGCTCGGGCGGTATTTGGATGCTCCGCGAGTTCTTCCGTCGCAGCCCGCGCCAGCTGAGGGCCAAAGTGCCAAAGAAGCGAGTGCCAACGCGGCTTGAGCAGGCCCATTACTCCGTCACCGATCAGAAAGAGAGCGCCGAGCTGAATCAAACGACGAGAAATCAGATAGTTGGTCATCGAATTCTATCGAGCGGCCGGCGGGAACTTTCAAACTGATCGTGCCGGCAGCACGACCGGATTACTGCGCGAGCCCGCGGGCGAAGGTATCGGCCTTTTTTTCCGACTGAGCCCTGTTCTGCTGTTCGAGGGTCTGCTGATCGATCGGCGGTCCGATGGCACAGCCCGCTTGAAATAACACCAGCGCGAGGCAAAGGAGAATCAGAATTCGCTTCATAAAATGTCGGGTAACTTGCCCGGTAACGACGACCAATCCACTGCGATTTTGCGCACGGGACATGATTGTTGCTGAGTTCATCCTCGCGCCAGGTCCTCCGCGCTCAGAATCAGACGCTCTACCCGCTCTCCGCGGGACAGCGCCCTAACGATCTCGGGCACGTCGCCCAGGGTTACTCGGCCGTAAAAGAAATGATCCGGTTCGACGAGGACCGTGACTCCGCTCGAGCATTGATCGAGGCAACTGCTGGTGCAGACACGCGCCTTCCCGCTCGCGAGGCCGGCGGCGGCGAGTTGCTCCTTCAGGGCTTGCCTGACTTCGGCGGAGCCCCGGGCGGCACACGATCCGCGCGGGTCGTCTTCACTCCGCAGATTGGTGCAGACGAAAAGGTATCGCTCGCGCTGCGGCATTCTGTGTTGCCTAACAAATCCTAGGCGTTCGACTTCGGTGGCGGCGTGCGCTTCTCCGTCGTCTCCTCCGCTCTTCTCGTCGGGGATTGCTGGTTGCGAGCCTCTTCCTGGAGTTTCCCAAGGTAGGTCGGCAAATCGAGCCCGGCGTTGCGCGCCAGCTCGTGCAGCGGCGGCAAAGCGCCGATCAAGCCGGACAGAAAATCCGCGGTTCCGGTTTTGCCATCGGCGTTTTTGCCGCTGTCCCAGACTGTCACCTTATCGATCTTCAAATTGGAAATCGCATTGACCTGCTCGTGGACGAGGTTGGGCAGTTGCTCGGTGATCAGCATGTTTTGCGCGCCGTTCGCACCGCCGCAAGTCTCGATCAGGTCGCGGAAACCGGCCGCCTTTTTCGTCAGGATCGCCTGGGCGCCTTCCGCTTCCGCCAGCAGACGCGCCTTGAGTCCTTCGGCCTCGGCTTTCCGGACAAACAGGAGACCGTCCGCTTCGGCTTGTTTGACGGCGCGCTGACCATCGGCCGCGCCTTGCTGGGTGCGGCGCGTTTGCTCGGCCTGCGCTTCGGCTTCGACAAGCAGCCGATCGCGCGAAATTTCCGCCGGCACGACGACGTTGGCGTATTGCGTGGCCTTGTCGCGCTCGGCGCGCTGCGACTCGGCTTTTTGTTCGGAGGAATAGGCTTCCTCCAGCGCGCGGGCGTGCGCCACTTTTTCCGCGGCGGAAGCGAGCCGCTCCGCTTCGGCTTCCTTCGTCCGGCGTTCCGCGCTGGAATTCGCGATCTCAACCGCCGCCACGTTTTCGCCCTTGGTCGCGGTCGCGTTCGCGTTTGCGACCTGGATGCGTTGATCGCGCTGCGCTTCCGACGCGCCGATCTGTCCGTCGCGATCGGCTTGCGCGACTTTGATGCGCGCTTCGTTGATCGCTTTCGAAGCCGCTTCCTGGCCAAGCGCGTCGATGTAACCGGAAACGTCGGTCACGTCCTGGATGTTTACGTTGATCAATCGCAGGCCGACTTTCTTGAGTTCGACTTCGACGCCGCTCGCGATGTTGGCGATCAACTTGTCGCGATCGGAATTGATCTCCTCGAT